>CAJOLC010000011.1 GCA_905235305.1 uncultured Bacteroidaceae bacterium | reverse complement strand
CAACGGAGGCAGCAAGGCAATGGTGTTCGGCTTCTGCATCGTAGGCAAGGACAATACCGCCGAGATGTTCTACATGGGCAGCGACGGCTATGCAACCTACGTTCCCATGGAGCAGCCTATTGACATGAGCAGCTTCGCCGAAGATGAACTCACAGCATACAGCGTAAGCATTGCTCCCGAAGGATGGGCTAACCTGACGCAGGTAACAAAGATTCCCGTAGGCAGTGCAGTTGTTATGAAGGGCGCTGCCGGTTCCTACAAGCTGCCATACTACACAGACGAAGCTCCCGCACTGACCGGCAACGAGCTCATCGCTGCTACAGGCGAAGGTGGTGTCACAGCCGATGGCACACAGTACATACTGGCTAACGGCGCAGATGGCGTAGGCTTCTACAAGGCAGAGCCGACCACCATCATCCCCGCAGGCAAGGGCTATCTGAAGATTGCCGGCAGCGATGTCAAGGGCTTCTATGGCTTCGAGTTCAACGACGCTACTGGCATTAAGGACATTAAGGTTAAGGACTCTAATGAGCCCATCTACAACCTTGCTGGCCAGCGCCTCCAGAAGGTGCAGAACGGCATCAACATCGTGGGCGGCAAGAAGGTTCTCAAGTAAATCATACGGTCCCCTCCCTTGCGGAGGGGGCTTATCCTAATCAGAAATCCATAAACAACACATAAAACATAATAAAGATGAAGAAGACTTATATCAGTCCTGCTATTGAGCTGGAAGAGGCTCAGGCAATGCAGATTCTGGCTTTGAGCATGCCAATCAGTGAAGATACTGTTAATGGCGGGAATGCCTTGACCAAGGAAAATGCTTCCTGGGATATCTGGGGCGAAGAGTAACAATAGCTTCAACTAACTGCTAAAGAAAGGAATCCCCGATGCACGGCGTGTGTGTCGGGGATTCCTTTTTGTTGTAAGGACAGAATGACCGATTTGGGTTGAATCGGGTATGCAAGTGCCTCTGCAGGGGAATACTATTGCATAGGCCAGGGAATACTATTGCATAGGCCAGGGAATACTATTGCATAGGCCAGGGAATGCTATTGCATCGGCCGGGGAATACTAATGCCTCGGCGGGGGCATGCTGACGTCAGTCTTGGCTTATCCTGATGCCCACCTCCGTAAAGCCCGGAATCACCTCTCTTGTCATAAGGTGATGGATGCGGACAGTGCAGCTTTGTCCCTTCTGGATGTGGAATGGAATATGCTGAGTCTCATACTGGTGCGTGTTGACTCCCCCCGTCAGGGCTTTGCCTTCGGCGTCTGTCAGGGCGTAGCGAATCGTGTCCACGCGGCTGCGGCTCAATGTCTCGCCGGTCTGCTCTACGGCAATCACTATGTCACGGATGCCGATGTTCGCAGTCGTGCGGAGTCCTACGAAGAGCGTCCCGCTGATGTCCGTCTCGGCTTCTGGCACGTCGAAGCAGATGGTGTCGCGCCTGTCCCAGCCGTCGGCAGGCAGTGGCTTGTAGCAGTGCAGCAGCGTGCCTTCGGTGCAGGCAGCTAATGTCAGGGTGATTATGGGGAGGAGGAGAGCTCGGTGCATCATTCCGGACGCTTGTCATTATGATGCGACTTGTTCTTATGCTTCTTCTTGCGCTTCTTCTTGTCGAAGCGGCCCACGTCCTCCTGAGTAGCGAGGTCGACGGGACGTTCCGGCTCTTTGTGTCCGCCCTCCTCCAGAGAGACAGGTTTCTCGCCGCGCTTGTTCATCTCGATGATGGCGTTGGCACGCTCGGCGCTGATGGTGACGAGGTTGGCTGCGTTGCGCTTGTCGGTGGAGTAAGTGACCTGTCCGGACAGGATGTCTGCCTTGAAGTGGAAGTATTCAGAGTCCTGCGTGTAGAGAATCATGTCGCGTGGCGGCAGTTTGCGGGATGCCTCGACGTACTGGTCGACCTCGTAGTTCATGCAGCACTTCAGCTTTGCGCACTGCCCTGCAAGCTTCTGCGGGTTGAGACTCAAGTCCTGGAAGCGTGCCGCTCCCGTGCCTACGCTCTGGAAGTTCTTCATCCATCCGGCACAACACAGCTCGCGTCCGCAGGGACCGAAACCGCCGATGCGACCAGCCTCTTGCCTTGCCCCGATCTGCTTCATCTCGATGCGGACGTGGAAGGCGTCTGCCAGAACCTTGATGAGTTGGCGGAAGTCGACGCGGCCATCGGCAATGTAATAGAAAATGGCCTTGCCTCCATCGCCTTGATATTCCACGTCGCCTATCTTCATCTCAAGGCCAAGGTCCTTCGCAATCTGGCGACTCTGAATCATCGTGTCGTGTTCGCGGGCCTTTGCCTCGGCATAGCGCTCCATGTCGTTCTCGCGAGCCAGGCGGTAGATCTTGCGTATCTCCTCGTTCGGCTTCAGGTTTGCGTGCTTCATCTGCAGGGTTACGAGCTTGCCCGTCAACGATACTACGCCGATGTCGTGCCCGGGGTTTGCCTCGACAGCCACTACGTCGCCCTTCTTGAGCGGCAGTTTGTCGGGGTTGTGGTAATAAGCCTTTCGCGTATTCTTGAACTGCACCTCGACGAGGTCCGTCGTCTCGTTGTTGCCAGGCACATCAGCCAGATAGTCGTAGGTATTGAGCTGAGCATAGTGCCCCGTATTGGCGCTCTGTGCTGCGAAGCCATGTCCGCCGTCGCCACTTTGGTATTGCTTATCCATGTTTAAGTAGTACTATCATTTTCAGCGCAAGGTCGAAGAACACCATCCGTGCGCTGACATTCTGTGCGATGTCGCGTTCGGCACAGCTCAGCTCATCCATGATGCCGATGACATTGCGTTCGTTGATGAACGGCGCAAAGCGTGTGCTGAAGTTCTCCTCCTCGCGTCCGAGGAAATTTATTTCTGCTTGTTGGAAGTTGTATATGAAGTTCTCGCGCAATTGTTGCTGGAAGTATCCGAGCATTCTCTTCTGCCTTTCACGCCCGAGCTCAGCTACGGTGAGCGACCACTGATGCATCTCCTTGATGCGACGGGCATAGCTGTGGCGCATCAGTTGCACGAATAGGTCGAAGAAGAGATGCTGTTCCGAGTCGCTCCGGATGCGTTTCAGGGCATTTGTGTAGCTCCCTTGAGCGATGTGTGCAAGCCTGTTCGCGTCGTCGGCCTGCATGCCTCGGCGCTCCTGCAATGCCTTGCTGATGACATCTTCAGGCAGGGCCGGCACATTGATTCGCTGCACGCGGCTCTGGATGGTGCCCAGTACGAGGTCGGGCTCTTGGCTGACCAGCAGGAGGTGAGTGCCTATGGGAGGCTCTTCGATGAGCTTTAGCAGCTTGTTGCCTGTCTGTTCGTTCATGCGCTCCGGCAGCCACAGGACCACGACCTTGCGCCCTCCTTGGCTTGCCTTGAGCATCAGCTTCCTTCGCAGGTTGTCGCTCTCCTGGACGTAAATGACTATCTGCTGATTCTCCGCCCCTATATCCTCGAGCCAGTCCTCGATGTCGAAGTAAGGAGAAAGGCTTATCTGCTCGCGCCATTCCTGCAGGAAGTCGTCCGAGACAGGCTTGTCGCCGCTCTTGCCCTTATATATGGGAAAGGAGAAGTGCAGGTCGGGATGTGTCCATAGAGTCGACATCTGGCAGTCGGAACATAGGCCGCAGGCACCGTCGTCGGCGGGGTTCTGGCATAGGAGCATCTGTGCGAAGGCCAATGCCAAGGGCAGTTTGCCTGCGCCTTTAGGCCCGCAGAACATGATTGCATGCGGCAGCTTGTTCTCGTGCAGCAGCCGATGCAGGTGCTCTTTCACCTCTTCCTGCCCTATGATGTCTCCGAATGTCATTTACTTTATTGACCTGCAGCCTCAGGCCAGTGCCTATTTATTTGCAAAGATACGAAAAAATCCTTAATCCCTTATCACTAATCCCTAATCTTTTTGTACCTTTGCATCGAAACGAACATAAGTTATCGATATGAGAGACTTCAGTGAACTTAAAATAGCAGTTGCCGGTACGGGTTACGTCGGACTCTCCATCGCCACGCTGCTCAGTCAGCATCACGAGGTGACGGCCGTCGATGTCGTGCCAGAGAAGGTAGAGAAGATAAACAACCGCATATCGCCCATTCAGGACGCGTACATCGAGAAATATCTCAGGGAAAAGGACTTGCGCCTCAAAGCCACGCTGGATGGTGCCGAGGCTTACAGGGATGCCGACTTCGTGGTAATAGCAGCGCCGACGAACTACGACCCGGTGAAGAACTTCTTCGACACCCATCACATCGAAGACGTAATAAACCTCGTCATCAGCGTCAACCCGGATGCCGTGATGGTCATCAAGTCGACCATTCCCGTGGGATACTGCAGGAGCCTCTACGCCAAGTATGCCCTCAAGTTCCTCTATAAGCCTGAACTGAAGGGGAAAAAGTTCAACCTGCTCTTCTCGCCGGAGTTCCTGCGCGAGAGCAAGGCGCTTTATGACAACCTGTATCCCTCCCGCATCATCGTCGGCTATCCCAAGATCATCGAAATCAGTGATGCTAACTTCACAGAGGAGAATGCCGCCATCACTGCCATCGGCAATCTGGAGGCGAAATCCCATGCCGAGACGTTCGCAAAGCTACTTCAAGAGGGTGCAGAGAAGCCAGATATCGACACGCTCTTCATGGGCATGAAGGAGGCAGAGGCAGTCAAGCTCTTTGCCAATACTTACCTGGCCCTGCGCGTAAGCTACTTCAACGAGCTGGACACGTATGCCGAGGTGAAGGGCCTGGACCCAAGGGCCATCATCCGCGGTGTAGGTCTCGACCCACGCATCGGCACGCATTACAACAATCCCTCGTTTGGCTACGGCGGCTACTGCCTGCCAAAGGACACGAAGCAGCTGCTGGCCAACTACCAGGACGTGCCGCAGCAGATGATGACGGCCATCGTGGAGAGCAACCGCACGCGCAAGGATTACATTGCCGACGCCGTGCTCCGCATGGCGGGGTACTATAGCGAGAATGCCCAATGGAACAGCGAAAGCGAGCAGCATTGCGTCATAGGCGTCTTCCGTCTCACCATGAAGGCCGGCAGCGACAACTTCCGTCAGTCGGCCATCCAGGGCATCATGAAGCGCATCAAAGCCAAGGGGGCCGAGGTCATCATCTACGAGCCTACGCTTGCCGACGGCGAGAGCTTCTTCGGCTCCCGCGTAGTGAACGACCTCGAGACCTTCAAGCAGCAGTCGCAAGCTATAGTAGCCAACCGCTACGAACCTGTGCTCGACGACGTGAAGGACAAGGTTTATACGCGCGACATTTTCGGCCGCGACTGAGGACGTCAGAGCCTACCATCAAACAGTAAACGTATGAAGAACGCCCCCGGATTAGCCGGACGGCAATAATCCCGAACAGGTCATCAGGTTTTCCCCTTTCCTGTTTCCCCCCTTTCATCCTTGTTTTTACACCTCTGCATAGTGACGGGGATAAGGAAAAAGGGTAAGGAAGCGAGTGGTGAAGGGGCGTTTAATGGCCGGTTCGGACAGTTATCTTACGAGCAGACTCTGGCCTTCTGCGATGCCGTCGATGCTGACGATGTGCAGACCAGTGCTGAGCATGGGGCCTTGCTCGCCGGTGATGCCTTGGGCTTCGAGTACGCCCTGAGGTGAAAAGACGCGGTAGGGCGTGCCTCCAGGTATGCCGGCAATGAAGATGCGCCGTCCCCAAATGTGTATCTCAGGCTGCAACCTTTCCTCCTCCTCCGTTCCATCGATTCGGTTGGCGAAATCCTCTTCGTTGTACCTTAGCTTCGTGTCCATCCAGTCAATCCGGCGAACAATGTAGTCCTTGACGTTCTGCACTTCCGCCTCATAGCTGCCCCAGATCTTCGGGTTCTGGTGTACCCTTGTGTTCATGATAGGCCAGCGTATGAAGTTGAGCTGTTGCGATTCCGCCAGCTCGCCTGCCATGCTGTCTACATAGGCACAGAGCGATTCCTCGTCGATGCTTCCAAAGTATCTGAGGTTTGCCCACATGTCCCGCAGGTCGGCAGCTGAGCCTGTGTCCGTAATGACTATGCGGTCCACGAAGTATTTGAAGTTGCCGGCCGTCGAGCCCTTTGTGCGATAGACGTAGTCCGCAAGGTTGCAGATAGGGTAGGTGCGGTTGTCGTTCTCGAAAGCAAGGTCGAAGTCCCAGACAGGCTCTACGAAGAACTGTGTCTCCTCGCGGTCCTTGTACATATAGGTGCTCCAGTATGTGTCGGTGTTCCCCGATAGTTCTCCCACGAGGAAGTGCCGGTGGAAGCTCGGCAGGTTGAGGTATTGTCGGTAGCCCGCCTCAGGGTCTTTCCAGTTGGTGCGGTAGAAGGAGTTCTCAAAGCTATTGTAGTATTGCTTGATATAGTTGAACTGTACGCCCATGATTTCATCCTCGTCGGGATACTTCACAGTGACTGGCGTGGAATGCGCCGAGGTGAAGTTCTTAGGTTCCTGCGAGGCATAGTTGTCAATCTCGATTAGGTAGCCGCCCGTCAGCAGTTCGCCTTCCGTGCAGGTGCTGTCCATCTCGATGATGTTCACACGATCCCTGCGTACATCAATGACGTCGCAGAACTGGTAGCAGCCTTTGTATTCGCCGTTCATAAATACATCCACGGGCTGGCAGTAAGGGGTATAGCCGATGCCTATGCGGCGGCTGATCTCGAAGGCCAGACAGTTCCGGAGCAAAGTCTTGTCGCCGTAGTTGTTGATGAGTGCCCATTTCCGTGCCTTTGCCTTGGCGTCAAGCGGTCGAGTCTTCGTGTCGAACTTGATGCGGTACGGCTTCTTAGGGAATGTCATCGAGTGGTTCCCTCGCAGGCGCGATGTGCCGTCTTGCTCCTTGATGGTCTGTCCGCCGTCGGAAATGATGCTAATGTGCGACGGCAGGTCGTTGACTTTATCGACAGGGTCTTTGCCGGAGGCAGTGTGAATCACCACCGTTGGCAGGTTCGTCGCCTGATAGAACTGCTTGTCGGTCCCTGCTGAATAGTAGCCCCAGAACTCCAGTTCGGCCACTGTGCTACGGGTGCCTGCTATGCCCTTGTAGCGGACATACCGGAAGGCTCGCGACACATTGATGTCGGTAAAGGTTAGTGTTCCCGACGGCGCTGCTTCCTTAATCATGAAGAGCGGAAGCGCGTCTGAGAAGTCCGGTTCGTTAGCACCCTCGAACAGGCCAAGTACAGTGCGTTGCGGACCATTGTTGCGTGTGCTGGCAGCATAGCCTACCTTCGTGATGACATACGTCCTGCCTAAATCCAGTCCTGCCCAACCTCCGTCCGTCGTCTCGGCTGCAAAAAAGGTCGAGAGGTTGCCGTCGAAAGCCCAGGCAGCAATGTTTACGGTGGAAGAACTGGCATTCCTGTCATAGTCATAGCCTTTGGGTGTGCCTATGACGGAGCCAGTCAGCTTGTACCCCAAAGGAAAGGCAGGAAGGCTGACAAACATCAGGAGGACCAAGCTCCACTTAGCGGACAATCTCTTGAGCATCTGTTGTAGGACCTTCGACAGTAACACCCTCCTCGTCAATGTTAAGTTTGTCAATCAGCACGACGCGCTCGTCGGGATTGTCTGCCATGCGACCATGATAGACACAGTAGCGCTGGCCATCCGGCATGGCGAGCACCATGTTGTGCCCAGTGCCCATGACTTGCCCGCCGCAGCTGACGTTTTCCTGCAGGACAGGATTGTTCTCGGCCTTGGTGAAGGGCCCGAGAGGGTTGTCGGAGGTGGCATAGCCGACCGCGTAGTACTGTCCGCCGTAGTGGTTGGCGCTATACATTATATAATATATGTCGCCTTCGCGCAGCAGGAAGCTGCCTTCCGTCCAGCGTCGATTCACCTCGCCATGCGTGGCACTTCGGCTTTCCCATTCGCTTTGGCTGTCGGAAAGTTCCTTCGGAGGGCAGAGTAGCAATACCGGCTCACCTATCACGCCGCTGAAGTCAGGCTTTAGCTCCACACCATATACCCAGCTTTCCTCTATCTCCTGGAACACTCCGGCCTCGCGCAAGCTGTCGGCAATCTCGCTGTCCACGCTGTGTTTGTAGCAGCAGCGGCTGAAGTAGAGATAGCATTTGCCTTGTTCGTCGTCGAAGAAGACATTGGCATCGATAATGGGGTAGGGCGGATTGAAGATAGGTCTGTCGTAGAGGTCGGTGAAGGGACCTGCAGGAGAATCACTGACGGCGACGCCTATCTTGAAGTTCTCGCCTTCGTTCGTCGGGTTCTCTCTGTAGTTGGAACTATAGAAGAGATAGAACTTGCCCTGTCGCTCATAGACCTCAGGCGCCCAGAAGCAATCGATGTTCCACTGCGAGGAGTCGCCGCCGCGATACACCTGACCACAGGAGTCCCACTGGATGAGGTCGTCGCTCACGAAGGCTTCGAAGCCGTCGGCGAGTGATGTTCCGTACATATAGTAACGCCCGTCGCTGGCGTGGAGCAGGTAGGGGTCGCCAAGCTTCAGCGGGATAGGGTTCGTCACGATGCTTGTCTTCGTCTCAGCCTTCTTCTGCAAATTGCATGCAATGAGGCACAGGCATAGGAGCGCTGGCAGGAGTCTTGTGTTCATAGTTATGAGTTAAGAGGTGGTGTGATGTAATCTTCGCTTGTAGTGATGTTCTGTGTGCAGGCGGGGTTGCTGTCTGCCTCACGGTACCAGTCGCTGTACTCTATGTAGTGTCGGGCGTAAGTCTTGTTGAGTTCCTGTGCTTGGGCAGGGTCAACCTTCTTGATGAACTTGGCGGGTACGCCTCCCCACAGTTCGCCGTCGCCGATAATGGTGTTGCTCAGGACCAATGCGCCTGCTGCTACGATGGCTCCACATCCTACCACCGCGTGGTCGAGCACTGTGGCTCCCATACCTACCAACGCGCCATCCTTGACTTCGCAGCCGTGCAGCGTGACGCTGTGCCCTATGGTTACGTCGTCGCCGAGCACGCAGGGAGCCTTCCCATTGAGCGTGTGGATGCAGGAATTGTCCTGTATGTTCGTGCGGTTGCCTATCTTTACGTAGTGGACATCGCCACGGATGACGGCATTGAACCACACGGTGCAGTCGTCGCCCATCTCTACGTCGCCCACTATCACTGCGCCTTCGCTGAAGTAGCAGTGTTTGCCGAATCGGGGTGCGGGCATCCCCTTGAGAGTCTTGATTATTGCCATAGTATAAGCCCCCTCCCGACCTCCCCCTTTGGGTGAGGAGATAAGTTCTGGGGGAATGTTATTATTTAATTGTTATGAGTTTCTGTCATGAGGCACTCCCCCAAGGGGGAAGCGAGGAGGGGGCTGGCAAGCCATTTCTTCTCCTCTTCCGTCAGGTAGGGCGAGAGCTCGTCATATACCTTCTTATGGTAATTATTAAGGTAAGTCATCTCTTCCGGCGTCATCATGTCCCAGAGGACGGGGGTGAGGTCGATGGGGCAGAGGGTGAGGGGCTCCAGCCGCAGGAACTTGCCGAACTCGGTCTGCCCGTCTGCGACGACAAGCATGGTGTTCTCGATGCGTACGCCATGCTTCCCTTCGCGATAGATACCTGGCTCATTGGTGACCGTCATGTTGGCATGGAGCGGTGCCGGCTTCCATGTGTGGCGAATCTGGTGAGGGCCTTCGTGGACACAGAGGTAGGAGCCGACACCGTGTCCTGTGCCGTGTCCGTAGTTGATGCCGTATTGCCACATCGGAGACCTTGCCAGTGCGTCGATTTGTGTGCCGCTGATGCCGTCGGGGAAGCGCGCCGTTGCCAACCGTATATGCCCCTTCAGGACCAGAGTATAGTCGAGGCGTTCCTCTTCGGAGAGCGGGCCGAGGGCGATGGTTCTTGTGATGTCGGTCGTACCGTCCTGATATTGTGCGCCGCTGTCGAGCAGGAGCAGGCCGTGAGGTTCGAGCCTTGCGTCCGTCTCAGGCGAGGCTTCGTAGTGGACGATGGCAGCATGTGGGCCGTAGGCAGCTATGGTGTCGAACGACAATCCTCTGTAGAGAGGCTGCTCTGCTCTCAGTGTCGTGAGTTTGCGGTCGATGCTCATCTCCGTCTCGCCTGCAGCCGTTTCGAGCCAGCGAAGGAACCGCACCATTGCCACTCCGTCGCGTTTCATGGCCTTTCGGAAACCCTCGATCTCCGTGTCATTCTTGATGGACTTCATGGCGGGGATGGGTGAAGCGGCAGGCAGATGACTCCAGTCCGACGGCTTGAACTCGCTGTAGGGCTTGACCTCTACGCCAAGTCCTCTGAGGTATTCAGCCGTCTGCCCGTCGAGTTTCTCGCTGTCGATGTAGAGGGTAAGGCGGTCCAAGGTGAGGACGATGTGGCTGACGAAGACGGGGTTGCAGTGTACGTCCTTTCCTCGGAGGTTGAGGAGCCAGGCGATGTCGTCGAGGGCGGAGACGGCGATGCCGTCGATGTGCTGCTCCCTCAGAGCCTGACGGACGCGTGCTATCTTGCTTTCGGCCGTTTCGCCGGCGTACTTGAGGGGGTGAATCTCAACCTTATGCTTAGGGATGGGCGGTCGGTCCGTCCAGAGCTTTTCAGCGGGGTCGAGGTCCGTCCGGAGCCCTATGCCGGCCTTTCCAAGCTCTTCGGCCAAGGCTTTGATGTCGGAGAGGGTGAAGACGTTGCCGTCGATGCCAACAGTCGTGCCGCCCTTCATCGTATGGGTGAGCCATTCTGTGATGGTGGGCGTATCGGGCAGTCCGTCCTTCATCAGCCGGAAGGGAGTGCCCTCGAGTTGCTGCTCAGCGGCAATGAAATAGCGGCTGTCTGTCCAAAGGGCTGCGTCGTCCAGGGTAACGACGGCTGTGCCGGCACTTCCATCGAAGCCACTTATCCATTGCCTCGTCTGCCAATGCTCGGGAACGTACTCGCCTTGATGCGGGTCTGTGCTTGGGAAGATGAAGGCATGCAGGTCGTTCTCTCGCAAGTACTCCCGTAGTGATTCGACTCTTGCAATAATCTCTGTTGTCATATCCGGCGTATTATGTTCGTTGCAGCATCATGATGCTGCAATTGAATCTTCATGATGCTGCAATTGAATCATCATGATGCTGCAATCATTTAATTGTGTTATCTTGTGCAGGAAGATATTCTTTCTCTTGCTTCAACCCACAGAACGGGCAGTAATGTGCCTTGGCTGGCAGGGGAGAGCCGCACTCGGGACAGCTCTCTGGCTTACGTTTCGATTTGTGGTCATGTACCATCTGTGCACTGACGATGCCGGTCGGGACTGCCATGATGGTGTAGCCCATGAGCATCACCAATGCGCTGACCACGCGTCCGAAGAACGTCGACGGAGCAATGTCGCCGTAGCCCACGGTCGTCATCGTCACTACGGCCCAGTAGATGCTCGTGGGGATGTCGGTGAAAGGCGTGCCCGGTATGCTCCCTTCCACCATAAACATGATGGTCCCCATGCTGATGACCAGGATGACCATAAAGAGGAAGAAGACGCCAATCTTCGGGGCGCTCAGTATCAAGGAGCGCATTAGCAAGTCGCCTTCCTGCAGGAAGCTGAAGAGCTTGAACACGCGGAACACACGGATAAGCCTGAAAGTGCGCACTATCATGAGGTAGCGCACAGGGCCGAAAATCCATCCGATGTAGAGCGGAAGGGTGCTGAGCAAGTCGATGATGCCAAAGAAGCTCAGGGCATAATCGCGTGGCTTGTCGGAGCAATAGAGGCGGCACAGGTACTCGAGGGTAAAGAAGAAAGTGAAGGCATACTCAAGCACGGTGAGTATCTTCTTAGAGAGGAGAGGCAGCCCAGGCAGGCTCTCGATGAAGACAAGCAGTATGCTTGCCACGATGCACCACAGGAGCGCGACGTCGAATGCCTTTCCGAGCGGCGTATCGCTCTGGAAGATGATGATGCGAAGCCTCTCGCGGAGGGCCGTGTTACGCATTGCTTTCTGCCACAGGCGGCGTATGGTCTTCATGCTTAATCAGTGTGTTTAGGGTGGAAGTATCAGGGTTTTTGGCTTGGGAATCAGAAGAGTGTGTTCCATGTTATCTTGCCCATCTGCCATACGCAGCGGACGTTGAGCTTCTCGTCAAGCACCAGCACGTCGGCATCCTTGCCGCGGGACAGTGCGCCTTTCCTGCCGAAGACGCCCATGATGTGCGCCGGCGTCTCGCTTGCCATGCGTACTGCGTCCTCCAGGGGCACTTCTGCCTGCTGCACAAGGGTGCGGACCAGGCGGTCGGTCGTCGCGATGGAGCCTGCCAAGGCACTGCGGTCGGCGAGCTTGCAGACACCATCCTCGATGATGACACGGTCGTCGAAAGCCTTCGCATCGGGCGGTGCTGCTGCCACAGCGAGTGCGTCCGTGATGACAGCCATGCGCTCTACGCCCTTTATCTTGTACGCCATGCGGAGGATTGTGGGCGGGACGTGGATGCCGTCCGCAATGCACTCTATGGTCATGTCGTCAATCAAGTAGACGCTTTCGACCGTGCCCTCGTACTTGTAGCCCATCTTGTTGTGGAAGCCGGGCATGGCGTTGTAGAAGTGCGTGACGTGGGTGAAGCCGGCTTCGAAAGCAGCTTTCACGTCGTCGTACTCAGCATTTGTGTGTCCGATACTTGGCAGGATGCCCTTCTCCGCACAGTAGCGGCCGAACTGCAGAGCGCCTGGAAGCTCCGGAGCAGCATCCCAGCGTGCAAGGCATGCCGAGTTTTCCACGATGGGGATGTACTCGTTTGGGTCAGGATTCTTTATCCAATCCATTTGCTGCGCGCCGGCTTTTGTGGGATTGAGGTAGTGTCCTTCGAGGTGAAGACCGAGGATGGGCGAGTCCTTCTCCTGCATGAGTTGGGTGCAGGTCTCTACTGCCTTCTCGATCATGGGCACCGTGCTGCTGCTGAGCGTCGGGAAGATGCTGGTGGTGCCGTGCTTTGCGTGAGCTGCAGCAGCTGCCCGGAAGGCCTCGGGCGTGCCTTCTTGGAAGTCTCTGCCGCCACCTCCGTGGACATGCATGTCGATGAATCCTGGCACGACATACATGCCTTTTGCGTCGATGAGGTCAGCTCCGATGATGGCAAGGTCGCAGTTCGTCACCTCCAGAATCTTGCTGTCTCTGAGTATGACGCTTCCGTTTCGGAGCCATCCCTGCGGCGTCAGGATCTTGCCGTTTATGATTTGTGTTAACATGAGTATGAGGTTATTAGGTCAATAGGTTATTAGGTTGTGAGGTTGTAACCTGAAAGCATTTATTTGCCTGCCATGCTGTAGACCACGTCCATGATCTGCTTGCCGAGGGCGTCGGCATCCTCCATCGTTGCGGCTTCGCTATAGACGCGGATGATGGGCTCCGTATTGCTCTTGCGCAGGTGGACCCACTTCTCGGGGAAGTCTATCTTAACCCCATCGATGTCGTTCACCTCTTCGCTGGCGTACATTTCCTTGACTTTAGCGAGGATTGCATCCACGTCCGTCTCGGGAGTCAGGTCGATGCGGTTCTTGGCGATGAAGTAGGGAGGATAGGTGGCACGCAGCTGGCTGGCCGTCATTCCCTTCTTTGCCAGATAGGTGAGGATAAGGGCGATGCCTACAAGAGCGTCGCGGCCGTAATGAGCCGCCGGGTAGATGACGCCGCCGTTCCCTTCTCCGCCGATGACGGCACCTGTCTCTTTCATCTTCGTTACCACATTGACTTCGCCCACGGCGGCAGCGTTGTACTCGCATCCATACTTGCGTGTGACGTCACGAAGGGCGCGGGTTGAGCTGAGATTGCTGACGGTGTTGCCTGGCGTGTGCTGCAGGATGTAGTCGGCCACCGTGACGAGTGTGTACTCTTCGCCGTACATGGTGCCGTCTTCACAGAAGAGGGCGAGGCGGTCCACATCGGGGTCAACGACGAACGCGATGTCGTGCTCGCCTTTTTGCATCAAGGCTTTGATGTCGGCGAGGTTCTTTTCGAGGGGTTCTGGGTTGTGCTGGAAGTCGCCAGTCGGTTCGGTGAAGAGACCCGTGACGGTCTTTACGCCGAGCTGTTCGAGCAGCTTCGGCAGGATGACACCGCCAACGCTGTTGACGCTGTCGAAGGCTACACGGAAGTTTGCGCTGCGGATGGCCTGCACGTCCACCAGGTCGAGTCCGAGCACGAGGTCAATGTGCTTTTGGTCGTAAGTGTTGTCCTCGCGGTAAGAACCCAGGTTGTCTACATCAGCGTACTCGAAGTCTTCGGCTTCGGCGATGCGGAGCACCTCGTTGCCTTCCTCTTTGTTGAGGAACTCGCCACGAGCGTTGAGTAGCTTCAGAGCGTTCCACATGCGGGGATTATGGCTGGCTGTGATGATGATGCCACCGCATGCGCCTTCCATGGTGACGGCGATTTCGGTGGTAGGCGTAGTGGCGAGACCTATATCGACCACGTCGAATCCCATGCCCATGAGCGTGCCGCAGACCACATTCCTTACCATTGGGCCGGAGATGCGTGCATCCCTTCCGACCACAATCTTGTTGCTTTCCACCGTCGTGGTGCGACGGATGAGGGTGGCGTATGCTGATGTGAACTTCACGATGTCGAGAGGGTTGAGCGTGTCGCCTGCTCTGCCTCCGATGGTGCCTCTGATGCCAGAGATGGATTTGATGAGTGTCATGGTAATTTATGAATTAACGAATTATTATTTATTGTTCAGTTGTTTATTGTCTCTGTTCTGTTGCGTCTGTCAACTCGGCGTGCCGCGTTGGCTCATTCGGCGTGCCGCGTTTGTGGATGCCTCATCGCGGCTTGCCTCCTTCAACGTATGGCCAGCCTTCTTTATCCCATTTGATTTGAGAGATGAAGAGCGGCCGGCTGCCTTGTCTGCGGCTTCCCGCTACGTGGCAATGGTAGAAGATATACTCGTTTCCGTCTTTCGCCTTGAATATCTCGCCGCAGTGACCTGGACCATAGAACTGGTCGCCTTCGTCGCTATGAAGTACTGTCGTGGCAAAGCCTTCCTTCATGAGATTGCCTTCTCTATCGACAAAGTTGTCGGTCAGCTTCTTTGCGCGACCAACTTTCAACTGATAGGTGTGGTCTCCAAAGAAACCGGAGCTGACGAAGAGGTACCAGTACTTGCCGTGCTGATGCAGATACGAGCCCTCGAAGACCTTCGAGCGGTTGGGATTCTCCTCAACCTTCAGGCCAGCCACATGCTCGTACCTCGCTCCTTCCTTCAAGGAAAGTCCGTCCTTTTCGAGTTCGATGCGGTGAATGCCACCTACGGAACCGAAGAAGAGCCACACTTTTCCCGTCTTCGGGTCGGTAACCACCTCAGGGTCTATCGTGTCGTGAATGCCCGTTTCTCGGCCACTGGTAATGATGCCGACAAACTGGAATTGACATGGAGCATATTCCCGTAAGACTCCGATATTACTGTCTTCCGCGCTGTTGTAAAGAGTCAAATATAGATTACGCTTGCCTGCAACAGTTGCTACATCAGGGGCCCAATAGTTTCGACTGATGGCTTGCATCTTTCCCCAAGACTCGATGTTGATGGGAGCAACATTCGACATTTCCCAATTAAACAGGTTGTCGCTCACCAGCGAACGAGTGGGATTGGTGGCGAGGCAGTGATAGCGGCCGTCTTCGCCGAGCCAAACAGTCGGGTCTGGCCAGTTGCCTCGCCATACGGGATTTGTGAAGTTCTGCATCATAGCCGAGCTCGACCACAGAATCGCCAGCAAAAGTGAGAGTATGCGAAACATGAATTTCTATACCTTAATTATATTATTTATAAGCCGCACAAAGTTACGGATTTCCTCCGAAACCTGCAAAGAAAACGACGGAAAATAGTGTTGCCAAGGACTTATGAAGTGAAGAAAAGCATTTTTCAACAAGTTATTTTTGTATGTTCGGCAGGAAAAAAGTAAATTTGCATGCAACTAAAGCGTAGTCCATAACCATTATGACGGGCAATATCAGACTTCCATTATTCCATCTCCTCGTTATCTTGTTTCTCGTGGCAACGTTGCCCTTGAGCGCAGATGACGTGCTTAATCCGGTGGCCGACCCAGCCGCTGTAGTCACCTCAGGCAATGCCCGGTTCACGGTTCTCACGAGCCAGATGATTCGTATCCAGTACAGCTCGACCGCTTCGTTCGAGGACAGAGCCACATTCTCCATCGTGAACCGACGCCTGCCGGTGCCTGAGTTCACTACCGAAACGAGCGACGGCTATCTCTATATCAGGACTTCCGACCTCGTGCTTCGCTATAAAGAAGGCAGCGAATTCAAGCCGACCGACAGGAAACCCGATAACCTGATGGTCACGTTTCTGCTGAACGGAAGGAACATCATCTGGTACCCGGGCAAAGACGACTCGATGAACCTGCTCGGCACTTGCCGTACGCTCGACCAGGCATGGGGCGACAATAAGCGTGGCGATCTGGAGAAAGGACTCCTCTCGCGTGCCGGATGGAGCATCATCGACGAGAGCCCTTCGTCGCTCAGGGGCGATGGCAGCACCTCTTACGCCTTGGAACCCATCGATGATGGCATTATGTGGTGGGCAAATCCCGTGGACAAGAATGCCATCGACTGGTATTTCTTCGGCTATGGCCACGAGTACAAGAAGTGTCTGCAGGACTATACGAAGGTGGGAGGACGCGTGCCTCTGCCCCCGAAATACATCTTCGGCTATTGGTACAGCCGCTATTGGGCATATACCCAAAGCGAGTTCCAACAGATAGTCAGGGATGTGGAGAACTACGACATTCCCATGGATGTCCTCATCATGGACATGGACTGGCACAAAAGCGGCTGGACGGGATGGAGCTGGAACACCAGTCGAATCCCCAACCCCAAGTCGCTCATCAACTATATCCACAACCATGGATTGAAGACTGCACTCAACCTTCACCCCTCGGATGGCGTAGGCACTCATGAAGATTATTACAAAGCCTTGGCCGCAGACCTCGGCGACAAGACCGGACAGACTATAAAGTGGAAGGTCGAGGATTATACCTTCATGAAGAACTTCTTCAAGGACATCATCCGCCCCCACGAGCAGGAAGGCGTCGACTTCTGGTGGTTGGACTGGCAGCAAGCACTCACCGTCGGCAAGCATGGGCAGGAGAAGAGCTACACGCCCGCCGAAGGCTCTGAAACCCTGGGCGAGACCTTCTGGTGCAACCATACGTTCTTCGAGGACATGCAACAAAATCGTCCGGAGCTTCGCCCCGTAATCTATCACCGGTGGGGCGGGCTTGGGTCACATCGTTACCCCATATGCTTCTCCGGAGATACCTGGGCGGCTTGGACAATGCTGGCATATGAAATCTTCTTTACGAGCAATGCGAGCAACGTACTCTATGCTTATTGGGGACACGACCTGGGCGGCCATCAGGGCGGGAATAACGATCCGGAACTCCTCCTTCGCTGGCTTCAGTTTGGTGCATATACGCCCATCTTCCGCACACATGCAACGAATGACAGCAAGTTGGAACGTCGCATCTGGAAGTATCAAAACTTCGAACAGCTAAGAGAGACTGTACGGATGCGCTATCGTCTCTTCCCGTATCTCTATACGGCTGCAAGGGAAACCTACGACACGGGCATCGGCATGAGCCGCCCTCTCTATTATGATTACCCGGAAGACGGCAATGCTTATATCTACGAGGACGAGTATATGTTCGGAGACGACATGCTTGTTGCCCCGATATATACACCAAGTCGTGAAGGTGTCTCGGGCCGTATGATATGGCTTCCTGATGATAAGTGGTGGAATGTCACGAGGTCTTGTCTCGTCGAGGGCAATCGGACGAGCTATGATGTCTATACGCTCGATGAGTTCCCGGTGTTCTATCGTGCCGGCAGCGTTATCCCTTTCTATCCCGTACGCCGTACGGTTGTGGGCGATCCGGGTGAGATTATTCTCAAGGTCGTGCCCGGGGCAAGCGGCCGGGGCAAGCTCTACGAGGACAGGGGAGAGGGCCAGGAATACAAGGCATCGGCCTGGACGATGACGGATTTCGTGCAGGACCGTACGGGCGACAATGTCACTCTTATTATCGAGGGTCGCCGAGGCAGTTTTGAAGGTATGCCGACCGAGAGGAGATGGACTGTCGAGTTCCTCGGCACGCCTGCCTCCTTCATTCGTGAAGGCATTACGGTCAATGGCAATGCCGTTGACGAATCATCCATCTCGTACGACGAAGAGACCAAGACCCTCACGATAACCGTCAGCACGAACGACCTCTCTGCACCCATCACAATCAATGTTCCGCTTAATGAAATGGCATAACATGAAACGTCGCATCCTTTCCCTCATATTCCTGCTCCTTGCCCCTTGCTTCCTGCTCCTCATGCAGGCCCAGACGCGTCTTTATGTGCGTGGCTCTGCCGTGCCAGGCGGAGTGCAGGAGTTGACGCGCTTCCAGACAAGTGTCTCCGGCACTTACACGTTTAAGTTCCATGGCAAATTGCTCCCGGGCAACCTCTACATCACTACGACGGATACGCCGAGAAGCTCGTCTCGATACTATGCTCCTAAGCTTGTCGACACCGACATCGTTACCTATAAGGCGGAATACACGTCGAAGACCGACAGCATCGGCGCGGAATGGGCTGTCCTCTTTGAAGCAGACAACTATCGTTTTACGGTCGATGTCAGTAGCAAACAGGTGACGGGCGAACTCTTCGCCCGATGGTACGAGGCATGGATCTGCGGAGGTTGCGTCGAAGATGAACAAGGAAAGGGCACCGACAGAGAAGGGAGCTGGCAACTTTCAGCAGGCAAGCTGATGGAGCAGAGCCAGAGTGACCCCAACGTCTTCGAATGGACCGGCCAGCTGAAGAACTATACGTACAACGAAGAGCCCAGGCGTTTCAAGATAAACGGACAGTATGGCTGGGGGCCGAAGGTGCTGCATCCCTTCTCCCAAGACGCCTCCATCCTTACGGCGAAACAGGTCTGGTACAACGGTTCCGAGGACTATAAATGGGCCATCAGCCGTGACGGCTACTACCGCATAAAGATAAACGTCTTCGAGGAAACCATCAAGGCCGAATACCTCGGGACAGATATAATTGACGCTTTGGGCAGAATCGACGAGTCGGACAACCAGGACGGTCGTGAGGGGTCTGCTGCTGCCATCTGGGGGCAAGGCTCGACGATAGTCAACCTCGCCGGTCAGCGCCTCAGCAAGCCGCTCAGAGGGGTGAACATCATTGGCGGGAAGAAGGTCCTGGTCAGGTAGAATCTGCCACTCTTCCATGGCAGAACTGCGCCCACTTCAGGCAGCATTCTTGTCAATAATTTTTCCGAAAAGTAAGCGTTTCGGGCGCATATCTCGGTCCTTGCGGCACTTTTGTCCAGGGAAGCCGAGAAAATGGCTTAAATCAAATGGTAGGTGATATTCAGTAAGTTACAAGGGCGATTTTTGCCCCTCTCCAGCGAGATGTCACCGATGAAGCGTGTTTTAGAACAGTAAAAAGGTGTTTGGGGTTACAAAATCACTGTAGAGAAATTGCCGGCGCATTATAGAGGAATTGCCAAGGTATTACGATGCGTTGTCAATTCCAATATAATGCATTTGTCGATGGCTTACTTTGTGTCGGTCGATTCACTATAGTCTGTCGGTTAAAAATGTCAAGGATTTTTACAGGAGAAGGCTGCTATCCGTGTTGGGCAAATATGCGCCTGAGCCTGCTGTCGTAGATGAGGGATACGAGGGACTTGGGCATGAGCCGGAAACACAGGCGCATGAAGGAGTAGATGTACTTGTAGCTGTACCTGCCATAGAGGCGCCTTATGCCGTCGTTGTAGGCAAGGAATTCGCTCCATGCCTTCTCCCGGCTCCTCCGCCTCATGACTGAGGGGTTGCGCCGGAACTCAAGCAGGACCTCCTGCAGATTGTTTATCACCCGCCCGCCTGCCGCAGCATCATACCACATCGTCACATCCTCGCAGATGTGGTATTTACTGACGTATCTGTAGCCCGCCTTGAAGAACGACGAGCGATACATGACTGTGGGATGGGCGAGAGGCGAAGCCTTGTACATCGTCCGCAGCACTTCCTGCATCGTGGCGGGGTAGTGCTGAACGGCCGAGAGGGTGCCTTTGTCGTTGAACTCGCGTATGGACCCGCCCAGTATGTCCACCTCGGGGTGCTCGTCCATATACTTTTCCTGAAGCATGAACCTGTCGGGAAGGCTGATGTCGTCGCTGTCCATGCGTGCGACGAGGTCGCCGTGAGCCACTTCGATTGCATCGTTCAGGGCTGCTGCCAGACCCTCATTCACGGGCTTCTCTATGACGACAAACTTGCTGCCCAGTATCCCTCGCCATGCATCTATCATGTTCTGGAGTTCCTCCGTAAGCGGTCCGTCCTCCACCAGGACAATCTCGTCGGGCTTGCGCTTCTGGTCGTCCCAGATACTTCTCAGTGCCCTGTCGAGATACTCAGGCATCTCGCACTTGTATGTGGATATGATGACAGAAATGTAATGTGCGTTCATGCGTCCTCCTTCCTGTATCTAATCTTTCTTATCCAGTCGATGCCTGTCAGACGGAGCGCCTTCTTGACCGTCTGGGTGCATACGAGGAAGCCGTAGAAGGTGTATGCCTGAAGCCATGAGCCGCCATTCCCGCGGATGAGAGCCACATACTCCTTCCTCTTCTTGAAGATGCTTTCGCTGGTGGCTCCTCCCAAGCGGAACACCGAGACCAGTTCTGGCACATGCTTGAATCTCATGCCGGCAGAAGTGGCCCGCATGAGCAGGTCGAGGTCCATGGTATAGTGCAGCGACGTGTTGTAGCCACCCAGCCGCCCGTAGGCCTTACGGGTGACGAACACGCCCTGATGCCCGGGCCTGCGGAAGAAGGGCATGAGGGGGAAGCTGGTCGACGGGTGCTGAATGCGCTTCTCGCCAGTCTTCGTGTCCAGCAGGAGGAGGTCACAACTGTATATGTCCGTCTCGTCGTCGTAGTAGGCGGCAACTTTCTCCAAGGCTCCGGGCAGCAGCTGGTCGTCGGAGTTGATGCATATGATGAGGTCGCCAGTGCTGTGTGCAATACCCTTGTTGAAGGCATCGCTGATGCCGCGGTCAGGTTCGGAGACGTAGAACGAGATGTGATCGCGGTATCTTTCTATGATGCTCTGCGTGCCGTCGGTGGAGCCTCCGTCGACGACTACATATTCCAAGTTCCCATAGCTCTGTGACGTCACGCTCTCGAGCGTCGCCTCTATCGTGGTGGAGCTATTGTAGGAAATGGTTATGACGGTGATTCTTGGAATGGCCATTGTCTTGTCAGTATTTGTTGAAGATGAGGTTGACCCAGAAGAGCAGCTGAGTGGTGCGGTCTGCGCAGCGCAGGCTTCCACATGTCAGCATTCTGAGTCTTTTGGCGGCACTCGTCTTTCCTTCGAGGAAGAGCTCGAGTAATGCCGCATTGGGTGCCGTGAGCTTGTCGTGGTAGCCATTGGAGAGCTCGCGGGCCTGCATGTATCGTTCGTCGTTCTTAGTGGTGAACCTTCGGAAGCGTTTCTTCCATTCGTATGCAGCTCCCTGTCCTAATCCCACAGCGTTATTGCCGTGTTGCCTGTAAAGTGTATGAGGCGTGGGGTCGAAGTAGACGAAGGCATCTATGCCAAGCGCTATGGAGTAAATCCAGATGTCGTGCATAGGCATTATCTCAGGCATGAAGTTGCCCACAGCCTCCCGCAAGCGGTGGTTCATCACCATGGTGCTACCTCCGATGAACTTATATATGAGCGACTCCCCGAAAGTCAGCTTAGGATGTATTATGACGCTTGGTATATTGTTCAGCCCGGCATCAACGAGTTGTGTCTGCGAGAAATATAGTGCCGGCTCGCTTTCGTGACCCTCCAACGAGGTTATGGCGGTGAGGAGTTTGTCGTTCATCCATTTGTCGTCTTGGTCGGAGAAGGCATAGTAGTCGTACTGAGGAGCATTTTGCAGCAGATGCATGAAACTGCGTGCCGGGCCGAGATTGTTGCCGCAGTAGTAATCGAGCAGTCCGGATGCTTTGTACTCGTCGAGTATCGTCAGGGTCGCATCGGTTGAACCGTCGTCCCTGACGAGAAGACTTACCTCCACACCTTTTTGCCCAAGGATGCTGTCTATCTGTTCCCTGAGGTATTTCTCCCCATTGTATGTTGACATCAAAACGAGTACTTTCATGGTTATCAATTCATAGTTAACAATGCACGATTCCAGATTTGAAATAGGCCTTCAGGTAGCAGAGCGTGCGTTGTCTGATGGTATGTGAGAGGGTAGGCCGCAGCGTCGTTATGGTCAAGGCAAGAGTGTCTGTCCAGCTGTCTCTTGGAAAGGCAGCGGCACATTGCAGGTAAATGCAGAAGCGGCGATACACCTTTTCGGGGTCTGTGTCAAGCCCTGAGTAGTTTTGTCGGCATATGAGGTCTGGCATGACGTAGAAGGTATTGTAGTGCTTGCGGTACTTCTCGATGAAGCGTATGTCTGAGAAGTCAAGCCACACCGGCTCGTCGTATCCACCTGCTTGTATGAATGATTTGACGCTGACAAGTAATCCGCTGTTGATGGGACAGGCATCCTTGAAAGCCACGGTGCCCGTGAGTGTGGAGTCCTGAAGGTGCGATGTCTTCATCCTGTAGCGCGTTGGCGAGAGGTACTTGTCGCCATTCACCATGTGCCGTGGCGCAATCATATTTGTCTCTGGATGAGTCGCTATGGCCCTCTCATACTTGTCTATGGCGTCGGCTGGAAACGTCGTGTCCTGGTCGAGTAGCAACAGCCATTCATAGCCTTCTGCTTCTGCGTAGCTACATGCGGTGTTGTAGGCGCGGCCAAGCCCGCCGTTCGATGGATCGTGGACATAACGTGCCACACCCTGTGGAGGAGTATGTGGCAAGAGTGAGTTGTCGTAGATGAACAGATGACGTAGCCGTTCCTCATGACCTGCAAATAGCGTCCGCATGGTCTCCACATCTGCAGCTTCCCTACCATATATTACTAATATGTATAGAACCGACGGCATTTATTGTAAGTAGTTAGCAGTGATTGTTTATGTACATTCTGACTGTTTCTTCACATGTCTCTCATCATCAGTATGGCAGCGACGCCAGTCATTTATCCCTCATGATAAGTATATCTCCTGCTCCAAGTGTGTATGCGCTCTTTACTGGTTCAGTTTTCAGATTCTTGCGTATACGTAAAAGGTGGTCGTTAGGACGAAGGCCTACAGTTACATTCTTGTCAGCGCTTTTATTGACGAAGCATGTATAGCGTTTGCCTCCTTTCTCGAAGTGTGACACAACGACTTCGCCATTGATACACTTCCGATGTTCGATGCTTGTTACTTTGCTTTGCCAGAAAAGGCTTGCTACAGGCTTCAACTCGGCGTTCATCTTTTGGACTGTCTTATATGTCTTGCCTTTCTTTCCATTGCGCAGTAGAGGTCCGTCGTGGAAGTCGAGGCTCTTTGTGGGCTCTGGAGTGGCATAGGAGAAATAGCTGATGCCTTGTGCTCCATATGCCAGATTGACGTAGCATTGCAGTCGCAGATGAGCAAGGGTAGGCATCGGATAGGGTCCGTGTGGCACGCAGAGTATGTAAGCCCAGAAAGGTTTCCCCGTGCGCTGGCTCTCGCTGCGAATCTCGTCAAGGGTGGCATACCATTGGTTATTGCTTACTTTCCCTCCTTTTCGTACCGGGTAGAAGTCATAGGATATTTGTGGCTGTTCTATTCTGGAGAAGGTTTTGACGTATTCGGAATATCTTTTTACCCCGATGTCGTCGAGCAGCCACTGGCCTGCGTTGGGAAAGAGATTGATGTAGCACAGCCCTTTAGGATGAAGCCTTGATATGCGCTGCCGCAAGTCGTATAGTTCTTGCCATCGTTTCATCTTTGGTTCGTCGGCCAGAATGTATTGCCAAAGGGCAGGATGGTCCTTGATGGATGGTACTATGGTCTCCGGTCGCTTCTCTATTTCCACGTTGAATATGAGTACTTTCAGTCTGTGGGCTTCTGCCATGTCAAGTGCCTTGTAGATGTTCGGAATGGATTTCGGCCAGACCATTATGGCATTGAACCCCGCCTTCCGTATGCCGGCGAAACGGGTGTCGTCGTAGAGCTCCGTAGGGAGACAATCGGCGATGATGGGAAATCCCAGCGGTTCGCTTGCCTTTGTTATGTGCAGGGATAGGATGCTTAGAAATGTCAGTATGAGTCGTGCCTTCATATCGATATGTTAGGTTTAGTGGAAATATATCTCGTTTACCATATGCACTATATAATGGAAAAGGCAGAAAGCAGCTAGTCCTATGCGGGCCACATAGCGAGGCCTTATGATGTAGAGTAGACAGCTGAAGGTAATTGCATCGAATGCGCCGAGGAGGTCGTGGAGGCGTTTTCCCAACACTTCGATATCTGCGAAGAGGATGAGGTAGCCCATCTCGAGGGCGAGCACTTTAATGAGTATTGGGGCATAGCGGCAGTTGCGGTGGATGGTATCGTAGAAGAAGATGAAAAGATAGAGCATGACAATTTCGGCCAGGAAAGATATTTGCTTATATGGCACATAGTCTTGGCTGGCTCCGGTTTCGCTAACTTCCTTGTAGTGCTCCAGTTTGCCTTCAATTGCTCCCCCTGGAATTAGATTGACAGCTCCAAATCCTGCCAGGTAGAGCAGTATGCAGATTGGTATGCTGATGGCGAGAGTCCATTTCCAGAACTTGCCAATTTTCATGTTTCCAACAAGGAGGATGGGAAGGAAGGCCAGGCTAGAGTAGTGGAAAAGGGTGGCGGTAAGTAGGAGGACGGTTGCCCACAGGTATCGACCTTCCTGCAAGGGTATTATTGACCATAGTAGAAAGGCAACGGCCACGCCGCTACGTATCTGTACAACATCTTGCATAGGAAAGTAGATGCCTGTATAGACAATCATGGCGGTGAAGATGAAGGGGGTAAGCTTCCAGAAAAGCGTAAACTTGAGGGGTATGGCTATCAGAGCATAGGTCAGGAAAATAGAGATGACACCGAAGCCCAGCGATATGTAAAGCCGGCTAAGATATATGTAGGTGGGCTCCGTTATGGTCTCGAAGAGAATAGTGTCGTTGAAATAGAAGTACTTCTCGTAGTTGGCTGCATCTGCTGTTGTCATGGGTTTGAATGTGGTGATGCAGATGAGGGCGATGCAGATGGAGAAGAGGAAGATGACTTTCTGCCACGCTGACATATGGTCTTCCAAAAGTGAAAGGCCAGTTACTATGGCGAATATTGACAGAATCAGTATGTCCATTTGGCGTTTAGGTCCTCCAGCTTTGGTCGATGGAGAGAAGATATACAGTGTACAGGAAAGCGACGAAGACCATGAGGAAGAGGGTGATTAAGAGTCGCCTTGGACCAGCTGGTTTCTGTGGGACAGATGCTCCCTGTAGGACTGTAATGACTGGGGTGTCTTCCTGCAACTTTGCTTTGGCAGCCTCCAACTTCTGGGAAGCTGCGGCAAAGGTCTGATATTTCATCGATTTGTCGTTGTTCAATGCTTCAAGTTGTGCTTTAGCCGTCTCGTTGATGATGTCCCAATTGGCATCTACTGCAGCCACATATTGTCTGTTGCTTATTTCGTACTCATCCTTTGTCTGAGTGTAGATGCATTGGGCATACTCAAGGTCATTGCGTGCTTTTTTTGTGCGGTAGTCCATGATGAAGTCTTGCAACTTGTTGCTGACTGTGTCGGCTATCAGCGCACATACTAACGGGTCAAAGTCATTGACTATGACCGATATGACACCAGTTTTCTTGTCGTAGTTATATTGTATCTTCCCGTTTATGATTTCTGCAATCTTATGTTGCTTCTCTGTCAGCAGAAAGCTGGTGGAGTAGGTCTTCCCTTTTGCTCCTGAGGTGTTTGTCTCGCCTTTCTTCGGCTTGAGTGTCTTTTTTAGCTTTCCATAGAACTTCATATACCAGGAATCCTTACTGTGCTTCTGCAGGTAGTCATAGTAGGTCGTCGTCACTGAACCGTCTAAAGTTGTTATTTCGACAGAGAACATTGAGACGATGAAGTCCTTTGACTTCATCAGGTCGGGGTAGAGATTGGGCGAGATGGCATCGTTTGTCGTCTGCGGCTCACCAAAGCCGAACGAGCTTAGGATAGAGTTCATCCCTCCGCTGCTGACTTCAGGAGCCAGCATGACCTGACAGGTGTAGTAGCGTGGTATTGTGAATACAAAGATAAGGGAGAAGATGATGACACCTACCATACAAATGGCAAACACTTTCCATTTCTTGAATAACAGTGAAAGGATTTTTGCCAAATCCAATATGCTTTCTTTCTGTTCTTCCATTATGATAAATTTTAGCCTTGTACTCTGACTTATTTTCTCAATGCACTGATGAGGACAGCTCCGACGGTGGAGAGTGCACTTACGCCGGCTATGGCAACGGAGGCCTTCTTGCCGTTGTCTTCTTTCTTTGGCTTTGTGGGAATGACAATCTCGCATCCAGGCCGAACGCGCCCGTGGTTGATGCGGCTTACCTGTCCGTTAGCATATACGATGAATGCCTTGCTGCGAAGTCCGTTACTGTTGGTTCCTCCTGCCTGGTTAATGTAGTATGACACGGATTTGTCTTCGACATACGGAACAGTATTGGGATACAACACCTCTCCACTGATGCGGACAGTGTTGTTGAGTTGTGGGATAGTAATTTGGTCGCCTGACCGCAGGATGATATCCTTGGCGCCGCCAGGGTTTTTCATTGCTCCAACCAAATCAATGCCCACAGAATATCTGTCCTTGATTGTGATCTTCTCTACATCAATAGTGTCTGCGCTGTGAGCTATTTCCAGGAGTTGCAAAGAGCGTTCCTTTTCGTTTGTGCTTATAGATCGGGTAAAGCGTGCTCCTTCGGCAAAGCCTGCATCTGTCAGTCCACCAGCGCGTTTTATCAAGTCACTTAGTCTGTCTTTTCTGCTCTGGAGGCTATAGTTGCCGGGATATTTTACTTCGCCGCCAATATTAACGATGGTTACATCGGCATACTCAGGGTTTCTCTTAATGGTAATTACATCGAAAGGCTTTAGCTCGAAGTTTTGCCCTTCTTTTACGATAAGTCCATCTTCGATATTGAAGGTGTAGACCTTGGCTTTTTTGTTGTATGTACTGTCTCGCTCGTCTGTGTAGTGCAGGCGGCGAGCAATTTCGATGTTGCTCAGCAAGGCTTCTTCTTTCAGCCCTCCTGCAGCTACGATGGCATCCTCCAGTGTCATGTTCTCGACATAAGGGAACGCACCTTGCTTTGCAAGCGGACCATATATGTGGTACTTGCGAGCTCTTGTGATCTCTTCGTCTGACGAAACGACCAGTGAGTCTTCATTTTCAAGGATGACATCCGGTGCGTTTCCGTTCATTATGCCTGCAAGGTCGATGCTCATTGCCCTACGGGTGCGATTTTCATTCATGCGGAAGAGGACGATGAGGTTGGTGTAGGCGTTCTCCAAGGTACCGCCGGCTTTCTCCACGAGGGTGCGTACGCTGTTGCATTGGTCGGAGATGGAGTAGTGTCCTGGATAGAAAACGGCACCGGTTACTTCGACCATGTTCTGGTATCGGTCGATGATTTCCTTGACGTTGACGCTGTCTCCGTCTTGGACGGTAAAGGAGGCGAAGTCCCATTCCTCGACGGTGTGAACGGTGAGTCCATCGTTTGTCTTGCGTTCTATGCTGATGACGTTTTTGTTGGCATTGCTGTTGAATCCTCCTGCGTATTCCAGCAGGGCTTTGACGGTTTCTCCTTCTTTCATTTCGTAGAACATGGGTCGCTTGACGGCGCCATCGATGTTGACGAGGGCGTCGTAGGCTCCTACGATGATGGCATCGTTGTCTTGAAGCATTATGTTACCTGTGAGTTTGCCGTTCAGGATGTAGTCATAGACGTCGATTTTCGATATGATTCTTCCTCCGCGGCTTACCTTGATGTTTCTCAGGGTGCCTATTTCGGTGACGCCTCCGGCGAGGTAGAGTGCGTTGAACACTGTGGAGAAGGCCGACAGGGTGTATGTGCCTGGGTTGATGACTTCGCCCAGGACGTTGACGATTACGGTGCGGGTCTGGCCGACGGTGAGCTTGATGCTGGAGCCTTGATAGTGGCTTCCCATCTTGCTGCTTATCTTGGCTTGTGCCTGCTCTGCTGTCAGTCCGGCTATTGCCATGGGCCCGATTTTCTCGATGATGATGGTGCCTTCTGGGGAGATGGCGTATGTCCTGCTGCTTTGCGAGGTGCCGTATATGTCGATGATTACTTCGTCTCCAGGTCCGAGCACATAGCCGGCCGGCGTTGCGATGTTCATATTGGGCTCGAACGTCAGGTTGTCATTCTTGAAGATATCATGTCCGAAGATTTCTTTGACGTTAGATACGAGGTCGGTAAAGGCGTCTTCGCTTTTCCTTGTGTTCTGTTGCATGTCGCCATTCGCTTTTCGGATGCGGTCGCCTGCACTTCGGGAAGTCGCTTCGGTCGGGCTTGCTCCGCTGCTCTGGCCTTGAGCTGCATCGTATTGTTCCTTGAGTCGGATGAGCTGGTCTCGGCTTACGCCTTTTCTTTGAAGGTCCAGGAGGATGGCGGTCTGACTCTTTCCTGCTTCGTTCTGCTCTTGAACATATTCGATTACTTCTTCGTCGGTCATCTGTGCCGACACTTGTCCTGCTGCGAAGCAGATTAGCATCAGAGCGATTAAGGTTCTTTTCATGTATTGTCGTTGTTTTGTTATTGTTTCAGATTTCTGTGCGTGCCGTTTAGGGCAAAAAGTGTTGCAAAGGTACTGCTTTTATCTTAATATTATAACGTGCGCGTGTATAGTTTTATTGTGACGGCAGCAAAGAAGTAAAAAAAACTCCGATTATTTTGCATATTCCGGGATTCTTCGTACCTTTGCACATCGTTTGACGATACACGTCACCAAGGGGCTGACTGGATTTGACAGCAGGATGAGGTGCCAGTGTAAGCACGCAGAGAGTTGTTGGCCGCTCTCTATAATCTCTGACTTTCAACAATTTAATTGGCGCAAACAACTACGCTCTCGCTGCCTAACCGAAGTACAGTAGGTTACTGGCTTTATCTCTTCACCAGGTGTTGAGACGAGACATTGCTCAAAAGCTGTTGTTCCGAAGCGTTTGATAAAGCAGTGCTAGAAAAATCGGAAATAGTCGTGGGAGATGTCCCTATCCTGCGGCGAAACTCTTAGGGACTAAGGTAGCGGTTGGTGGTCCAGGTCTTGCCGTTGCACGAAAATGAAGTCTGGAATAAGCGTGTAGAAAGCCTGGGATGTCCCTGTTTGGACGAGGGTTCAATCCCCTCCAGCTCCACTATCGTTCCATCCTCACGGGATTAAGCCCTCATGAGGGCTCTTTTTTTTTGCTCTGCTTTTAGCCGATGCTCAGGCATGCATTACCCCGAATCGGTCATTAGACTTGCCTGACTTGTCTACACCTCTCCCCTTTCTTTCGCTGATTTCTCATGTTCATCCATCAACATAGCAGGGGGCGTTGCTTGAACATACATGTATGTGCAATTGAATGTACATGTATGTTCAATTGAATATACATGTATGTTCAAACAACCCAATAGGGTGTGTTCTCTGACGCAAAGTTCGGAGAAGTGTGAAGGAAAAGTGGAAAGATGGAAGGTGAGAAGGGTCTAATGACCTGTTCGGGGTTACTGCTTGGGTATACAAGTGGATATGCGTGTGGCAGATTCGTCGCAGAATTCGGATTTGGTTGCTGTAAGGCCGATTCATTCATAACCGCTTCGTAAGTCCTGCAAAGCATCCACGCAAGATAGATATAAACTTTCCCGTTTTGTTACTTTCGAACAGGAGAATCCATACGATATTCTTCAGCCAGCCCTTAAAGTCTTCCCTGATATAAGTGAACTGTGGATATTTCCGGATAAGAAGAATGTTGTTTTTGTATATGCCATACAGTCGGCTCGGTGGGTAATTCCTCAGGATTATTTTATGTCCCCATAAAGTCCGCATCACGGGTTCCCCTAAACGATGCTGCATCACGATGTCCTTTACGATGAATATCTTGATGCCAAGTGAATGTGCATGCAGACAAAATTCGTCATCCACGGAATCAATCTTGAATTCTTCGTTCCATCCGCCAATCCTGTTAATTAACTTCACCGGTATGAGCATTCCTGACGTAATGGGTCTCTGAATCTCCTCAAAGTCTTTTGCGGCGACTATATTCATCTCCCTAATGGGTGGCGTGTATATTCCTTCGGGTGCATTCTCGTTGCAGATTGTCTGTTTCAGGTAATGGGGAAAGTTCCCGAAGCAGGAGTCCTGGTCCATCGTCAGTATGTGGTCATAGCCGTTCTTCTGAGCATATTGCCATGCATAGTTCAATGCGTGTGATATGCTATTGATGCCATCCCCGCAATACTCTGCCTTTTCATGGCAGATGAACCTGTATTCTTTACGTCGGTCGGCATGCGTGTTCTCCCAGATTAGCACTTTATCTACATAATCAATGAATGCGTTGATGTTTTTGGAGAGAAGCTCTTTTTCGGGGAAATAGGTGACGACAACTGCTAATAACATTTTTTAGTCAAGCATTTTAAATAGATTTGACAAGCATTTCCTGATGCGATATTGCTGACGATGGATGAATGTGTCTTTTTGTAAGACATGATGGAAATGCCATTTCATGCAATCTACATTGCGTGTGTTATGGTCTGGAGGTAACAGAAGTCCCGGCATGAGATTGTTCTTCCAGTAAACATACATGAGGTTGAACTGGTCCCGCTTCGTGTACTTCATGAATTCTGCCCACCATTCTTCCGAAATCTTCTTGACCTGCGGGTCGAGGTGTTTCCTCAATATGAAGTTGTTCTCGAACAGTCCCCAATGAGTTGGGAAGCCGTTTCTTTTCAGATGCCAGTACTGAAGGAATGTTTTGCAGAATCCTGACCGGCCACTTGAATAAGCGAACTTGATTTCTTCATAGGTACAGTCGCAAGGGGGGAGGCAATGGGTTACTTGATATATTACTCCGCCTTCTGCTATTTTACTATCGACGATTGAATAAAACTCCTTTTCTGTAATCTGGATGTTTGCATCCATCCACAAGCTCCATTCATAGTCTTCGAGCACTCTGTGCGGCAGTATCTTCACATAGCGTGACAGGCGGGCCTTATCTTCATGCATGAAGGGGATTGGACGTATCTGCCAGACTCCGACTTTATCCTCTTTTATGTCGTTCGAGAAACATATGTAGTCATAGCTTTCGTCAATAGCCAGAGGCTGCCGAAGCACATCGTAGTTGCCTACCAGACATGTATATATTACCTTCTTGTTCATATGCTTTTCTTTGATGGGAGCTCCAACCACTTGCCGAATCGCAGGTCCCATTCCTCAGGTTCAAAGGGTGTGAAGCCGCTTCCGCTTGTGAAAGTCAGTTCGCCAAAATATATCTTGCCGTTTACTTCATAGAAGTCCACACGTAGATGAGGTATGTCTTGCGACAACTTTTCTGCCATTTCTTTCATTCTCTCGAAGGAATGAGGCTTTGCAGGAGGCGTGTCGGCATTGGGGTGATGTCCCTTGCGGATATCCAAGTGGCAGTAGTCTGCGTCGAAGAAGTCAAAGGTGGTTTCTTTATCTCCTTGCCTGTCTTCTGCTATGAAGAGTGCTTTTACCTTTCCGCCGAAGCAGAAGAACTTGTAGTCGCGAAGTTCTTTGGTGTCGTTGTCCTCCAAATAAGCTTCTGCGATAATGCGGGGCTTGACGCTTTTGTAAGGCCACTCCCGGTTTTCCCAGAAGAAATTTCTTTTAAGGCCTTTGCTGAGCATGGCAAAAGCTTCTTCCTTCTGGAAAGTCTTCTTGTCCTTACATATGGCAACGCTGCCGCTGTCGTGGGTGCATTTGAGAACGAACCTGTCCGGGAGGGCGTCCAGATCAATCTCGCGAGTGTTGCTGTAGACGGCTAAGGTTGGAATGATGTATTCGTCGCCGATGATGCCTGCCACATATTTCTTCGCCTCATATTTGTCGACCATTTGTGCGTATCTTGGATTATGGTCGTGGAGTTTGAGCCATTGCAGCTTCTCGTTGAAGGTCTGGGGACATTCCAGGTTCAGCTCTGATCCCATAAGTCTCCGGAAGAGGATTCTGAGGTACCGCTCATCGGGGAACAGCCTCGGATACTTCAATGCCAGTGCAAACTGGAGTTCCTGCAAGTTGTGCAGATAATATATCACTCTTGAAAAGTTCATTCCCCCTTCTTAATGTGTAAAGTAATGCTTTATGTGAGATGTGATGACGCCTCTTTCTTCCTTGTACAGCCCGACATAATATATGGATAAGGCCATAAACAGGAGGGCTGCCGTGAAATTCGTGATATGCCACAGAATGTTATCTATATTGACAAGTTCCGACGTCAGAACATACATCACGCCACATATGAATACGCCCAGAGGCCGCAGGTAAGACTTCTGCACGAAACTTCTGATGTCAAACTTCAAATACTGATGTAACAGCAATATCTGGTTGAGTCGGCTGATGGCGTCAGCAATGAAGTATGCCAGAATGACGGTAGATGGCGGAAAACCTACCTTATACAGGCCAATACTGATGAGGAGTGCCAGGACGTATAAAACGGTGAATTGTATGGTGAACCATTTTAGTTTCCCCGTTCCTCGTATGAGTTGGGTGATGCCGCCAGAGGTCGCGGACACCAATGCGACCAGTAAGGTGCATTTGCACAACGTGACGGTATAGTCTGGCATGCTGTCTCCTAACCATAGATGAAGGAGGAATGGCAGCTCGCAATAAATAGGAAACAGCAGTAACAACGTCAGCAGAATGCATATTCTGCAAGTGGCGGATGCCAGGAAGACGGTTCTGTCCATGTCTCCTCTGCTGACATTCTGGGTAATCTGAGGCGCAGATGCGATGTCGAAATTGCCCACAAAGGTCGTAATGTAGTTTTGTACGCTATAGGAGATGGCGTAGGCCGCGTTAATTACTGTGCCGAAGAAGTAGTTGATGACCATATTGCTGCCTTGGTTTCTAAATAGCAAGGCAGCGGCGCTTAGAAGGCTGTAGTTGTTGTAGATGAGTATCTCCCGGTATTTACCCTTGTCCTTTATGAGGTTGAAATCCGTGATGGAGGGCCATTTCTTGCATGCCAGGAGGTAATACGATACGGACGTCAGGGCTGTCACAAGCGCCATGCTCAGGGCGTAGAAGCGCAGCAGATTCCCGCCGTAAAGCGAGAGAGCCAGTATCAGGACGAATTTCGCGATTGCCCCCACGATGTCGAATATCGCTATGGTCCGGAAGTCTTCGTGCACGATGAAGAGACTGTTGTACGGCACGCTTATCAGGCTCAGACAGGTGACAGTCGTCGAAACTTGGAAGACAAACATCGCGTCCGCCTCCTTCCCTGCTTCAACATTCAGGTAATTGTCGATGTAATAGACGCCGATTGACTCCAAAATCAGCAATGCGACGAGAGCAAAGCAGATATGAATGCAGAGGCTTATGTTGAAGATTCGGTTGACGTTGCCATCCGCCTTACCTTGTTCGTAATTGATGAAACGGGTGGTCGTGTTGTAGAGGGCGCTTGTGATGAAGGAGAACATGATGACGGTTGCGCCCACGACATTGTAGAGACCGTAGTCGGATGCACCAAGAGCCGCAAGCACAAAGCGCGAAGACAGCAGGCCCAGAAACGTGGTGATTACCAGCCTGGCATAAACAATGAGTGTGTTCTTCGCTATTCGTTTGTTCTCTTCTCTCATAAAGTCTTCCTCGGACTGTTGGCCATGTTTAGCATGCAAAGTTACGTAATTTTTCTTTACAAAGGATGAATTCTGCGGTTTTTTATTTCGCTTTAATCCGTCCTGCGTCTTTCGTATTGTCACTTATCATGGCGTTTTGCTTTCTTTTTGCTATTTCTGTTTTGAACATGAAATGTCGCGGAAATGAGCGTGAAATGTCGGGGAAACGGACGCGACTGGTGAGGTTTAAGATGACGAGTCTACTTTGCTGACTTCACACGTCAACTTTCCCGACGCCACACGTCGTTTTTGGCTTTTTCATGTGCGTTGTCGACCCCAAAAATACGATGAAATGGGCGATTTTATGCGCTAAAACGAGGGTTTTTACCTGTCCCGCCACATTCGCCGAAAGGTAACTGTGACAATTTCAAGCAGTTGCAAAAACTCGCGAGATTCTCGTTGCCCTTACCCTAGGTACGGGGCGAGCGAATCCGTTTCATTCTCAGCAGGGTTGCGAAATGCAGGGTGTAAGCAAATATGACGTTTTCCGTAGCAAGTTGTCATTAGTGATGATTTGCTTTCCGATGTGCTTTCTTTGTCCTTTTCTAAAAGAATTTTATCTTATGGGCTGTTTGATAAATTATTTTTTGTAACTTTGTGGCACAAAACTCATACAGTAATATTATGAAAAAGCTATTATTCCTTCTTGCTTTGTCGTGCTGCCTTACAGCTGCTGCACAGAAGAAAATCGTTGATTCCAAGACATCATTTGCCAGGGAAGTACTGCAACCTTATGTGGACAGCGGGCAGCTGCCGGGCGCCATCAGCATTTTCTACAACGACGGGGTACAGGAGACATGCTGCATCGGCTATGCCAACGTGGAGACGAAGCGCCCTATCCGGCTCGACAATGTCTATATGCAGTGCTCGCAGACAAAGGGTTTCTGTGGCGTCACCATTGCCAAGCTCGTGGAGGAAGGCAAGCTCTCGCTCGACGATCCTGTGTCGAAGTACCTGCCCGAGTTCGCAGAACTCTGGGTGCAGGACAGCGAGAAGGACGGCATCAGGACGCTTCATAAGGCCAAGAACACGCTGACCGTACGCATGGTGCTGAACCATACCGGAGGCTTCCCCTTCGAGTGCAGTGCCAAACGCGCTGACGTGAAGGGCGGAGGATGGTCGGGTGGAGCACCCATCCGGCAGGTGGCTTCCATCGCCGCGGCATCGCCCATCCTCTTCGAACCCGGCACTCGCGAGACGTATTCCAACACGGGCATCGACATCGGTGCTGCCGTCGTGGAGGCCATCACGGGCATGAAGTGGGAGGACTACCTCAGGAGAGAAGTGCTCGAACCGCTGGGGATGAAGTCAACATGGTTCTGGCCCACGGACAAGCAACTGAAGACTCAGGTGGAGATGTACCAGACCCACGACGGCGCGCCTGCCACCTATCGCATCCAGGACAACTGGGAACAGCGTCCGTACAACGACAGCCATGTGTTCGCTTCTGCAGGCGCAGGACTCTGGACCACTGCAAACGACCAGCTGAAGTTCTACAAGATGCTGATGAATCTTGGCGTAGGCGACAACGGCGTACGCATTCTTCGCGAGGAGACAGTCAAGAGCATCCTGGCCGTTTCCACACGTCCCCAAGGCCTGGGGGGCTACTCCCTCGGACTGAATGCACCTGTCACGGACGGTGAGAACGAGTGGTTCGGCCACGGAGGAGCCTGGGGAACCAACTGCATGGTCAACTGGCACAAGAAGCAGCTCAAGCTATGGGTTGTCCAACTGACCGGCAGTCAACCCTGGAACGATGCAGTCAACAAAGCTGCCGAACGCTTCTTCTCGCACTCCATCGACACGTCGGGCATCGACGCCTATACGGGAAGGACGAAGTAGGAATGATAACAAGTACACAGAATCCACGCATCAAACACCTCCTCCTGCTTGGGCAAAAGTCGTCCAGACGCAGGGAAGACGGCCTCTTCATTGTGGAGGGCAGACGCGAAGTGGAGCATTGCATCAGCGCAGGCTACACGCTCCGCACGGTCTTCATCTGCGACGAGATAGCCGAAGCGCCGTTCACTTTGCCGCCCGGAACAGAGACAATCCAGGTCTCTTCCAACGTCTATGAACGCATCGCCTACCGTGGCGGCACCGAAGGCATCGTGGCCCTCGTGGAAGAACGACATCTCTCGCTTGCCGACCTCACACTTCCCGAAGCCCCACTCTTTATCGTCCTCGAGAGCGTAGAAAAGCCAGGAAACCTCGGAGCTGTGCTGAGAAGCGCCGATGCGGCTGCAGTCGATGCGGTCATAATCTGTGATCCTCTCACCGATATCTACAACCCGAACCTCATACGATCCTCGCTTGGCGCACTCTTCACCGTGCCGTGCGTGGCCTGCACCACTGAGGAATGCATCCGCTTCTTCAAGGCAAACGACATACAAATCCTCACGGCACAACTGCAGGACTCACGTCTCTACTACGACACACCCATGACTCGCGGCACCGCCATCGTCATGGGAACGGAATCCACGGGCTTGACCATGCCGTGGCGAAACGCTGCAGACGCACACATCCGCATACCGATGCTCGGCCGGCTCGACTCGCTCAATGTCTCCGTGAGTGCTGCAATCCTCCTCTTCGAAGCCGTACGTCAGCGACAAATTCACACGAAATGACAAAGGACCCAAACAGAGGAATGAATCATCGCAAAGGGTCCTGTCTATGCAAAGATACAAACACTCCATATAATATATAATGTATTAAGACATGAAAGCAAATCGTTTTATCAGCTCAGCCTTGCTTATGCTCGCGCTCTGCACGGCAGCATCGGCACAACGTCGTGTTGACATCGTGCTCAAGAATCAAGGCATTCTGTCATGCCCCATTGATGACATCTGCTACATGGAGATAGTGGAAGGCGCTGCTCCAGGCGAGCTTGACGGGGTCTGGTATCTTGGGTGGAAGGTTGCCAACAACGGAACCGGCACCAAGACACACTACAACGGCACCGAGATTATCGTTTTCACGGCAGGCCCAAAGATGAAGTGGATCAAGCCTTCATCAGAGCTTGTCTATAATCTGACATACAGCGAGAACGGTGCACTCCCTGGCGAGGTGTTCTATGCACAGCGCGAGGAATCCACGACAAACCTTAAGTATGAAATCTTTGCCATGGAAGGTGATTTGCTTGCACTCAAGCAAGGAACGAGCAGATACTATTTCTACAAGTCGATAGACCTGGCTACTTTGGCACCGCAACCTGCGAACTACTTGACGAGGGCGCAATATGGCGATAAGGAAAAGCTGTGGGCTTCCAACCTCAAAGGCGGCTATTCCGGCTCGACGATTACGCCCATGGGTAAGAACTTCGAGCGCTTCGCGGCCGCAACAGACGAGGACAAGACGTGGCTGGCCGATCCCAACAACCAGCCCGACCTCAGCTGGCACGAGCTGAGCGGCTGGAGATGGACGGCCAAGACCATTACGCTCTATCCCATGTCTGCTTCGCCTGTTCCGGCGGATGTCAACCAGCATAGCATCGGAGACTGTTGCATGTGCGCCGTCTTCGCGTCGTTTGCCTACATCTATCCTGAATGGATTAAGACTGTCATCGAACAGAACAGCACCACAAAGTTTACTGTTCACATGTTCGACCCGATGGGTAATCCTGTCGATGTCGTCGTGGACAACAAGCTGATGTGTGACGTCAGTGGCAACTGCGGTCAGGTGTTCGGCAAGAGCAACAAGTACAACTGGGCGACCATCATGGAGAAGGCTTTGATGAAATGGGAGACACGGTTCAAGTGCAACAAGATAGGTGGCATAGGTACGGAACATGCGGCTCCTCCCTTCACGGGCAACGGCGTGAGCTACAGCTTCGGCTGGGGCGACTATCTCTACAACTCGGAGTACTCGTTGATTGTCGACTATGCTCTCAGCAATGGCATGATCAGCGTGGGAGGCTTCCATGAGAGCGGTGTCATGATGGGCGAATTGGAGACAGTTACAGGCCATGCCTTTACGGTAATGTATCCTGACGAGGGCGCCGACTATCTGTTCGTCATGCGCAATCCTTGGGGCAACGAGCCGAGTGGCTCCTCTTCATCCAACAAGACTGACGGCAAGCTCAAGATTCCTAATGACCACGAGAAGCTGCGTCTGGTCGACTTCCGTCTCGTCTATCCGGGCGAGCAGATGGCGCAGTACAAGAAGGAGGACCTCGGAGGTTACACGCCGCCACGCTTCAGGCCTATGTATATGGACCTCAATCCATCGGAGGAGATGCTGCGTATGTATGGCGTGAAAGACTACAAGCCTATTCCAATCCCCGAAGGCAAGACGCTCCTGGACTTCGTAGATGAGTAGGATGTAGCTTCGTAGAGCATCAGATGCATAAGCCCCCTGTCGGTACGCCTTACTGGTTCGTCGGCAGGGGGCTTAGCATATGTCGTTCGGGGAATACGGTTCCTTAGCTCAAAGACGCAGCACTCTTCCCCCGAAGTCAGAGTAATCTATTGGTGTCCGGTAGGAAAACGGCCTGAAGCCCATTTCGTTTATAATTACTGGCCAGCGCCTATAAACACATGGGTTATAAACGAGGATGAAACGTATTTGCCGGACACCAATTAAAATTCATATGGACTGCAGCCAAATCGTCCGGCTTGACTAACGTCGAGCTAAAGCTTCACATGTGATGTTTTTAATCCTATAGTCGCATTGCCAACAGGGACGTGTCGCTCTGCCCATAGGGACGCGTCGCTCTGTCCATAGGGACGCGTCGTTTTACAGACATCTCCGGAAGGGCTATGCCGGGGCGACCTGATGTCAGCCCTGAGGCACTATGATTCCCCGCTCAAAGCATTGCTGCGTCGGCATCGGAGCGTCAGCCCGGACCTCCCTTCGCATAGGGACAAAAAAAAGAAGCTGTCCTCACGGATTGCTTCTCCAAAAACTAAAACTAACAACTATTATTAACCTTCAAACAAATCTTTTTCCCTAAACAGTCAAACCATCTTACTTTTCCGTAGTAATTATGGTTGGTTCTGTTTTACGCTGCAAAGGTACGGCGATTCCTTAAATCTGCAATAAAACAGGTAAAAAATATTGCAGAAAGGCCCTTTTTGTTGATTTATATCAAACGCAGGTGCCCTTTGGAGGAACAGGAACGTGCCTGAGGATATGGGAGCATGGATGGGCGGGGGGAGGTTGAGAGTCAGCTTATTTTACTCCTCGTCATGGTAAAAGTCAAACTCGTCGAACTCTTCTTCTTCCTCTTCTTCTACCTCTGCAACGATGCTTCCACAGGGGTCGAAGCCGGCAGGAATGTCGAAGTCCTCCGTCTGACTGTAGTCCAGATGGCTGTCTGCATAGACCTTCTGGAGGAAATATGCTGCGATGGGAAGCGCTGCGTTTGCACCCTGGCCGTATGCCATGCTGGCGAAGTGGATGTCATGTTCGTCGCCACCAACCCACGCGCCGAAGCTTAGCCGCGGCGTATAACCCACGAACCAGCCGTCGCTATTATCGTTGGTCGTACCCGTCTTGCCGCCCATGGGAGCCTTGATATTGTAACGGTTACGCATGCGAGAGCCCGTGCCGCCATCGACGACACCTCGCATCATGACAATCATCTTGTAGGCGCTCTCCTCGGAAATGACCTCTTTCACCCTCGACTGGAATTGTGCCAGCACATTCCCATCGCTGTCCTCAATGCGAGTAACATAGAGCGGCGTGCGACGGACGCCTTTCTGCGGGAAGGCAGAGTAGGCTCCGACCATCTCGGCAACAGAAATGTCGCACGGACCGAGACAGAGGGAAAGCGAAGGATGTATGCTCTGGTTCTGAATGCCAAAGTCATGCAGGAGCTTGACAAACAGGTCAGGGCTGAGCTGGCTCAACAAGTAAGCGGAAATCCAGTTGTTACTCGTCGACAATCCCCACTTCAATGTCACCATCTCGCCATAGCGTGCACGGCTGCCGTTACGGGGCGTCCATGCTCCGCTCCCTGGTATCATGTAGGTCCGCTGCTCGTTCGGAGCCACGTCACAAGGCGACCATCCGCTCTCCATCGCCAGCGAATAGAGGTACGGCTTTATGGTAGAACCGACCTGATTCTTGCCCAGCGTACACATGTCATACTGGAAGTGGCTGTAGTCGACACCGCCCACATAAGCCTTCACATGCCCCGTCTCGGTGTCCATACACATGAAGCCCGTGCGGAGGAAGGACTTGTAATAGCGAATACTGTCAAGCGGCGACATCAAGGTATCCTTGTCGCCCTCAGTCGTATATACCGTCATCTCGATGGGCGTATTGAAGGCTTTGTCAATCTCCTCAGTGGAATGCCCAGCCTTCTTCATCTCGATGTAACGAGGACTTTGACGCTTCGCCCTTGCAAGGTTCTCTTTGGCTTTGGCAGCAGAGATGGCGGCAGCGTAGGGAGCATTCCTGTTGCCGCGTTGTTCCTTGTCAAAGAGCGGCTGCAATTCGCCTGTAACATGCTTGGCAACAGCCAGCTCGGCATATTCCTGCATGCGGCTGTCGATGGTGGTGTACACCTTCAGGCCGTCGGTATATATGTTGTAGGGACGCCCGTCCCGATTGTAGTTCTTGTTGCACCATCCGTATATGGGATCGCGTTCCCATGCAAGCGAGTCCTCGTAGAACTTCTGTCCTTGCCATGAGGCATAGTCGCTGCGGACAGGCTTCTTAGCCATCAGGACTTGACGCAAATAGTCGCGAAGGTAAGTGGCATGCCCTTCCTTGTGGCTCACACGATGGAAGCTCAGTCCAAGCGGACGCTCTCTCAGCTCCTCCCTTTGCTCTTCAGAGAGGAAGCCGGCCTTCTCCATTTGCATCAGTACCGTATTGCGTCGGTCGATGCAACGCTCCGGGCGGCGGACAGGATTGTAGTAGCTGGGGTTCTTGCACATGCCTACAAGCAGGGCGCATTGGCAGGTGTCGAGGTCGGAAGGGCTTTTCCCGAAGTAAGTCTGGGCGGCTGTCTTTATGCCGACAGCATTGTGGAGGAAGTCGAAGTAGTTAAAGTACATACCGATGATTTCCTCCTTCGTGTAGAAACGTTCCAGCTTGAGTGCAATCACCCATTCGATAGGCTTTTGCAAGAGACGCTCCGTTGTCGTGGCAGCCTTCTCGGAGTAAAGCTGCTTGGCAAGCTGTTGCGTGATGGTGCTTCCGCCGCCGGCACTCTTCTGCTGGAGTACTCCTCGCTTCACGATAGCACGCAGGAGGGCTTGGAAGTCGATGCCGTTATGTTCGTAGAAGCGTACATCTTCCGTCGCGACAAGTGCCTGGACGAGGGCGGGGGGCAGTTCGTTATAGTCGGCAAATACACGGTTGGCACTGCTGTAACTCCAGGTCCCGAGTTGCTTCCCGTCGGCAGAGAAGACCTGAGTGGCGAATTTATTGACGGGATTCTGCAGCTGCTTGATGTCGGGCATATAGCCGATGACACCCGTAAATATACAGACGAATACAATGCCAATAGAAAGAATTCCCAATATGTAGCATATCCAAAGGAAGCGGAATACCTTCTTTCTCATGTGAGATATAGTTTTAGGACACAAAGGTACGACTTTTAATTCATAAATCATAATGCTTAATTCATAAATTTTTATTTGTGCATAAAATTATCCATTCTTATCCCTTCATTACTTCTTTTTTATGTATCTTTGCACTGAAAAAACTATATAGTAACAGTAATGCAAACCAGAAGTCTTGTAACCATTTCCTCCCATACGCGTGAGAAGATAGAATACCTTATCCGTATGGCTGGAGAGTTCGAGAAGCATCCCAACCGTCGCCTTCTCGAGGGAAGGATTGTTGCTACGTTATTCTTCGAGCCAAGTACCCGCACACGTCTCAGCTTTGAGACTGCGGCCAATCGTCTGGGCGCAAAGGTTATTGGCTTTGCCGACCCGAAGGTGACGAGTGGGACGAAGGGAGAGACGCTCAAGGACACGATAATGATGGTGTCGAACTATGCCGACATTATCGTGATGCGGCACTACCTGGAGGGCGCAGCTCAGTACGCCAGCGAAGTGTCCCCCGTGCCAATTGTCAATGCTGGCGACGGCGCTAATCAGCATCCAAGCCAGACGATGCTTGACCTTTATACCATCTTCCAGACGCAGGGGACGCTTGATGACCTCAACATCTATCTTGTAGGCGACTTGAAGTATGGCCGTACGGTTCATAGTCTGTTGACGGCGATGCGTCACTTCAATCCGACTTTCCACTTCATTGCTCCCGACGAGCTGGCGATGCCTGAGCACTATAAAATGTACTGCCGCGAGAAGGGCATCAGGTTTGTGGAGCATCAGGACTTCGATGCCGATACGATTGCAGGCGCAGACATATTATATATGACACGTGTGCAAAGGGAACGCTTTACGGACCTTGACGAGTACGAACGCGTTAAGGACCGTTACCTCCTGAAGTGCGCCATGCTCTCCAAGGCAAGGCCGAACATGAAGATACTCCATCCGTTGCCTCGGGTCAACGAGATAGAGTACTGCATCGACGATACACCCTACGCCTACTATTTCCAGCAGGCGCGCAATGGTCTCTATGCGCGTCAGGCAATCCTCTGCGATGCCTTGGGCATTACACTCGAAGACATTATCAACGACAAGACAATTATAAAATAAGAAATTAAGAAAATAGGAGAATAAGAGAGAGCGTGCGTGGCTTGTCTTATTATCCTTGTTTCACATTTTCTAAACATCAGAACATGAAACGACAGGAATTGCAGGTGGCTGCCCTCGAGAATGGTACGGTCATCGACCACATACCTTCCGCCAAGCTCTTCGAAGTAATCGGCCTGCTCCACCTCGAGGCAGAGCGTTCGGCTGTAACCATCGGCTATAACCTCAAGAGTAAGAAGATGGGCAGCAAGAGCATTATCAAGATTGCCGACAAGTTCTTCTCCGACGATGAGATCAATCAGCTTTCCGTCGTGGCGCCTAATGTGACGCTTAGCGTCATACGCGACTACGAGGTGGTTGAAAAGAAGGAGGTGAGGATGCCCGAGGAACTGATTGGCATCGTCCGCTGCGATAATCACAAGTGCATAACCAACAACGAGCCGATGCGGACGCGTTTCCACTTCCTTGGCAAGGATAGGGGAATCCTTCAGTGCCACTACTGCAACAGGGAAATCAACTTATCAGACGTTAAATTAGTATAAAGACATGAATCAGGATTCAACCATCTTCTCCCTCATTGAGAAGGAGAATCAGCGACAGCGCAGGGGCATGGAACTCATTGCCTCAGAGAATTATGTGAGTGACCAAGTTATGGCGGCCATGGGCTCGTGCCTGACTAACAAATACGCCGAGGGCTATCCCGGCAAGCGCTATTATGGCGGTTGCCAGGTGGTGGACGAGGTTGAGCAGCTTGCCATAGACCGCATCTGCAAGCTCTTCGACGCAGAGTATGCCAACGTGCAGCCGCATTCGGGTGCTCAGGCAAATGCTGCCGTCTTCCTGGCCTGCATGAATCCCGGCGACACCTTCATGGGCCTGAACCTCGACCACGGCGGCCACCTCAGCCACGGCTCCCTGGTGAACACCAGCGGCATCATCTATAAGCCGGTCGGATACAACCTGAAGAAGGAGACTGGCCGCGTGGACTACGACGAGATGGAGCAGCTTGCGCTGGAGCACAAGCCGAAGCTCATCGTCGGCGGCGGCTCGGCTTACAGCCGCGAGTGGGACTATGCCCGGATGCGTCAGATTGCCGACAAGGTGGGTGCCATCCTGATGATTGACATGGCGCACCCTGCCGGACTCATCGCTGCAGGCTTGCTCGACAACCCCGTGAAGTACGCCCACATCGTGACGAGTACTACCCACAAGACCCTTCGCGGCCCGCGTGGCGGCATCATCCTCATGGGTAAGGACTTCGACAATCCGTGGGGCAAGACCACGCCCAAGGGTGAGGTCAAGAAGATGTCGGCTTTGCTGAACAGCGCCGTATTCCCTGGCATCCAGGGCGGCCCGCTGGAGCACGTCATCGCAGCCAAGGCTGTTGCTTTCGGCGAGGCACTCCAGCCCGAGTTCAAAGAGTGGGCAAAGCAGGTGAAGAAGAACGCTGCAGTGCTTGCCGAGGAACTCATCAAGCGCGGCTTCGACATCGTGAGCGGCGGCACGGACAACCATTCCATGCTCGTCGACTTGCGCTCGAAGTACCCCGACCTCACGGGTAAGGTGGCAGAGAAGGCACTCGTGGCTGCCGACCTCACAGTGAACAAGAACATGGTGCCCTTCGATAGCCGCAGCGCTTTCCAGACCTCCGGCATCCGCCTCGGCACGCCGGCCCTCACCACGCGTGGTGCTAAGGAAGACCTCATGGTCAAGATTGCCGAGTTCATCGAACGCGTGCTCAATGCTCCGGAGGACGAGGCTGTCATCGCTCAGGTACGCAGCGAGGTCAACGCCATCATGGAGAAGTACCCCATCTTCGCTTATTAAGGAAAACCGGAAGCGTAGCAGATAAGAAAACGCACAGGGCGGCAGGATTGCATCGAGGCAGTCTTGCCGCCTTTCTTTTTACCTTGGGTGAAATGTCAGATTGCTATTGTTTTGCCCGTAAAGCTGGCAATGTGTCACTTTCCGGCGTGGTGAAAAAGGCGACGGAATACGCCGGATTTGCCAACGCACTATATTGAAGTGGTCAATGCAATATATTGAAGAGGCCAACCCATTATATTGCGTTGACAAACTCACCTGCCTTCGTCGGGCGATTTTCTACGGAAAATAATGCGAAAAATGCGGCGAAAATAGCTCTTTTGCCATGTGGAGATGGCAATCCGGGCATCAAAGCCTCAAAACGGATGCTGGAGGGCCGTTTCTAATTGGCTGTAAAAGAGGTGTTTCCGAAATTCTTTCGATTTAAGCGCATTAAATTGTCTCGGGGTACAAAAGTGCCACCGAGGGGATTTTAATTGATTCTGGCGCGTCGGCCCAAAACTGAGGTGTAAGCGAAATGCCGTTTTTGCTTACAGATTGTAAAGTGCCGCCTCGTGCTGCGGAATGTGGCTCGCAGCATCGCCAAAAGTGTCAAAACGAGCGTTAAACAACATTTTTCCGCCCAACTTGCCTTATAATTAAAAATAATGTAGTATCTTTGTGCGAAATATACGACTATGAACACTCAGGAACAGTTCGTAAAGGTGATGTCCGAGTGCCGTGCTCTGTTCGTCAAGAAACTGCACGACTACGGTGCGGCATGGCGCATTCTGCGGCCATCGTCGCTCACCGATCAGATATACATAAAGGCCAACCGCATCCGCAGCCTCGAGATGAAAGGCGTCTCGATGGTGGGTGAAGGCATCCGTCCGGAGTTCGTCGGCATCGTCAACTATGCCATCATCGGACTCATCCAGCTGGAGAAAGGCTACAGCGAAAAGCCCGACGACATGACCATCGACGAGGTCGTCGAGGCCTACGACAGGCACGCTGAGGAAGTTCTGCAGCTTATGCTCCGCAAGAATCACGATTACGACGAGGCTTGGCGCTGTATGCGTATCAGCAGCTACACAGATCTCATCCTCATGAAAGTGTTCCGGACCAAGCAAATCGAACTGCTCGACGGCGAAACCCTGGTGAGTGAAGGCGTCGATGCCAACTATATGGATATGTTGAACTATGCCGTCTTCGGCCTGATAAAGCTAACCTTCGGTGAAAACGACACTGAGGAATAAGGCAGCCGTCGGGCTGATGTACGTGGTGAGGATGGCGCTTGCGCTGACCTACCTATTCTCGGGCACGGTGAAACTCATCGACCCGCGCGGCACGCAATACAAGGTCGAGGACTACGGCTCAGCACTGGGCATCAGCAGCCTCATGCCCGACGGCGTACCTCTGGTGCTGGCTTGTGCGCTCGCCGTGACAGAGTTCCTCGTCGGCATCTACCTGCTGTTCGGCATCCGCAGGCGTCTGGCATCGACCGTCTCTATATGTTTCCTGCTCGTCATGACGCCCCTGACGCTGTGGCTGGCCCTTAAGAATCCGGTCAGCGATTGCGGCTGCTTCGGCGATGCCCTCGTACTGACCAACTGGCAGAGCTTCGCCAAGAACGTCGTCCTACTCATCCTCTCCATCCTCGCCTTGCGCTATTACAAGCTCATGCCCCACTTTGTGGCGAAGAAGTACCAGTGGATGCTGACCCTCTGCGCCTTTGTCTTTGCCGTCCTCTTCGCAAGTTACAACCTCTGGCGACTGCCAGTCGTCGACTTCCGCCCCTATCATGTCGGCGCCGACATCCGTACTGCATGGCTCGAAGACCAACAGAGCCACGGCCAGTTCGTCACGACATTCATCATGGAGAAAGACGGTGAACGCCGCGAGTTCGCACTCGAAGACTATCCGGACAGCACGTGGACCTTCATCGACTCCAAGACTGTCGAGGTCGAGGCATCGAAGCGAACCGGAGTGGGCGACCTCTTTATCCAGGACGCAGTCACAGGCGAAGACCTGACAGACCAGATCCTCTCGAACGAAGGCTATACGTTCCTGCTCATCTCTCCATACCTCGAGAAAGCCGACGACGGCGTAATGGGCGAACTGCTGGAACTCCATGACTTCAGCCAGGAAGCAGGCTGCGACTTCTACTGCCTCACGTCGAGCTCGGAAGAAAACATCGCCGCATGGGCCGACATGACAGGAGCCGAGTATCCCTTCTGCCATGCAGATGCCGTCGTGCTCAAGACGATGATACGCTCCAACCCAGGCCTCATGCTCCTGCACGACGGCAAGGTCGTGGGTAAGTGGCCCTCTACGGCACTCCCTCAACCCAATGAAATCAACTTGAACAGATAGCAACAGAATCAGTATTAATAAACTAAATTAAAGAAAACATGAGAAAGAAAATCGTAGCAGGCAACTGGAAAATGAACAAGACCCTGCAGGAAGGCGTAGCACTCGCCACAGAACTCAAGGACATCCTGGCTGCTGAAAAGCCCAACTGTGAAGTAATCATCGGCACTCCCTTCATACATCTCGCCACCGTAAGCGAGCTCTTGAAGGACAGCGTCATTGCCGTCAGCGCCGAGAACTGCGCTAATAAAGAAAGCGGCGCATACACCGGCGAGGTCAGCGCAGCAATGGTGAAGAGCACAGGCGCCGAGTATGTCATCCTCGGTCACAGCGAACGTCGCGAGTACTACAACGAGACACCCGACATCCTCAAGGATAAGGTAGACCTCGCCCTTGCCAACGGCCTGAAGGTCATCTTCTGCATCGGCGAAAGCCTCGAACAGCGCGAAGCAAACCAGCAGGAAGCAGTCTGCAAGGCAGAACTCCAGGGAAGCGTCTTCCACCTCACAGCCGAACAGTGGAAGAACATCGTAATCGCCTACGAACCCATCTGGGCAATCGGCACCGGCAAGACCGCTACGGCAGAGCAGGCAGAAGAGATTCACGCCTACATCCGCAAGTGCGTGGCCGAAGTCTATGGTGCTCAGGCTGCCGACGATACCACCATCCTCTACGGTGGCTCCTGCAAGGCAAGCAACGCTCCCGAGCTTTTCGGCAAGCCTGATATCGACGGCGGCCTCATTGGCGGCGCAAGTCTTAAGGCTCCCGACTTCAAAGGCATCATCGACGCTTGGAAGTAAATCGATAACAGTAAAGCATCAAATTTCGTAAATGAAGTACATCTTGTCCCTCATCCTCTGCATGGGCGCTTTGAACATAAGTGCCCAGCAGACCTTTACCGATAAGTTGCAACAAGTGGCCGATTCGGTAGGAAGAATCATCCTCCATCAGGAGAAGTCCATCACAGACTTAGTGAACGGGGCATTGAAGCTGAGTTCCAAAAAGAAACAGGCTGACGTTGTAGGTCAAGACTCCGTAGCATCTGTCGCCGTGGACAGTCTCTCTTCTCATGGAACAAGAGTGAGGAACGGATATCGCATACAAGTGTACTTCGGCGACAATTCACGTAAGGGTAAGACTGAAGCGCGGGCTGCCGGCTTGCGCTTCAGGAATTACTTCCCCACACAGCGTGTATATGTCAGTTTCGTTTCACCCCATTGGCTTTGCAGGGTAGGTGATTTCCAAACGAATGAAGAGGCCAGAGAAATACTCAGGCAGATTCGTGAGATGGGCATCTTCCGCGAAGCCGTCATCGTGAAAAGTAAGATTAACGCAAGAATATAAAATGGAAGAACAGTACAGGCACGAACTTACTCCCACCCAACAACAAATATCGGAACACATCCGCGCTATCCTCAATCTCATCGGCGAAGATGCACAGCGTGAAGGTTTGATTAAGACGCCTAAGCGTGTGTCTCGAGCTATGACCTTCCTTACATGTGGCTATGAGCTAGACCCCGTGGCAATACTCAACTCGGCAAAGTTCAACGAGGATTACCAGCAGATGGTCATCGTGCGAGATATTAACTTCTATTCTCTTTGTGAGCATCACATGCTGCCCTTCTACGGAAAGGTGCATGTGGCCTACATCCCCAACGGACAAGTGACGGGGCTGAGCAAGATAGCCCGCGTGGTGGATTGCTTCTCACATCGTCTGCAGATTCAGGAACGCATGACGAAGCAGATACGTGAGTGCATTCAGGAAGCCCTGCAGCCTTTGGGCGTTATGGTTGTGGTCGAGGCGCAGCATATGTGTATGCAAATGCGTGGCGTACAGAAGCAAGGCAGCATTACGACTACCAGCGACTTCTGCGGCGCCTTCAATCAGGCCAAGACACGCGAAGAGTTCTTGCAACTCATCAAAGCTTAAAGTTCAGGTTACTCAGATTATTCAGATTACTCAGGACATCAATTATGAAGAAACTCCTTTTAGGTGATGAAGCCGTTGCCCTTGGCGCCATCAATGCCGGACTAAGTGGTGTATATGCTTATCCAGGAACGCCAAGCACGGAGATCACCGAATACATACAAGGCCACCCTCTTGCCAAGGAACGTGGCATACATTCTCGTTGGTGTACGAACGAGAAGACAGCAATGGAGGCGGCTCTCGGTATGTCGTATGCAGGCAAGCGTGCCCTCGTTTGCATGAAGCATGTAGGCATGAATGTATGTGCCGATGCTTTTGTCAATAGTGCCATTACTGGCGTAAAGGGGGGGCTTATCGTCCTTGCTGCCGATGACCCCTCGATGCACTCCTCCCAGAACGAACAAGACTCGCGCTTCTATGCCAAGTTCGCACTCGTGCCATGTCTCGAGCCATCCAATCAGCAGGAGGCCTACGACATGATGGCTTATGGCTTCGACCTCTCGGAGAAGCTGGGCGAGCCCATTGTGCTTCGAGTCGTGACAAGGCTTGCTCACTCTCGCGCTGCAGTCGAAGTTACAGAGCCAAAGGCAGAGAAGGTTCTCTCACCTTCCACTGACCAGTGGGTGCTTCTCCCTGGCATTGCCCGGAAGAAGTATGTGGCGCTCCTCGAGAAGCAGGACTCCATGAAGCAAGCTTCGGAGCATAGCATATATAATAAGGTAGAGACGTCTGCCACGAAGAGAGGCATCCTGGCCTGTGGCATTGCGTACAACTATGTGAAGGAAGCCTTGGGCAGTGATGCGAACCTCCTGAAGATATCGCAATATCCGCTGCCGGAAGAGAAGATAAAGGCTTTGGCGGCAAGTTGTGAGGAACTTCTTGTCATTGAAGACGGCCAGCCAGTCGTGGAGGAACTCGTCAAGGGATTGCTTGGCGCAGGCTATCCCGTGAAGGGACGCTTGACGGGAGACCTGCCTCGTACTGGTGAGTTGACTCCCGACAACGTAGCAAAGGCCTTGGGTAAGCAGGTGGGTACAGTCTTTGCTCCTGCCAAGAATATGGCAGCACGTCCGCCTCAGCTTTGTCAAGGTTGTGGTCATAGAGATGTTTATGCCGCCTTGAACCAGGTGCTGGCTGAATATCCTGAGCATCGTGTGTTTGGTGATATAGGTTGTTACACGCTTGGGGCTTTGCCTCCCTTCCAGAGCCTTTCATCTTGTGTCGATATGGGCGCAAGCATCACGATGGCAAAGGGTGCTGCCGATGCAGGGCTCTTCCCTTCTGTCGCAATTATAGGCGATTCGACCTTTACCCATAGCGGCATGACTGGGTTGCTGGATGCCGTCAATGACAAGTCCAACATTACTGTTGTTATCTCAGACAATCTTACGACAGGCATGACAGGCGGACAGGACTCGGCTGGCACTAATAAGTTCGAGGCTATCTGCCTTGGCTTGGGAGTTGAGCCGGAGCATGTTCGGGTCGTAGTTCCCCTTCCCAAGAATATGCCCGAGATAACGCGTGTCATCAAGGAAGAGATTGAGTATAGGGGCGTCTCCGTCATCATTCCTCGCAGGGAATGCATCCAGACGTTTGCCCGCCATGCAAGAGCCAAGAAGCAATAAAATACTATGAAGAAAGATATCATTCTGTGCGGTGTGGGTGGACAAGGCATCCTCTCCATCGCAACCATCATAGGCGAGGCTGCCACGAAGGCAGGACTCTTCCTCAAACAAGCCGAAGTGCACGGCATGAGTCAGCGAGGTGGCGACGTACAGTCAAACTTGCGACTCTCCACGGAACCTATCTGGAGCGACCTCATCAGCGAGGCTGGGGCTGATCTCATCATTTCGATGGAGCCGATGGAAGCCTTGCGCTATCTGGCTTATCTCAGCAAAGAGGGTAGGATAGTGACCAGCTCGAAGCCTTTTGTCAACATCCCGAACTATCCCGACGAGGAAGCCTTGCAGAAGGAACTTGACACCTTGCCCAGCACTAAGCTCGATATCGAGACGGTCAGCAAGGATTGCGGCAACCCGCGCGGTGCCAACATGGTGTTGCTCGGCATGGCTGCTCCCTTCATCGGCATTCTTTCCGTCGATAACCTCCGCGAAGCCATTGCCACCGTCTTTGCCCGCAAGGGCGAACAGGTCGTAGAAGCCAACCTCAAGGCCTTCGATGCAGGAGTCCGCGCAGGTGCATAAACAGCATTATTAACCCAAACAGGATAACTTATGATACACAATCCCCAAATGGAATGTATGTCCCGCGAGGACATGCGTAAGCTGCAGGGCGAGCGTCTGGCGGCTACTGTAAAGCGTTGCTACGAGAAGGTTCCCTTTTATCGCAGGAAGTTGGACGAACTCGGGGTGAAGCCCGAGGACATAAAATCGGTAGACGACGTGACGAAACTTCCCTTTACGACTAAGTACGACCTCCGCGATGAGTACCCCTACGGGCTGCAGGCCGTGCCCATGACCGACGTGCGGCGCATCCATGCCTCCAGTGGCACGACGGGCAAGCCGGTTGTCGGCACATACACTCAAGCCGACCTCGACATGTGGGCAGAGTGCTGTGCCCGAGTCTTTGCCGTAGGTGATGTCGGTCCGGGCGACGTGGTACAGGTGAGCTATGGCTATGGTCTCTTCACTGGCGGACTTGGTGCTCACGACGGAGCTGGCAAGCTTGGAGCCGTGCAGTTGCCTACATCGTCGGGCAATTCCGAGAAGCAAATCATGCTGATGCAAGACCTTGGGACGGCGGCACTCTGCTGTACGCCTTCCTATGCACTGCATCTGGCCGAGGTGATAGAAAAGAATAAAGTGGACGTGTCGAAGCTTAAGCTGCGCGTCGGATTCTTCGGCGCTGAGCCCTGGACATGGGGTATTCGCCGCGAGCTCGAGGAAAAGCTTCACATCAAAGCCATCGATATCTACGGACTGACAGAGATGTGTGGCCCGGGTGTGGGTGGTGAATGCCAGTATCAGGACGGCACACACATCTGGGAAGACTATTTCCTGCCTGAGATTGTCAATCCCGAGACGCTCGAGCCTGTTGCTCCGGGCGAAGTGGGAGAGCTGGTCATCACATCCCTCGCCAAGGAAGCAATGCCCATTCTGCGCTATCGTACGCGCGACCTCTCCAGCCTTAACTACGAACCTTGCAAGTGCGGACGTACCGCCGTAAGGTTGGGTAAAGTATTGGGCCGCAGCGACGACATGCTCATCATCCGTGGCGTCAATGTCTTCCCGAGCCAGATAGAGACAGTCCTCACCGAGTTCCCAGTCTTTACGCCGCAGTACTTCATCACCGTCGACCGCAAGAGCAACGAGGACACCTTCGATCTTGACGTGGAGCTCAGGGAAGAGTTCTTCTCGCCCAACCCTGGCAAGCAGATGCCCTTCATCAAGCCTCTCTACGACCGCATCGTGTCCCTCACCGGCATCAAACCCAATATCCACATCCTGCCGCCGGGCACCATCGAGCGTTCCACAGGCAAGGCTAAGCACGTCAACGACAAGCGTGACTTCTCGAAGTGACGCAGTGCCTGTCCTCCCGACGGAAGGTATGTCGGCTGACACGCCGTGCCTAATCCTCAATCATGGCATGTCGAAAGTCGCTTCATGGCGTGTTATGTTTGCCATCATGCCACGTCGTTTCCGCCAGAGTACCACAGTGAGGCACTCGAAAAGATAGTATGAACCTTAAAGAAAGCTATTTCGTGTTCGACAAGAAACAAGTAAACAACATCATCGACGGCATGGGGCTTGGGGACTTCTCCCAGGCTACCATCCGCGACATTCAGACCCTCGCGCGACAGATTGAAGAGCAGACTGGCGAGGAGGTCATTCATCTGGAGATGGGTGTGCCAGGCCTGCAACCCTCGGAAATAGCGCTGAAGGCAGAGATGGAGGCTCTCAGGAACGGCTGCGCCACCATCTATCCGCCCAACGGCGGCATACCGCGTGTCAAGAAAGCCGCTGCCGAGTTTGTAAAGGCATTCATCAATGTCGACATCAGTGCCGAGGGATGTGTGCCCACCACGGGTAGCATGCAAGGCACCTTTGCCACCTTCCTGGCTCTCCGCCATGCCTTCGACGGCTCGGAAAAGGACACTGTGCTGCTCATCCAACCTGGTTTCCCCGTTCAGACTGCCCAGTGTGATGTCATAGGCATCAAGCATGAAGCCCTCGACATCTACAGCTTCCGAGGCAAAGCCCTGACGGACAAGCTGGAGGAACTGGTGGCCAAGGGCAACATTTGTGCCATCGTCTATTCCAATCCGAACAACCCTTCATGGGTCTGCTTCACTGAGGAAGAACTGCAGGGCATCGGGCAGATTGCAACGAAGCACGATGTTATCATCCTGGAGGACCTGGCCTACTTCGCCATGGACTTCCGCCGAGACCTCTCTCATCCTTACGCCCCGCCTTATCAGGCAACCGTGGCTCGCTACACCGACAACTACGTCTTGTGGATCTCTGCATCGAAGGCCTTCTCTTATGCAGGGCAGCGTTGTGGCGTGACATGCATCTCTGACAAGCTCTTCCACCGCACCTTCGAGCCCCTGAGCGAGAAGTTTGGCGTCCCTGCCTTCGGCGATTTCTTCGTCGGCAGGCTGATGTACACGCTTTCCAGCGGCACGACGCATTCCGTGCAGCACGCTATGTCGGCACTCATGGAAGCGGCCGTCAGTGGCAAGTACAACTTCCTCGACGATGTCAAGGAGTATGGCCGCCGCGCCAAGTTCATGAAGGATGTGCTCCTCCAGAACGGCTTCTACCTCGTATACGACAACGACATGGGAGCACCGCTGGCAGACGGCTTCTACTTCACCGTGCAGTATCCCGGCATGACCGACCTGCAGCTGACGCGCGAGCTAATGGCCTATGGCATTACTGTCTATCCGCTTGACACGATGGGCTCTACGCAGCAAGGCGTCCGCATCTGCACTTCCTTCTTCCGACGCGAGCAAGAATCACTTTTCACAGAACGTATCAAACAATTCCATAAAGACCATGGATGTTAAATCACCTTACCTTCATCCCGAGTACGAGACACTCTCTCGGGAGGAAATCAGCAAACTGCAGACAGAGCGCCTGCAAGAGACAATCAACCGATGTGCCAAGGTGCCTTTCTATGCACAGAAATTCAAGGAGATGGGCATTAAGGCTGAGGACATCAAGTCGCCGGAGGACGTGCGCAAGTTGCCCTTCACCACGAAGCAGGACTTGCGTGATTCCTATCCCTTCGGACTGGCCGCTGTGCCCTTGACCGACTGCGTCCGTCTGCATTCCAGCAGCGGTACGACAGGCAACCCGACCGTCATCCTGCACACTCAGAACGACCTCGATGAGTGGGCAAACCAAGTGGCACGCAACCTCTGGATGGTAGGGCTGCGTCCCGACGACGTGTTCCAGAACTCGTCTGGCTACGGCATGTTCACCGGCGGACTGGGCTTCCAGTATGGAGCCGAGAAGCTTGGCATGCTCACAGTACCTGCTGCTGCCGGCAACACGCTGCGTCAGATAAAGTTCATCAAGGACTTTGGTACGACCGCTCTGCACGCGGTTCCTTCCTACCTGACGCGTCTTTACGAAGTGATGGAGGAGCAGGGCGTCGACCCGAGGCGGGATACGAAGCTCAAGACGTTCGCCATCGGTGCGGAGCCTCATTCCGAGGAGCAGCGGCAGCGCATCGAAAAGACTTTCGGCGTGAAGGCTTACAACAGTTTTGGCATGTCGGAGATGTGTGGCCCTGGCGTCGGCTTTGAGTGCCAGGAGCAGAACGGTTTGCATTTCTGGGAGGATTATTATATCGTTGAGATTGTTAATCCGGAGACGCTTGAGCCTGTGCCTGACGGTGAGATTGGCGAACTAGTCCTGACCACGTTGCGTCGCGAAGCCATGCCTTTGATAAGGTACCGCACACGCGACCTGACTCGTGTGCTTGGTCGTGGCTGTCCTTGCGGACGCAATCATGTGCGCCTCGACCGCATGAAAGGTCGCAGCGACGATATGATTGTGCTGCGCGGCGTCAACATCTTCCCCATCCAGATAGAGAAGATACTGATGAAGTTCCCCGAACTGGCAAGCAACTACCTCATCACGCTCACCACAGACAATGACAACGACTACATGACGGTGGAAGTAGAGTTGGCAGAGATGTTTACCGACGACTTTGCACGCTTGCAGGCGCTGAACAAGGCCGTCACCCATGACCTGAAAGGCGAAATCCTGCTCAAGCCCATCGTGAAGCTTGTGCCCAGAGGCACCCTGCCCGTCAGCGAGGGCAAGGCTGTCCGCGTGGTCGACAAGAGAAAAGTTTATCAGTAAGCGGCGCCCTCTATCTCCCCCGGGGGAGGAGATATAGTCAAAGAGTAAATAAATAGTAAATCGTAAATAGTCAAATAGTAAATAATGAAACAATTGTCTATTTTCATCGAGAACAAGCGTGGTACATTGCTCAACGTCCTGAATGTGCTCAAGGGAGCAAACATCCAGATAATAGCCTCCACCATTTCCGATACGCAGGATTTCGGCATTTATCGCATCATCTGCAGTGACGCAGAACGTGCCGTCGTCGTGCTGAGTGAACAGGGAATCTCAGTCACCCTCACGGAAGTCTTCGCCATCCAGCTTGAGGACAAGCCAGGCGAAGCAGCTCGCGTGCTGGCACTATTCGCCGAGGCAGACATCTGCATTGCATACATGTACTCCTTCCTTCTTTCGGGCAAGGGAATCCTTGTGTTCCGTTCGTCCGACACGGAAAGGACAAAGCAAATCATCAAAGAAAAGTCTCTTCAAGAGTTCTGTTAAGGCAGACACTCCTGCCAAGTAATAAACGCGAGTCCGACGAAATTAATTGCCTGATGCAAATTTCGTCGGACTCGCGTTTATGCGTGAAACTCGCGGCATTCTCTTGTCCCTTGCCCTCTTGCCGCTTTGTCAAAATGTAAGCGATTCAGCCTTTTTGCTTACACGCGACTTTTTTCCGAACGCGTCAGAATCGCTTTTTTTACTCCTTACCCTACTTTTCGACCCTCGAACAAAAACGAGGGCTTAAATCGAGGGCATTTTTGCAACCACCTCTGCTATAGGCTGTTGGAGGAGCCCCAGAGTATCTGGCATTTTATCTTGATTTGTCGTATTGCTAACTGCACATGGCAAAAACGACTGTTTCGGCCTAATATTGCACACTTTTCGACGTAAAGATTCCACTCATTCAGCATAGGGGAATTTACAACGCAGTATACTGCGTTAGCCAATGCTCTATACTGCGTTGGTCAACGCACTATACTGCGTCGGCGAAATCGACGTGATGAGGGGGCTTTTTCGGCACTTTTCAATGTGTGCAATTTCTGACACTTTGACGGCGTTTCACGCTATAGTGCTTACATTATATTATTGCTGTCCGCTCGCTGCCCGACTTCTTATTGAGAAACGAAAAAGCCCCACCACAGATGTAGCAGGGCTTTCCTTTTATTGTTCGTTATAGAGGTATGTCCCGATTACTTAATTGTAACGTAAACGATACGCTGAGACTCAGCACTTTCAGCACCGTGAGCATTTACATCGGCAACCTTCACGCCACGATCAACCAGGTATGCCTTGACTGCATCGCAACGACGCTGTGACAGCTTCTGGTTGTAAGCCTTAGAACCTTCGGGAGAAGCATAACCGTCAATGACAACAGTAGCGTTCTTGTCGATAGTGTTCAGCTTAGCCTTGGCAGTGTTAGTGAGAGTAGCCTTGTTCAGAGCGAACTCAACTGTTACGCCGTTACCAACATTCTTGGTGACAACCTTCTCGACAACCTTCTCGACAACCTTCTCAACGGGCTTCTCAACAGTCTTCTCTACGACCTTGGTAACCTCGACGGGCTTAACCTCGGTGAAGTAGTGAGTACCATTGCTGGTCTTGAAGTGATAGGTAACACCAGCTGTGATCTGTGCAATAGCGTTGTGGCCATAAGCGTTGCAGTAGCTGTCGTTGTCGCATACAACGGGCATGCCAATGCCAGGATTGCCACGAACGATGTCGTTGTCGCGTGAGGTCTTCAGGACAACAGCAGGACGCAGGCTGATGGTCCAAGCCTTCTGCTCGCCAATGTTGAAGTCGAAGTCAAGACCTAACTTGAAGTTGCAACGATTCAGGTCGTTGGAGCTATCTGTGGTAATGCCGTTGAAGCTGGGCCAGAAGAAACGAGTGTAACCCACACCGCCACGAGCTTGAATCTCGAAGAAACGGGGAGCACCCTTGTAACCACCAAACCAGTTCATGAGGTTAATCTTGGTGTTAGCATAGATGCTGGCGTTGTCAATGACGTTAGAGCTCTTTGCGCCCCAATTCCAATTAGCGTCATCGTTGAAGCCAGCCTGCAGCTGGAATTCCAAGCTCAGAACAGGAGTGATACCCTTGGTGAAGTTGATGCCAGCCACTGCACCATTGGGAGTGTCCCAATCGTGGAGGTTTGAGCTTACGCCACCTTCAACACCAATTGACCAGTTGTCAAAAAACTTGTGACCAGTGTACTGTGCACTGGATGCCATTGCCATAGCGAACATGGCAATAACGAGTGTAATCTTTTTCATTTGTTTAACAATTGATTAACTATATTATTGATCTTTTCTCTTTATCAAACGTTGTTTTACACGTCTTCTTTGGTGCAAAGTTACGACATTATTTTGTTCTCTGCAAGAAAATGTGTAAAATTTTATGCATTTTAGGTGCAAAACCTGCACACTTTCTTCGATAGTGTGTAAAAATATGGTGTTTATTGTTGTTTCGTTCAGTTTTTCTTTTCTTGTGTTGTCTTGTCACTTATTACGAGGATAGAGAGCTCGTAGAGCAGATATAGTGGGATAAAGACTAACATCAATGTGAATGGGTCACCACTCGGCGTGATGATGGCGGCCGAGATGAGAAGTATGACAATTGCATGCTTCTTGTACTCGCGGAGGAAACTCTTCTTGAGGATTCCGAACAGGCTGAGCAGCCATGCAAGCAAAGGCATCTCGAAGACAATGCCCATAACGAGGATGAGCATCGTGAAGTTGTCGATGTAGCTCTGCAGGTTGATTTGGTTCGTGATGTTGGGACTAAGGTTGTACTCGACAAGGAAACGGAAGGTGAAGGGAAAGACAAGTGCGTAGCCAATGGCACAGCCGATGTAGAACATAAGTGTGCCGCCAAAGAAGGCTGGCCGCAAATGCTTGATCTCGTCTTCAAAGAGCGCCGGCTCGATGAACTTCCATATCTCCCATATAAAATAAGGAAAGGCAATGACAGCTGCCAATGAGATGGAAGTGGAGATGTGCGTCATGAACTGACTGGCGACATTGATGTTGATGATCTGCACATCAAAGTTCGGAGATAGCTTCACGACGCCTCTGCCGATGGCATTGAGCCAGCGATAGGTGAAGAAGTCGTTGTTCGTGGGAGCCAGGATGAAGCGGTCGAAGATGTAGGGCATCGCAATAAAGGTGCCCACCATAACTACTGCCAGTACACACGCACTGCGGAACACTGCCCAGCAAGATGGTCCCAGAAGGACATTGCGCCTTCCTGTTCTTCTCCGTTCTCCTTCCTGCTTGCCTTGCTCTTGTCTTCTATCTCCATATTCATAAAAACAGTTCATAAGCCACAGCCCGCAGCTCATAGTTATAAGGGAATGCCGATAACTGTGAACTGCGGACGATGGATATGAACTAAATACAATAGTTTATTTGCTATAACTTGCCTTGACGAACTTCGCAGCCTTGAGGTAGTCGATGCTCTCCTTCATGCCGTCCATGATGTTGGGCTTGGCGCTTCCCTCCAGTTCGACAACCAAGTTCTGCAGGCCAGCCTTGTCTGCATTGTTGAAGATGGCGTCAAAGCCAACCATGCCGCTCTGACCGAGCTCCTGGTGGTCCTTGATGTGAAGCAGCAGGAAGCGGCCAGGATACTTGTTGAAGTATGCCACCGGACTAACCTGTCCGCGAACTGCCCAATACACGTCCATCTCAAAGAACACCTTGTCGGCATCGGTATGCTCCAACATGTAGTCGTACCATACCTTGCCTTCCACTTTGTTGAACTCGTGGCTGTGGTTGTGGTAGCCGAACTTCATGCCAGCGGCATTGACCTTCTGCCCGATGGCGTTGAGGTACTTGCAGGTCACCTCAGCATCCTTGAGCGTCTTGGGCGTGTCTAGCCATGGCAGGACCATGTATGACATGCCTGCACGCTTGTGAGCATCAATGCACTGGTCCCACCACTTGAGTGCTTCAGTGAAGTTGCCACTGGCAAGTTCCTGTGCGCTCAGGCCGTGTCCGACGTGCGAAGACAGTACCTTCATGCCGGAGGCTTCGATGGCAGCTTTGTAGTCTTCGGGTGAGAGTCCGTAGAGCTTGCCGTTGTCGTAGTTGGCAGCTTCGGTGGAGGTGTAGCCCATCTTGGCGAGTTGAGCCAGCACCTCCTTGTGGTTCTGGGCAAACTTGCCGGGGTCACCGATGAGTCCGCGTACGCTGTACATCTGGAAGCAAGCTTCTTTCTTCTTTGCGTCTGCACTGATTCCGCAGCCAAGGAAAGTGGCAGCGATGCAGACTATCATGAGAATCTTCTTCATTGTCTTATACATTATTATATATATATTATTTGATTACCTTGACGCGGATGTTGCGATACCATACTTCGTCGCCATGGTCTTGCATGCCGAAGTAGCCGGCTTCCTTGCCACAGTCTTTCATGATTTCGTAGGCAAGAGGCCAGTTCTTTTGGCTGAACTTAGAGGTCTGGACGAGGTCAACCCAAGACTTGTCGGCTAAAGTGTAGCTCAACACCTTTACGCCATTCTGGAAGTGAGTCACCTTGCCGTTCTTCACGACTATTTTCACTTTGTTCCACTGGCCGGCAGGATTTGCGTTCTGAGGTTTGGCGACGATCATGTCATAGAGACTTGTGCTCTGACGGATGCCGAGAGTTGCGCCGAGTTTTGCGTCGGGGTGACGTTCGTTGTCGAGTACCTGGCATTCGGGGCAACTGATGTAGATGGGCTGGTAGTTGAGTCTGCCGCGATTGTCGATGGTCTGCGTGATGGTCACATTGCCTGCCTTTGTCTCTTCGGTTCTGGGAGCATCGTTGTTGATGGTTGCCGTTTCCTTGCCGAGATAAAAGATGCCGGAGTTGCCTCCTTCTGCAATCTTCCACTCAATTTCGAACTCGAAGTTCTTGAATTTATGTGCGAAGATGATGTCGCCGCCTTCACCGTTGGAGGTGCGGCCGTCGAAGTGCAGGGCGCCGTCCTTGATGTTCCACTTGCTTGGCACATGATCTTTGCAGTATCCGCGCCAGCCGTTGAGGCTTGTTCCATCGAAGAGGACATAGTAGCCGTCCTTATCGACCTTCAGCGTACTGAGGTCGACTTGAGGATTTTCTATGATGACGTACTGTGGCTGAGCCTGTACGCCAGCCGCAGCAGTCATGACTGCTGCGGCTAAGAGGTTCCTTAGTTTCATTATCGAAAGAATAGAAGTCGTTTATGCGGGCATGTCGGGCAGGACATAGCCATTCTGGTACTTAGGCTTGATGAGCTCTGCTGCAAACTCGCGGGCGTTGACGGGTTCGGTATAGGTTTTGTTGAACGTTGGGTGTCCGTCGTGAATAGAGAAGCCGTCTTTGAGCATGGCACGTACGGTGGCCTTCTCAGGAATGTTGGTGAAGCGCATGTTCTCGCCGTCCCATTCAAGCGTCTGGTTCAGGCCTTGCAGGCGTGTTGCTACCACACCCATTGCTACCATCTCGTTGAAGGGACCTGCTTCGCTGAAGTCGGATGCTGTCTTCACCCAGTCGCTCTTACCTGAGCGGATTTCCTTGATGGCACGGATCCAGTCGCGCTGATGGCTTTCTGTGACGCGGCGACATACTTTCGGTGCGTTGGGCACGCGACCACTTACGAGGTAAGGTCTCTCGCCGTAGCAGCCTACGACAAGAATGTCCTTTGTGCCGTAGAAGATAGCACCGCCACCGCTTACGTTGAGGTCTTTACCGACGGCAAGTCCTTCGGGACGGAAGGGCACGATACCGCCGTCGCTCCATGTCACGACGACTTCGGGCATAGCTACCTTCGGACGGTTCGGGCGAGCGGGATAAGTCAGCTTGACAACCTGTGCGCTGGGGCAGCAGTCTGACATGAGGGGAGTGGAGCTGCCTTCTGCCTTGATGGGATATCCGAGGTCGAGGGCTTTGAATACAGGGTGGAGGATGTGGCAAGCCATGTCACCAAGAGCGCCTGTTCCGAAGTCCCACCATCCGCGGAAATTCCAGGGGTGATAGATTGAGTTGTAAGGACGCTTTGGAGCCGGGCCGATGAAGGCATCCCAGTTCAGTGTGCTGGGAATCTCGTGAACCTCTTCCGGACGTTCCAGTCCTTGCGGCCAGATGGGACGGTCTGTGAACGCGTCGACGCGGGTCACTTCACCAATCTCGCCGTTCCATATCCATTCGCATACCAGATTTACGCCTTCGCCGCTTGAACCCTGGTTTCCCATCTGTGTGGCAACGCCGGCCTTGGCAGCGAGTTTTGTGAGCAAACGGGATTCGTAGACGGTACGAGTCAGGGGCTTTTCGCAGTACACATGCTTGCCTGCTGCCAGTGCCTCGGCACAGATGATGGCGTGTGTGTGGTCGGCGGTACCGCAGATGACGGCGTCTGCCTGGTCAAGCAGTTCGGCATACATCTTCTTGTAGTCGTTGTAGACTTTCATCTTGGGGAAGAGTTTCTGATATTCTTCGAGGACGCCTTTTGCATACTTGAAGTCGACGTCGCACATGCCGATGAACTCGATGTCGTCATAGATTTCGCCCTTTCCCTTGTAGGTGACGCCGTTGATGTCGGCATGACCGCGGCCGCCTACGCCTACGCCGAGGAGCTTGATTTTGCCTGTCGGAACGTTTTTCTTTGTTGCCTTAGCCTTGCCCAGCACGTCTGTGGGAGCCATTGCAAGTGCAGCTGTTGCTGCTGTTCCTGCTTTGAGGAACGATCTTCTTGACATGTCTTTCATAAGATTTGGAAAGTGTTTAGTTGATTTAACTTAGGGTTATTTGTTGTTGTTGTCGTCTATTTGGTCAGGTTCTGCATTGATTTCCTTTTCGATGTCGTTCATGCCTTTCTTGAACTGCGACACACCTTTGCCGAGGCCATGCATGAGTTCGGGAATCTTCTTGCCTCCGAAGAGGAGCAGGATGACGAGGGCGATGATGATGATTTCCTGGCCGCCCAGACTACCGAGGAATAAGAGTTGGTTTGTCATTGTATTTGGTTTAGTGTTTAGAGTTTAGAAGTCGTGTTTTTTCTGATGTTGCCGATGGTTTCGTCGCGCGAGCGGGGATGGGGCGTCTCGTTGTTTGCCTGCGGGAATTGCCTTGCCCATGCGATTCAGTCATCTGTCCCGTTTATCGTCAAATCGCGTAGGTTTTGCCTCGCTATTGAGGCATTTTTACACTTTCAGTGTGTAAAGTTACTAAATTTCTTTACTATTACAATGCTTTTTGTCGTTTTTTTTGATTTTTTTCTACTGGTGTCCGGTAAATGACGGTTAGTAAGCCCCCTTTTTTCTGTAATGTGACGTTTTTTTAATCCTATAGTCGCATTGCCAACAGGGACGCGTCGCTCTGCCCATAGGGACACGTCGCTCTGCCCATAGGGACGCGTCGCTCTGCCCGTAGGGACACGTCGCTTTTACAGACATCTCTGGAAGGGTCCTGCTGGGCGTGCCAGGATGTCTGCCCTCATCAAGGCGCAGCCCCATCCTTCACTTTCATCCTTTCATTTTTAATGACGCCTGTAAACAAGCGGGTTATAACCGAGGACGAAACTTATTTACCGGACACCAATGGTTTTCCCCCTTGTAAAAGGCGCAAATGAAAAAGAGGAAAAGGAATAGTGTGATGTCTGAGGGATGAAGTTGCGAAAAATGAGACGCAGAAACGGGATGAGAGGTGTGGGATACGAAAAGACCCGCCGTGCGATTAGCACAGCGGGCCTGATTATGTGGTTCTTCTGTCTGTCTGCCTTACTTCTTTGCTCCGCCGCTCCAGAAGTCCTCTTCTGCTTTCTGGCGAGCCTTGAAGTCGTTGTAGGCTTTCAGTGCAGCAGCGTTAGCCGCCTGGTTAGCCTGGGCCTTCTTTATGTTGTCCTTCAGGCGGTTTGCTGAGCCGCTGACGGTGATGTCGGCAGCACTTGCCTTGTCGCAGAAGGCGATAGCATCGTTGTATTGACCAAGCATTGTGTTGATGTTCGCCATTTTCAGGTAGGCTTTTCCCGTAAGCTCGGGGTTATATGTGATGGCTCTCTCGGCATAGGTCAAAGCGCCGGTGTACTGCTTGCTTTTGGTGAGGCCATTGCTGATGTTCAGACAGATCTTGCCGCGGTTTGCGTCGCTCGATGCAAGTTCAAGTGCCTTGTTGTAGTATTCAAGCATCTTGTCGGACTGAGCGTCCTTTTGAGCCTTCTGAGCCAAGCCGATGGCGCTGGTGTAGGTAGGTTGGAGGGCGTAGGCAGCCTCTGCATACTGGTAGTAGATGTCCGACTCGTCGCAGTCGTTGTCCTGCATGATGTTCAGGCTGGAGTTCAGTTTGTTGATGTCGGACTTGTAGTCTTCGAACTTCTTTGTATAGATGGCGATGATTTGGGCGCTGTCTGCCGCTCCGCTCTGCGAGAAGATTTGTTCGATGGCGGCAAGAGGCGCGTCGTATGTCGTCACGAGTTGTCTGGCCTTTGCCGTGTCGCCGGCTTCCTGAGCTTCTTTGGCGAGCTGGAGCATCTTCTCGCAAGCATCCTTGCTGTCCAGGTAGTCTTGGAGGTACTGTTCACGCTTGGTGTTGGGCATTGCCTTGTAGACTGCATCGCTGACCAAGAAGAAGGTCTGGAGGAAGGAACCTGTGATTTCGCGTCCACCCTGCTCATTAACCATCTTGATGGCTTCGGCGAAGTTCTTGTAGGATTCGCGCAGGTCGAACTTGTCGCCAAGTGCTATGGGAGCCGTCCAGTTGTAGTATTCGGCCTTCACACTGAGCACGTCGCCCAGGGTGCTTTTTGTCTTGGCGAAGGAGTTCAGGGCATCGAGGTTCTTCTGTCTCAGGTCGAAGAGCTCCATCATCTCATCGAAGTAAGCCTTCTTCTTTGCAGGATCCTGCTCGGCATTGATGAGGTTGTAGAACATGAAAGGTCCCTGCGTGTAGATGCCGTTTTGTGCGTAGGGGGCAAAAGCCTTTATCCACTTGTAGCTTTCATACATGTCCTTGTACTCTTTGTTTGAGTTAGTCAGCTGGAACATTGTGATGTAGCCCTTGGCAGTCTTGATGGTGTCCTCGTTGTCACCGGTTGAGAACGCGATGCGCTCTTCGATGGTGGAGCCTTCAAAGTTCTGTGCCATTGCCGTTGCTCCTGTGATGGCGAGCAACATAGCGAGTGTGAGTTTCTTCATTGCTATTGAATTTTACTTGTTTACTATAATATTATATGTCACTGTTGCATCCCCCGAAGGGATTCGACGGGTCTCGGTCCGTCTATTTCTGAGTGCAAAGGTAAAAAGAAATAGCAAAACCGCAAGCAAAAATTGTATTAAGGAAACTTAAAAAACGAGAAATAGATTAATTACAGCCCTGTTTCGGCACAAGAAACGACGCTTCGGGTGGCGAAAAAGAACTCTTTGCGGCAGGTGTCTTGACTTGTCGGGGATTGCGGGTTGAAACGACAAATTTGTCGGGACGACGAGTGGAGCCGCTGAATAAATCTTTACATTTCCAGATTTGTGAAAGCACATGCCTGCCGGTTCGAAATGAGCAAAAACGGGTGTCGAGCAGTCAAACCTGAAAAGATCTCGTGTCGCGTTGGCAGATGGGACGTGTCGCGTTGGCAAAGATCTCACGTCGCGTTGGCCGGTCTCACGGCAGGTTTTCCTGACTTTCTGCGGATGACTTTGCAAAATGCTCTGTTTGAGCGGGTTGGTTCGACCGCCCGCGAGGGTGGGGGAAATGCATTTTCTGCTGCCGCTTCATCCGTCATGGCGATCTGTTTCTGCGATCAGTTCAAGTCGGGACATGATTCGCAGAGCGTGATGTCGGGCATGAAAAATTATTTACATTTCTCACCATTCAGGCATTCTGTCGTTGGCCGACGGCAGAAAATAATGATGAATTCGCGTGGGACTTTAGATTAAAATTCGTACCTTTGCAGCCGAATTCGGAAGATATGTGGCTTGAAGTTACCCTGATTATCGTATGTTTCGCGGTCGTTTTATGGGGCGCGGACCGCTTTACCGATGGTGCCTGCGGGCTGGCACGGCGGTTGAATGTGAGCGAACTTGTCATCGGCCTGACCGTCGTTTCGCTTGGAACGAGCCTGCCTGAGTTCACAGTCAGCTTCATGAGTGTGCTCAGGGGCAGCGGAGACATGAGTGTGGGCAACGTGATGGGCAGCAATATCTTCAATATTCTCGTGATAACCGGCGCCTCGGCTTTCATGAGAAACATCCAGGTGGAAGCATCGCTCCTGTATCGCGACATCCCCATCTGCCTCATGGCTTCAGTCCTCCTTTGCGTCTTCGCCAGTTCCAGCGGCCTGATTGACAGGTGGGAAGGCATCTTGCTTGTCGCCTACTTCTGCGGCTATTTGTTTATGGCCTACCGGGTTGCACTGATGGACAGGAAGGCTCAAGCCGTCGCCGGCTCCCCTTCGGCGAGTCGGGATTCGTCCGAGGAAATGCCGATGCTCCGCATCATTGCGCTCATCCTGGTGGGCATCATTGCACTCGTCGCGGGAGGCCATGTCCTGGTCGACAATGCGGCAGCAGTGGCCCGCGAATGGGGGATAAGTGAAAGCGTCATAGGCATGACGATTCTTGCAGGCGGGACAAGCCTTCCGGAGCTTGCCACCAGCGTAATGGCGGCGCGGAAGGGCAGCTATGGTCTGGCGCTTGGAAACGTCATCGGCAGCAACGTCTTCAATATCACCTTCGTCATCGGCATTTGCAGCAGCATTGTTCCTATGGTCGTCACGGAAATCACGTCTGTAGACTGGTACATGCTCATCGGCAGTTGCGTCCTTGTCTGGCTCGTCGGCTGGACAAGCAGGAAGTTTTGCAAGTGGGAAGGTTTTCTGCTCGTCTTGTGCTATCTGACCTATCTCACATGGCTTCTTGTAAGGTGACGCAAGTCTCCTTCACGCCCCCTTTTTCTTTGTTTAAGCGCGAAAAATGTCACTTTTCCTTGCGCGCGTGTACATTTTTTATTATTTTTGTACCGTAAAGTGACCACACAAAGCAGAATCTAATACATTATGAAGACCTTTTTCAGACTCGTTTTCGCATCGCTCTTCGCGATACTCGGTGCCTCTTCCGTCAGGGCACAAACGAGTGAATTTGATGAGAAAATCATCAGCCTCGGCGGTGCTGCCACCTCGCTCGAAACAAACCGGTGGTACGTTATCTTCAATGCAGCCACAAATGCCTACATAGTCGAGGGTCCGAACAACACGCTCGGCGTCTCGACTTCTTCGCCCAACGGCACCGAAGCCACGGCCAGCGCAGGCTATCTCGTCCGGTTAGAAGAGGCCGACGATGGCAAGTACTACTTCAAGACGGGCTTAGGCAACTACTACAACAACGTCACAAACACCAAGAACTACGGCACAACTGCCACCGCTGCTTCAAGGAACGCCTACGACATCATGGCACTCGACACCGAAGGACTCTGGACATTGCGGTGCAATTCACGTTACTTCCTGCGGAACAGCAACGGTGTCCTCACAGCAGTTACGAGTCCAAATGCTGTGGGAAACGAGGGCGAGTGGGCTTTCCTTCCAGTCAACCTCTCCGACTTGTCCAGTCTCACCGGCCAGGCATACGTCAACTATGTGCTGAACAATAAGAACCTCGTCCGCCTCACCAACCGCAGAAGACCGGGCGTCCGACTCGCCGCCGGAAGCGAGACCTGCATAGGAGCTGCCGCCAGCAACAGCAGCCTGGCACAGGTCTGGATAGTCTCGAAGTCCGGCGCAGGCTATACACTCCGTAACGGCAACACAGGTTCCTACCTCAGCTCAGACAACGACTTCCGCACGCCATCTGGTTCCCCCAAGACGCTCTACATACAATTCAGCCCCAACAACGGCACAAACGATGCCTACATAAACGTCTCCGAACGCAGCGACTTCAGCGGCCTTTCCTGCCTCAACCTCGGAAACGACGGCACAACACTCTACAAATGGAGCTGTCTGGACGATAGCGGCAGCGACTGGAACATAGCAGTTGCCGACAACTTCACCTTAGAAGATGTGGAGGCCGACCTGCTTGCCCAAAGCGGATGTGCCGAGCCGGCTGCCGGCAAGTACTTTCGCATCAAGAATACTAACAGGGATATTTACATCAACGAAAACTTCGCCTCAAACATCCTGAGCTGTGAAGCAAAGGACGAAGAAAAGCTCTCCCAGTACTGGACACTCGTCCGCCTCACCAACGGAACCTGGCTCATCCAGAATGTCTGCACACAACGCTATGTCTCTCTCCAGAACGGAACCCTCAGTACGCAGTATCGCACCTCGACAAGCAAACCTTCGTCGGGCTTCACCATCCAGCGTACCAACGACACTTCATTGCTCAACTACTTCATCCTCGACACCAGAACCGTCGGCCTTCATTGCGACGCGGGATGCAACGTCGTAGGGTGGACGACCGACAACGACAATAGTGTATGGGCCTTCGAGGAAGCAGAACTCGACGATGATTTCATTGCAGAAGGACGCGGAAAACTCGACAACTATGCCGCCCTCTTGCGTAACTTCAACGCATACAAGGCATCCCTTTCCAAGCTTTTCCAGGACAATGCTTGCACCATCCTCAAGGAAGACATACAGGAGATGACCGACGAAGAACTCGCTGCAAACGAGAACTTCGCCTCGCTCAATGCAGATATACAGGCCATGGTGCTCAAGGTCAAGAACAATACATGGCAGAGTTTCACCTCCTCGAGCGGTTATTCGAGGCAACAGTTCGAGCGCTTCTTCCGCATCCGCGACGACTTCTTCCCCTACAGCCACTATCAACTCATGGCAGGAAACCAGTACGCCGGCATGAGTTATAGCTTCGGCCGACTCTCCGGACCTACAGGAATCGTGGGAAAGACCGGCGATATCATCTACATTTATCTCGACGAAGAACCCAGCAAGGACTGTCTGCTCCAGGCAGAAGTCGTCATGGACAGCGAAAGTCCAGGCGACCACCAGACGGGCTCCACCACTACACTCCATGCCGGACTCAATGCCGTCCTGCTCGGACAACCAAGCACCCTCTACATCTTCTACCAACTGAATGACCCCGAGAAGTACATAGCAGACTATCCTGCTGCCAAGATACACATCGAGGGAGGACAACTACAGGGCTATTTCGACTACACGCGCGGCATGACAAATGAAGACTGGACGCTCCTCTGCGAGAGACTCCTCGACAAGAGCAACGTCATAAACCTCAAGTGCGACAGACTGGTCTTTGCCATGCTCAATCAACTCGTGCAGGACGCAGCAGGCAGAAATGGCAACATGGAAGGACTGATGAGAATCTGGAACAACTTTGTGGAATGTGAGGAAGACCTCATGGGCTTCAAGGAAGACCTGCAGGGACGCTACCGAAATGTCTGGAATGCTTTCTCCGTCAATCACGGCTACATGTACGCCACGACCTATGGAACATACTACAGCGACGGCACAATCCCCACCGTCATGAACTACGACACGATGACGTCGAGCAGTGGCGCAATATGGGGACCCTCGCATGAAATAGGACATAATCACCAGGCATGTTTCAACATCGTTGGTGCCACCGAGGTGAGCAACAACCTCTTCTCCAACGTCAATGTCTTCCTCCAAGGCGTTTCCACTACTCGAGGCGCAAGAGTTACCGAGACGCTCAACGACTTTGCAAGTGGGACAGGATGGTTCGGAATGGATATATGGGAGCAGACTCGTTTCTACTTCCAGCTCTATCTCTACTTTCATGCACAGGGACATAAACCAGACTTCTATCCCACACTCTTCAAACTTCTCCGCCAAGACCCTATCAGAAAACGGTCGAACACCTACGATTCGTCGCTTCAGAAGAACGGTGTAACCGTCGGAGGATACCTGAGTTATGGGCGTCAGGACTACTTGCATATGGCAAAGAAGATGTGTGACGCAGCTCAGCTCGACCTGAGTGAACTGTTCGAAGTCAACGGTATGTTTGTCCCCTACAACAAGTATTATCTGGACGATTATGGAGACTACTGGGTGACGACGACTCAACAGGACATCGATGAAGCCAAGGCATACATGGCCCGTTATCCAAAGGCTCCCAGCATTTGCTTCATAGATGATCGCATCAAACTGTCGGCTTCCATATCGGACGGACTGCTCGAGGGCAAGCCGAAGAGCGCATATCGGGTGGCATACGATGTCGTTGAAGCTCCGATAGGCTATGCAGATGTAGGCCAATGGACTGACTTCATAAATGACTACCAGACCAATGGATATTACTACGGCATCTCTACAAGTCAGGGCACGACTACCTACACCATTTACGGCTCTGGTGCAATTGGCTTCAAGGTTTACGACAAGGAAGGCAACCTCATTTATCTTTCGAACGAGAAGAGATTCACCATTCCATCGTACGTTCCTGTCAAGATGGCGGACGGCTTCAAGATTGTTGCCTGCGAAGCCAACGGCTATGAAGTGCTCGTTCCTTACGGGCCGTCCCTGAACCGCGGCGAAATGATTGCCTATTACGAGGGCAATCCTACGCCACATACATTATATTATTATGGTACCGGCACAGCAGGAGTGAGCGAGATGAACCCCCTCCCAGCCAATTCCATTGCTTTCGTCAAGGCCGGGCAGACAGATAGAAAGCAACCGACAGAAGAGCTTCTTGCAAACACGAATGTTGTCGGCCCCGATAACATCGCCCAATCCATCATCATTGATGGCGACAAGCCCTTCTTCATTCCTGCTGACTTCATGGCCCAGAGTCTTACGTTTACCAAGAGCGGCGAAGGCTATCAGGCACTTTGTTTACCTTTCGATACACATTCTGGCGGTGGAATTGTTGGTGAAGACGGTACGGTTAATCCTTATCCTGAAACATTCAGCGCAGGTTCGCCGATTCTTTTCCTTGACAATGCCAGCATTGCAGAATCCGACAGGCAAGTCCATGCAGGCACATACGCCGAGACAGAGAGCGGCTATATCTACGACGGCACATCATTCGTCTATGCAGAGAATATCTCACCCTTCACCTATGTATGGGACAACCCAGACGGCATAAGGGAAATCCCCGGCAGACAGCAGAAGACGGACGACATGTTGCCTGTCTACAATATCGCAGGCCAGCGTGTAAGTAAACCTTCAAAAGGCATATACATCGTTGGTGGCAGGAAGATAATGTTGAAGTAAAGATAAGGTACAAAACATGGCACGTTAAGTTAGCCATCGAGCCTAAGGTTATTTAAAAATATGAGTAAGAAAACATCTCAGCCGTCACGAAAGGCTGCCCCACAAAAGCCAACTGCTGCCCCTCCAAAACAAAGGATGTGGTTGCTGCCCATGTTTCCCATCTTCTTTGTCCTTACCTGGCTTTGGGCAGCTTGGTATTATGGCAGCGTCTTCCACATCAGTCGCGAATACAGTTTCTGGGTAGCAGACCTCCGCATGATGGACTTCGTCTTGTCATGCCCCTATGGTGGAGTCCGCTATCTTGGCCGTGCAATGTTGCAATTATATAAGTATCCGTGGCTTGGTGGACTGCTTCTGGCCTTGATGCTTACTGCAGGAAGCTGGCTCACGGGCTACTGTATGAGGCTTCGTCCTTCGTGGCGTGCCATTCAGTACTTGCCAGCACTGCTCTATATGGCCGTCGTTACTTGGCATGGACTTGATGTTTTCTTCGAGGCCCGTACGGGTTTCATCTTCGGTATTCCTTTCGTCGCCTTGGATGTCTTGTGCGTTTGGGCTCTCATTATTCGAAGCTTCAGTCGTAAACCAGCTCCTGCCTTCATAGGCATTCCCAAAGATGAAACACCTCGGCAGAACAGGATGCAACTGGTTGTCATTGCAGTCGCAATGGCTGCCATCATAGGTTTCGATATGTGGAAACGTCCTTATGTACGCGTCATTTGTCACTTGCTCGACATGGAGTACCGTCAAGACTGGGCTGGCATACAGAAGCTTGCCCGTGCCAATGCTAAGATGAGCAATCGTCCGATGGCTTGTTCCTACGCCATAGCACTTGTCCAAACGGGCCAGATAGGCGAGCGTCTCTACGACATTCGTCTTGACTATGACTCCCTCCACATACATGGAGTGGATGGTTACCACAACAATGCCAGCGGGCTCTATGTGCCCGAAGGCAACTACTTTGGCGGTTTCATTGAGTCGTCTCTCCACGCCTCGATGGAGCAGATGGTGATGACCGGCCCCACCATCCGCCTATTAAAACTCATGACCAAGTGTGCTCTGATGCGTGAGGAATGGGAATTGGCCGACAAGTACCTGACGACCTTGCGTCGTGTTCCCTTTGAGAGCGCATTCTGTAAGAAGTATGGGTCTATGGTGCGTCATGTCGATTTGGTCAACTCAGATAAGGAGATGTCTTTGATTCGCATGACAGAACCCCTGCATGACAGCTACGAGAATCAATATCAGCAACCGCTTTTTCTGGGCTATAACCTCGTGCTTACAGAAGGACGAAGCAATAATGCCCTTATCAACAGCCTTAGTGTATGCCTTTATACAAAACTGATACCTCAGTTCGTCGAACGTCTGGAACCCATTGCCGGAACGACTCCACCAAGCATCATCATGGATGGTATCTTGCTGGCCGAGACTAAGAATCCAGGCTTATCACAGCATTTTAAAGGACTCAACTATCGCCAGCCACAACTGCAGAGCTTCTTGGAAAGAACCCGTCCCTATATGAGCGACCGCCCTGGCTTTGCATACAAACTCTTCTCCCAATACAAAGGTTACTATCCTTATTACTATTTCTTCGGAAACCTCAAAGCGACAAGAAAGGGATATACCAGTCTGTCATCGAGCAACTCTGGAGTCAATTAAGTTCAAATTACAGTTTTATGAGACGCTACACATTATATATATATAGTATATTGTCTATTCTTATTGTAGGTTGCAAGCCAAAGGCTGAATTGCCAAGTCAGTTCAAGGAAAGCAACACTGAGGCGGAAATCTACCCAGATTATAAAGATGTCGTGGTGCCGCCCAACATCGCGCCGCTCAACTTCATATGTCGCGATTCAGCTGCTGTTGCCTATGTTGCCCATCTTAAAGGCAATGATCAGGAGATCCTTGCTGCGGCATCGGAAGACGGCATCATAAGGCTGGATTCTACCGAGTGGAGAAGACTGCTAAGCAGAAGCAAGGGCAGCGATGTTTCCGTTGATATATATGGCAAGCGACCTGACGGCTGGGTGCATTTCAAACCCTACAAAATCAGCGTGGCAGAGGAAGACATCGATGCTTTCATCAGTTATCGACTTATAGAGCCTGGTTATGAACTTTATCGGCAGCTTGGTATCTACCAGCGTGACCTCACGACCTTTGACGAGAAACCTATCTACGAGAATAATCGCCAGTACAATAATGGAGAGAATCACTGCATCAACTGCCACAACTATCGTATGGGCAGCACAGAGAGTATGCTATTTCATGTCCGTTCCAATCATGGCGGAACCATCATCGTGCAGGATGGCAAGGCTCACAAGATACAACTCAAGGACAGCACCATCATCTCGAGTGGTGTCTATCCTTCATGGCATCCTACCGAGAACCTTGTGGCTTTTTCGACGAACAAAACGGGCCAGGCTTTCCATGTCTATTATCCAGAGAAGCTTGAGGTATTGGACGAGAAGAGTGACTTGCTGCTTTATGATGTCACGAAGAACGAGGTGAGCCATATCTTCCGTACTGCCGACGACATGGAGACCTTCCCATGTTGGTCTCCCGACGGTCGTATGTTGTATTACTGTTCTGCCAAACGTAATTATCTGCTCGACCCGTCTCTGCCCGATAGCCTTATCGCGCGTCGCCTCCTCTCGAAGTTCGACAGCATACGCTACAACCTCATGTCCATCCCCTTCGACCCCGCGACTCGCAGTTTCGGCAAGCCGCAGATGGTGGTCAATGCCGCCAGCGAAGGCAAGAGCATCTCCGTGCCTCGCGTGTCGCCAGACGGCAGGTATGTGCTCTACACGAAAGGCGACTACGGCCAGTTCCACATCTGGCACAAGTCGAGCGACCTGTGGGTTAAGGACCTCCAGACAGATAGCTGCTACGCACTTTCCGAGGCCAATTCGCCCGATGTTGACAGCTTCCACTCCTGGAGCAGCAACAGTCGTTGGTTTGTCTTCAGTAGTCGCAGGATGGACGAGAACTATACTCGCCTCTTTATTGCTTACTTCGACAAAGACGGCAAGGCACATAAACCTTTCGTCATTCCTCAAGAAGACCCCGAATGGAACATATTACTCTTGAAGAGTTATAATGTGCCTGAGTTGAGCCGCGATGCTGTCAGTATTTCTATGCAAGACTTGCATCATTGCATCTATGAGACGGAAGGCGAGAATGCTGTGTATAAGCAGAATCCTACGGCTATTGTGGACCTCGACGGCACTACTGGAGCCTCGCCAAAGGCAACAACCGACAGAGTTTCCTCAGCCAACCAGAAGAAATAAATCAAAAACATGAAACGACTCTTCCTTCTTTCTTCTATCCTTTGTTTTGCACTTTCCGTTACCCTTCGTGCCGAGCAGGTTCGCATCTACACCACAACGGCAGACGGCAAGAAACAGATGGAATACACTACGGCACAAACGTCGCGCAGCAAGCTTGCCAAGCACATCGCACTCACACCTTCTGAAACATTTCAGGAGATGGACGGCTTTGGTTATGCCATTACCTACAGTGCGAGCTACAACCTCATGCAGATGTCGCCCGCAGATCGCCGTGCTTTCCTCACAAGAACGTTCTCCAGAACAGATGGCTATGGCGTGAGTTACGTCCGCATCAGCATCGGCTGTTCCGACTTCTCGAGCACAGAGTATTCCCTTTGCGACAAGGAAGGGCTGGAGAACTTTCGCCTTCATCAAGACGAAACGCGGTACGTCATACCCATCCTTAAAGAGATTCTCGCCATCAATCCTGACCTTAAGATCATGGCTGCACCGTGGACTTGTCCCAAATGGATGAAGGTGAAGAGCCTGTCGAACCGTGTAGGTTATGACTCCTGGACGAGTGGTTCGCTCAATCCAGACCATTATCAAACCTATGCGGACTACTTTGTCCTGTTCGTCCAGGCGTTTGCCGCCGAGGGAATACCCATTTATGCCGTCACTCCGCAAAACGAACCTCTCAATCGCGGCAACTGCGCCAGTCTCTACATGCCTTGGGATGAAGAGGCGGCTTTTGTCAACAAACTTGCTCCAGCTTTTGCCCATGCAGGCATCAAGACCAAAATTTATTGCTTCGATCATAACTACAACTATGACAACATGGCTGACCAACAGGACTATCCCATCAACTTCTACAATGCTCTCGATCCAGACATGGACGGCAGAGAACTCGTGGTGGGAAGTGCTTGGCATGACTATGGAGGAAGCGTTACCGAGCTGGACGACATCAACCAAAAAGCACCTGACAAGGAGATTATCTTCACCGAGACAAGCATCGGCACATGGAACGACGGCCGGAACCTCTCGTCGCGTCTGCTCACCGACATGCAGAACCTTGTCTATAACACGGTCATCAGGAAGAGCAAAGCCGTGATGGTTTGGAACTTTATGCTCGACCTTAACCGTGGTCCTAACCTTGATGGTGGGTGCCAAACCTGCTATGGAGCAGTTGATATCGACCAGAACGATTATCATACACTCACGTACAATTCTCATTATTTCGTCATGGCTCATGCCAGTCTCGCAGCCCATCCGGGTGCCCGACGTATTGCTGCCAGCATGGCTTCTGCTGTTTCGGACATCAACTTCATTGCCTTTTCCAACCCTGACGGCACTTACGGAGCAGTGATTTTCAACACGGGAGGAACAAGCCAGCAAGTGTCCGTGGCCGCCAACTCCACGTCTGTTGCACGCCTCACACTGCCTGCCAAGAGCATCGTAACGGTCGTTATTGGTGGAGAAGACGAGCAGAAGCCACAGCTGCAAGGCAAGACGTTGACCTCAACTAAACAGTTGGGATGCTACGAAGGAACGCTTGAAGTGCAACAATGGGCAAGTTTGGAACAAAACTTCATTTCCGGAGGAATGGCTCATTGCTCCGGATTTCTTTTGGTACGATGCGGCAGACAATCACCTGACCTTTCTTCCCATCGATGGCACTTACAATGTGGAAGTGGATAAGGTGGCACGAACACTCTTGGCATCACCTGTGAGGGAAGATTCCGATGACTCTGGCATCTACATCTGCGGACCGGCAAACAGCGTGGGACGTGTTTTCTTCTATCCAAGCGCGGAGATGCTTTCTGCGAATGCTTTCGCGATGGCCGAAACGGAACGTGGACTTTACCAATACACCCTTACTGCCGGACAGCAACTCAACGATGAGGCTGTCGATTTCGCCTTCTTTACAAAGCCAGACCTCTCGGAACAGTTCTCAGGAAAGACTTCGTCGGAACGTTATCTCACCTACGACCAGACACTTGGAAACACTCTCTTTTCCATTGGCAGGGGTGTGTCGGGCCATGCCGACGGACATATCTACAAGCGTTTGACCTATCGTCATCTGGAAGAAGGCAGCAGGTGGACGGTCGTCGTTGACGTTCGCGAAGGCATGAAAGGTGCGCCTGTCTATATCAAGGAATGGGAGTTGCCGACTGGCATCAGTGATGAAATCAAGGCTTTTGGAAGTCCAAATGACAAGAATACCAATGGCCAGTCGTCAGACCCCAGTGGCGATTGCTATGACTTAAGCGGAAGGAAATTGCAGGAAATCGATGCGCCTGGCGTTTATATCAAGGGCGGAAAGAAGATTATAGTCAAGTGAAAGGCAGAACTTTCTGTTGACTTCCAGCAGGAACTTCATGCCTCAATTGACGTGATATTCAGTGTTTCAGACGCAGAAATTGTGTTCTTTCTCCCAACCAATAGTTGTGGTGGGGCCGTGTCCGCAGAGGACAACAGTCTCGTCGGGCAGCCTGAACAGCTTGTTCTTTATGCTGTCCATCATTGCCTGGAAGCTTCCTCCGGGCAGATCGGTGCGTCCGATGCTCTGCCTGAACAGCGTGTCGCCACTGAGCAGGAGCTTTTCTTCGGGTATGTAGAGCGAGGAAGAACCTGATGTATGGCCGGGTGTGTGGATGAGTCGGATAATGGTTTCGCCAAGTTGAAGCTCGTCGCCATCGTTCAGAAAGCGTTCTACGGGAGGCATCCCACCGCCGATGTTCAGTCCGAACTGCGCAGCCATTGCTGGCATATCGCGGTAGGTCTGGTCTTCTTCGATGTGGAAGATGGGCTTGAGGCCGAATGTGCGATATATGAAAGGCAAACCGAAAGTGTGGTCGAAATGCGCGTGAGTCTGCAGGGCATACTTCATCTTCAGGCCGTGAGCCTTGATGCTTCCCTCCAGCAACTGCTCTTCCTGGCGGTTCCAGCAGCCTGGGTCCACGATGGCAGCCTCGAGTGTCGTCTCGTCCCAAAGCAGGTAGGTGTTTTCTTGTATGGGATTGAAGGTGAATGAGATGTATTTCATAGAGGAATGTATACGAGTTTCTTTGTCTCAAAGAAAGCCTCTTCGAAGTATTCGTTAAGTGAGGTAATTTGTGCGGATTTGCCAAACGGACGGGCTTCTTGCTCCAGTTCGCCGCCCTTCAGACAGATGAGTCCGTTGGGGAGGGCGTTCTTTTGTTCGCGTGAGATGCGCTTCCTGATGATCTTCACAAGGTCGGGTAGGGGCATGACGGCACGTGATACGACGAAGTGGAACTGCTGCTTCACCTCCTCGGCACGGCACCATTGCGTGGTGACGTTCTGTAGGTCGATAGCTTTGCTTACCTCTTCGCAGACATGAATCTTCTTGCCGATGGAATCGACGAGGTGAAACTTAACTTCCGGAAACATGATGGCCAGGGGAATACCAGGGAAGCCTCCGCCGGTGCCAAGGTCCATGACGTTGGTGCCAGGCTTGAAGTGAATCAGCTCGGCAATGGCGAGACTGTGCAAGACATGGTGTTCGTAGAGATTGTCGATGTCCTTCCGCGAGATGACGTTTATCTTGCTGTTCCAGTCGCGATAGAGTGCGTCGAGTGCCTCGAACTGCTCCTTCTGCCGGTCAGTCAGGCTGAAGTATTTGGTTATGAGTTGCATTCTTTACGAGGGATTATGATGTAGAAGAGTGCCACTACTCCCAATATGTATGGATAGTAGAGGTATGGAATGATGTCGAGAGGGTTGATGGCTGCCAGTCCGCTTGCTATGAGCATCTGTGCTCCGTAGGGGATGATGCCTTGTGCCATGCAGCTGAAGGTGTCGAGGATGCTTGCCGCGCGTTTGGCAGGAATGTCGTAACGAAGGGCAAGATAGCGGGCAAGCGGACCGACACTCAGTATTGCAATCGTGTTGTTGGCAGTGCAGAAATCGGTCAGCACCACCATTCCTGCCATGCTAAGCTCTGCCTTCCGTCGGCTTCCATGCTGGCTGTTGAACTGTTGCATAAGCCAATCTATGCCGCCTGCCTGCCTGATGACTTGCATCAAGCCAGCGGCCAGGAGCGTCACAATAATGAGTTCGCTCATGCCCATGATGCCGTCGTTCATCGCCTTGAGCCATCCAAACGGTGTCAGAGCACTGGAGAAGATGCCGATCAAGCCTGCCAGGATGGTTGCCGAGGCGAGCACCAGCATCACATTCATGCCGGCGAGTGCTGCCACGATTATATATATATAAGGTATAATGGCAGGGTAGAAGACCTCGTTCAAGTCGTCTGGCTGTATGCTGACGGCGGGCATGCAGGCATATAGAATAAGGCAGATGATGGCTGCCGGCAGGGCAATCCAGATGTTCGCACGGAATTTATCCTTCATTTCGCAACCCTGCGTCTGCGTTGCCACAATGGTTGTGTCGGAGATGAAGCTGAGGTTGTCGCCAAAGAAAGCACCCCCGATCACTATCGCCACCATCATTGCGGTGCTCGTTTCAGTCTGTTCGGCCATGCTGCTTGCTATGGGGACGAGGGCTGCGATAGTGCCTACGCTGGTGCCTGTGGCGAGCGAGATGAAGCAAGATGCAAGGAAGACGCTGCTCAGGATAAAGGCTGGAGGAACTGCCGTAAGCGCCAGATCTATCGTGGCATCTATGGCTCCCATCTGCTTTGCGGTGGATGCAAAGGCGCCTGCAAGGATGAATATCCACAACATTTGCATGATGCTTGGCGAAGCGGCGCCTTCTGCCAGACGCTCGAAACGCTTGCTCATAGGCAGTCCCCGCATGATGAACAGGCTGTAGATGGAGGCTGCAAGGAATGCTACAGTAAGGGGGACTGCATAGAAGTCATCTGCTGCGAGACTCAAGAACAAGTAGAGCAGCAGGAAAACTATCAGCGGACTTAGGGCAAGCAAGCCTTTTAATGTGGATATTCTCCCATTCATGCCGCGAAGTTACAACATTTTCCCTTGCCTTTCCCCCTTTTTTATATAAAAATACAAATTTTGCCGAAATTTGTGATGCATTAGTATTATCTTCTCCGAAAATTATGTTTATCTTTGCACAAAATAACACATAAGGACGAAAGATTATACATTGAAATATGGCAAAGATTGTAACGATGGGCGAGATTATGCTGCGTCTGTCTACTCCGGGAAACAGCAGGTTTGTCCAGTCCGACAGCTTTGATGTCAACTTCGGGGGTGGAGAAGCGAATGTCGCAGTCAGCCTGCAGAACTATGGCAACGAGGCTTTCTTCGTAAGTAAGGTGCCTGCCCACGAGATCGGACAGGCGGCCGTCAACAGCCTCCGCCGCTTTGGTGTGCACGTGAGCCATGTGGCTCGTGGCGGCGAACGCTTGGGCATCTACTATCTCGAGACGGGTTCGAGCATCCGCCCCAGTAAAGTTATCTACGACAGAGCACATAGCAGCATCAGCGAGGCAACATTGGATGACTTCGATTTCGACGCTATCTTCCGCGACGCAGACTGGTTCCACTGGAGCGGCATTACGCCGGCTTTGGGAAAGAACATGGCCGAGTGCGTCGAGAAGGCGTGCATCGCTGCCAAGAAAGCCGGCGTGACCATCAGCTGCGACCTTAATTACCGAAACAAGTTATGGTCGGTCCAGGAGGCACAGAAGGTGATGCGTCCGCTGATGAAGTACATCGATGTCTGCATCGGAAACGAGGAGGATGCCGAGAAATGCCTTGGTTTCCGTCCCGAGGCCGACGTTGCGGGCGGCAAGACGGAGGCCAGCGGCTACAAGAGCATCTTCCAGGGGATGATGGAGACCTTCGGTTTCAAGTACGTCGTAAGCACCTTGCGCGAGAGCTTCAGTGCGTCGAACAATGGCTGGAAGGCTTTGATATACGACGGCAAGGAGTTCTGCGAGAGCCGTCGCTACGAGTTAAATCCCATCGTGGACCGTGTCGGAGGCGGCGATGCATTCAGTGCCGGCATCATTCATGGCCTGGCGAATGGCAAGCCGATGCAGTGGGCGTTGGAGTTCGCAGTAGCGGCAAGTGCCCTGAAGCATACACTTCCCGGCGACGTCAACATGGTTTCGGCGGGCGAGGTGGAGAGCCTCATGAACGGAAACGGCAACGGGCGAGTGGAGAGATAAGGCGCCTCTCCCCCGACCCCTCTCCGATGGAGAGGGGAGAATTATATGGTAAATGGTAAAAGATTAAATAGGAAATGGCAAGGTTCGACAAGATACAAGTGCTGCAGAAGCTGCAGTCGACGGGCATGGTGCCTGTGTTCTACAACAAAGATGCCGAGGTGGCAAAGCAGGTGATAAAGGCCTGTTACGACGGTGGCGTGCGGGCTTTCGAGTTCACAAACCGTGGTGACTTTGCCCACGAGGCGTTTGCCGAGTGCGTGAAGTTTGCGGCGAAGGAGTGCCCGGATCTGGCAATGGGCGTCGGCTCGATAGTGGATGCGCCCACGGCCGCCTTATATATTCAGCTCGGGGCCTGCTTTGTGGTGGGTCCTTTACTCAATTCCGAGATAGCGAGAGTCTGCAACCGGAGGCTCGTTCCCTACGTTCCGGGCTGTGGCTCAGTGAGCGAAATCGGTGCGGCTCAGGAGCTGGGTTGCGACGTGACGAAGGTTTTCCCGGGCGACGTATACGGCCCCGCCTTCGTGAAAGGCATGATGGCCCCCATGCCGTGGAGCAAGATCATGGTGACCGGAGGCGTCTCTCCCGACCAGGAGAACCTGACGGCCTGGTTCCGGGCGGGTGCTTTCTGCGTCGGCATGGGCAGCAAGCTCTTCCCAAGCGAAAGGGTGCAGGCGTGCGACTGGCAGTATGTCACCGACAAGTGCCGCAGCTGCATCGCCTTCATCACCGAGGCGAAGAAGTAGGCGATACATTATATATAATATAAAGGGGGACACCATGTGGTGTCCCCCTTGCTGTTTATGTGCGCCGGGTAGCAGCCTGCCTGACCCGGCTTTCCGTATTCCCTGACTCAACCCATTAGGATGGGTTCGTTGCAGCATCATGAACCTGCAATTGAATATTCATGAACCTGCAATTGAATATTCATGAACCTGCAACGAACCCTCTATGTTAAGTCTGCCGACTCACCCTGTCGGGTCAGGCGGTACGGTAGCATTCGAATATCTTTTCGACGTAGTTCTTCGAAGGCTTCGGGCTGACGAGGCTCACGAGCCATACTATCGGGAAGCCTCCCAACATGGCGAGGGCGCCGCAGTTAATCGGGTTGATAGGGTTGTTCAGGAGCATGTTGATGACCGTCAATCCCACTCCCCAGGTGAAGCAAGCCCAGACAGCCGCCTTCGTGACGCCTTTCCAGTAGAGTCCCAACATGAAGGGCGCGAGGAAGGCTCCTGCAAGTGCACCCCATGAGATGCCCATCAGCTGAGCGATGAAGGTGGGCGGATTCAGTGCTATCATCAGGCTGATGACGATGAAGAATACTATCAGGACGCGCATCACGACGACCTTCCTGAGCTCAACCCGCTCGGCGACTGTGTCGTCGATGCTGCCTTCCTCCACCTCTCCTGGCAGGGATTTCTTGTCACGATATATGAGGTCGAGGGTCATGGTGCTCGATGAAGTCAGCACCAGAGAGGCAAGCGTCGACATGGATGCCGAGAGAACCAGCAGCACGACGAGTGCGATGAGGGCATCGGGAAGCGTGACCAGCATGGCGGGAATTATGGAGTCGAAGGCAATCTTGCCAGTCGCTTCGTTGATGACAGGCTCGTACAGGCGTCCGAAACCTCCCAGGAAGTAGCAGCCGCCGGCTATGATGAAGGCAAAGATGGTCGAGATGATGGTGCCACGACGTATGGCGCTCTCGTCCGTGATGCTGTAGAACTTACCCACCATTTGCGGCAGGCCCATCGTACCTACAGAGGTCAGGATGACGACGCCCAGCAGTCCCCAGGGGTCCGGACCGAACAGCGAGGCAAAGCCTCCATTGATGGATGGGTCGGCGTCGGACGGCAAGCTGGCCAGCTTCCCTACTGCGGTGGTCAATCCTCCCTGGGCATTCAGCACGGCAATGATGACTGCCACGATGCCGAAGAGCATGATGATGCCCTGGATAAAGTCGTTCATCGCAGTCGCTTTATAGCCTCCGAAGATGACATAGATTGCCGTGAAGGCCGCCATGCCGATGACGCAATACTCGTAGGGAATGCCGAAGCCCATCTCGAAGAGACGCGAGATGCCGCTATAGACACCGGCAGTGTAAGGAATCAGGAACACGAAAGCAATGATGCTTGCCACGACCCTCAGGTTCTGACTGCTGTAGCGTGTGCCGAAGAAGTCAGGCATCGGGCTCTCAATGTGCTGCGTCATCAGCTTCGTGCGCCTGCCAAGCAGAATCCATGCAAGCAATGAACCTATCACGGCATTGCCTATGCCTATCCATGCACTTGACAGGCCGTACCTCCAGCCGAATTGTCCGGCATAACCGACAAAGACGACTGCCGAGAAATAACTGGTTCCATAGGCAAACGCAGTAAGCCATGGACCTACAGCCCGCCCGCCGAGGACGAAGCCGTCTACAGATTTGGCCTGTTTGTGGGAATATATGCCCACGCCAACCATCACGGCCAAAAAGATGATGGTCAGGAATACTTTGATAAACACTACTATATTGATTTATGATTTGACAATTTACTATTCAACCAGGGCGGTAGCAAACTCTATGGATGCTTTAGCACCAGGGCGCGATTGTAGTCGCGGAACTTCACTCTTCACTCTGAATGCTTCATTTAATTGAACCTCACTTGCAGTTGGCACTGGATGCCATGATTGGCACCGTGAACGAACTGGTTGTCGAGGATGTAAGCGCTCTTGTATACATATTGAACCTGCAAGCGGCACTTCTTGTAGAACCAATACTGCAGGCCTCCGATGGCTTTGTGCTGGTCCATGTCGAGGTCCGTATTGAAGTTGAAGAAGTCATACGAAGCAACAAGCTCCAACTTCTTCCCTAATTCAGGCGCACCAAAGCGAGCCAAGGGCACAGAGCCTGTAATGTAGGCACCCCAGCTATGGGCGTCTTTGTCCCAACCATTCAGGTATTCGCCATGCACATTAAAGGCATTCGACTTGTAGTCCGCACCGATAGTGCTGCGGTTGCGTGTGTAGTCCTGTCCGGGCCTAATGGCGGGGTTGTACAGCGAAGATGCAATGGCATGCCCACGGCCTCTCTGTCCTGTTGCAACGATATTCAGCCCCTTTACCGGACGATACTCGAGTCGGGTGATGATGTCCTTGAAGTTGTTGCCATCCTTCTTGTTGATGCCTTGTCCGTTCATCACTTCGAGCTCGTAGCGGAATTTGCCGTTGTTGGTTTCGCCAAAGAGAGACAGACCCAGGTCACGGCCATACTGAACGCCCAGCAAAGGGTCGCTGCCGCAGCCGGTAAGGTAGGTGACGCCCTCACTATATACATCGACGGCTTCCATCGCAGTAGGGGAGAGCGGGTTCTCGAACGAGAGGCCGTTCTTGAACTGGCCGAATCGAACGGTAAGGGCTTTGTTTCGGGTAAAGCGATAGTCTGTATAGTACTCCTGCACGACGCTCGAGAAGTCGTGCATGAAAAGGAATGACCAGCGGTCGGTTATCTTGGCTTCTGCCCAGAAGAGTACGCGTTTGAGGTCGAATGTGTTTGTGTTCTGGCCGCCTTTATGCGAATAGGTGTAGCCGGCTTGAGCATAGCCGTGAAGCTTGATTCTGCTTTGAAGTTCCTGAAACCACTGCTTTTCTGTGATTTCCTTCAAGTTAGTACGACCATTTTTTTCTGTTGTGACGGCTGTGTTCTCTGTGCTGGCAGAGCTGGATTGTGCCATCGATGCTGTGCTGCCGAAGATTACCATTGATACAGCCAGCGTTGTCTTTACGAAAGTGTTCATTGTTTAATAAATTGGTTAGCAGTGTTATCCGAGTGCAAAAGTACAATAAAATGTTTAATTCCCATTCATAATTCTACATTTATTTATGTTTTGGATTACAAAATGATATCTTAGGTGTGGTATATCCTAAAATCAGTAGTTAAACCTCAGAAATGTGAGGTTAAAGTTTCCCTTATGTTGTAGTCTTCAGTCCTTAGTGCTCCGGCCGTTACGATATTCACCTGGTGTGAGGCCTGTCAGGCGCTTGAAATAGCGGGAGAAATGTGAAGGCTCGGCAAAGGACATATGTTCGCTGATGTCGCTGAGGGAGGCCGTGCTGTGCAGGAGCATTACTTTTATGCGCGAAATGGTGGCTTCGTCAATCCATTCGCGTGCACTCCGGTGGCTTACTTCCAGTATTATGCTGCCCAGGTATTGCTTGCTTAGACAAAGGCGGTCGGCATAGAAGTCGAGGGTGCGCCACTGGTCACAGTGTTCGAAGGCAAGGCTTAGGAAGCGGTTAAAGACTATAACATTGCGAGGTTGATGGTTCATAGCTCCTTTCTCCCTGCTTCTTGAGAGATCATTGAGCAGGCTTAGGATGGCTGTCAGGAGATGGTTCCGGCTGGTGTTGAAACCTGTGTGAACTGTTTGCCAAAGTGCATTGGTCATGGTCAACAGCAGCTCGTGTTCCGTCGGTGAGAGGCAGATGGACTGGCCGTCAGTGTCACTTGTGGCGAATAAGGTGGAGCGCATACGATGTGCAAAGGGTGTAGGTACTTGGTTGTCAAAGAGACTGTTCAAGAGGGTGTCGCTCAGGTGAATGACTTGCATGTCGAAGTCGTCGGTGTGTCTGTCATGTTGCATGACGCTTTCAGGCGACGCCACAAGCACGGAGCCTTTTGTCAGGTGATGTCGGTGGAGGTTGACTATCACGTCCTGTTCGCCCTCCAGAACAATGCCTATGTGCAACTGGTCGAGTTGGAAAGGACTTCCGCTGCCGAACACTCGCGAGGATTGTTCCCCCAGGTGAGGTATGATGAGTAAGTCCTCGCCAGCCCATCTCCAGCCTTCCTGCTCCTCGCAAAAACCTTGCATGAAGCTGCTTGTTACTCGTTGTATTTCCTTTCTGTCCTTCATTCCGATGCAAAGATAACAAGAAATTGAGAATTCATGAAATAATGAGGAGAAAACCTTTCATTTGAACATTTTATATGCTGTAAGGATAATGGAAAAGTGAAGAAATAGTAGTAAATTTGCAAGGGAAAAGTCCTAATGCAACAGGAAATTGAGACAATAAGAGGTCAGAAGAATAATAAGTTGATAGAACAAGACAGCAAAGTCATAACGAGGAGATATGAAGAAATCCATGATACCATTGGCAGCTTTACTTTGTGCGGTAACGGCAAGTGCATTTGAAGTAAAGGACGTTGAGGTGTCTGGCGCGCAGACGGGTAATGTGTTGCGAGGCACTCTCTACTTGCCGGAGGGGACGAACCAGCGGCCTCTCATCATTGCGTCTCACGAGTTGGGCAGCGACTCCCAACGTCCCTGGTGGGTACACTACGCTGAGCATTGGGCCGAAAAGGGTTTTGCTGTGCTCACTTTCGACTTCGCCGGCGGCGGCAATCGCAGCAGAAGTGATGGCAAGACGACTGACATGTCAGTGATGACGGAAGCAGAAGACCTGGAACGGATGCTGAGAGAAGCACAGACTTGGGACTTCGTCGACACCACTCGCATTGTACTTGTCGGTGGCAGTCAAGGCGGTGGCGTGTCAACTATTGTGGCGGCGAGACATCCCGGCAAGATTGTCGCACAGGTACTTCTCTACCCGGCCTTCCATCTTCCCGACAATCTTCGCACGCTCTATCCCGATAAAAACAAACTGCCGGAAACGGACGGAAGGAACGGCATGATTACTATCGGACGCAAATATATCCTCGATATGTACGACCATGATTACGACAACGACATGAAGGCCTATGCAGGTCCGGTTCTCATTGTGCACGGAGACGAGGACAAAGTCGTGCCTATCGAGGTCTCGAAGAGAGCTGTCGGTGTCTTCCCTGACGCAAGAATGCACACCATCAAAGGTGCTGGCCATGTCTTTCTCACTGATGAAGGACAGGCGGAATTCCTGCGTGTTGCCGACGAATTCCTACAGGAAGTGATACAATAACCATTAGAACTAAACAGACTTGTTATGAGTAATATCGAGAGAAGAGAGTTCCTTAAGCGTTTAGGCATTGGAGTAGGTTCGGCTGCAGCCTTGATGACTTTACAGACTTCTAAGTCGTGGGCAGCCGACGATATGCAGACGGAGCAGTCTGAAGGTGGCATGAGTTACCGTGTTCAGAAAGGTACGGGCGAACGAATCTCCCTGCTCGGACTGGGCATGATGCGTATGCCGAGAGACAATCAGGAACTCGTGAACAGGATAGTTGACTATGCTCTTGACCATGGCATCAACTACTTCGACACTGCTCCCATGTATGGAGGTGGCCGGAACGAAGGCATGACTGGTGAGGCTTTGAGCCGTCATCCTCGTGAAAGTTACTACATCGCCACCAAGATGTCCAATTATGACGAACGTACCTGGTCGTTTGAAGAGTCGAAGAAGATCTACGAAAAATCCTTCAGGGAACTGCGTGTCGATTACATCGATTACTATCTCCTGCATGGAATCGGGCTGGGAGGTATGCACAATTTTGAGGGGAGGTTCATAGAGAACGGCTTTCTCGACTTCCTTCTCAAGGAGCGTGAAGCCGGCAGGATACGTCATCTCGGATTCTCCTATCATGGCGACGTGAGTGTGTTCGACTGGCTTGTTGACCGCACGGAGGCTTATCATTGGGACATGGCCCAGATACAAATGAACTATCTTGACTGGCGTCATGCCTCACTCAACAAGAGTGGATTCAAGCAAGATGCCGATGCAGAATACCTCTACAATAAGCTCGAAAAGGCAGGCATCCAGACAGTTGTAATGGAACCTCTGCGCGGAAGTGCCTTGACACGCATCCCTGGCCAGTATGCCGACCAGTTAAAAGCCTTGCGTCCTGACGACACTTTGGCCGAATGGGCATTCCGCTGGGTGGGTAGTCACTCTAATGTGCTCACCACGCTCAGCGGCATGAATCAGATGCAATTTATCGAGGAGAATGTCAAGACCTCCTCACCTCTGAAGTCGTGTAACGAGTCAGAGAACGAGTTGCTTGAGAAGATAGCCGACGGGATGGCTGGTATTCCCACCATACCTTGCACGACATGTGCCTACTGTATGCCCTGTCCCTATGGTGTCGACATACCGGGAAATTTCAGCTTTTATAACGAGGCTCTGAACAAGAAGATGCTTCCCTTGCCCGAGGCTTCCGCGCCAGACTATGCCGAGCGACAGCAGAACTTTGCCGAGGCCTATCGTAATGCCATCTCGGTTAATGCGCGTGCCAGCAAATGTGTTGACTGCGAGGCGTGTCTTTCGAAGTGTCCCCAACAGATTCGCATCCCGAATCAGATGAACCGCATTGTCGGCCTTCTGAGGAAGAAGAAATAGGAAGTAACGGAAAAGAATGAGAAATGAAAGAATGAGAGGGAGAGGAACGGTTGCTGTATGGTAAGCAAATTACTAATGAGTAATTGGCGATTTACTAATGAGTAATTTGTAAACTACTCGTGGTTAGTTTGCCAACTACGCGTGAGTAAAGTCACGCCTGCATGTGTGTCGTGAGTGAAGCAGGCAAGAAAGTAGAAGTAGAGTTCCTTATTGTTTCTTGCCGTTGACTTCCACGATTTTGCATTGCTTCACCACTACAATGTCGTATTCGTCTGCGAATCCGCGCACATCTCCTTCCATGACGACACGGTCCTTCTTCGAAACTTTTCTCAGTTTTAAGTAGTCGCTGAAGGGCAATACACATAGCACGCGACCTTTGGCATCCTTTGTTTCGGACAGTTCTACCGAGGGTAGTGCATAGACATCAGGGCCGACGTAGGTGGCGATTCCGGCAATTCTCATCGTCTTTTTGTGCTGGTCTCCGTTGCCTTCCTTGAAGGCGTCGTAGAGCACCTTTGCTTCAATCATGTTCGTTCCAGTCATCTTCTTTTCCTTGTTTTGTGCCATGACTGCCGTAGCCATGAGGCTCGTCAGTAGAAGCATCATTATTCTAAAAGTCTTTCTTTGCATATTCTGTTTTTCTTCACAAAAGTACGAATAAAAGAGGAAAAGTGAATAGTATAGAAGGCTAAAATGCAGGAAATCGAGATAAAATCCTTTGATTTGGACATATTTGACGATATATTGGCAATGAGATTGTAGAGAAAAAGTCGTAACTTTGCAGTGCAAAAGTCAGTAGACTAGAGTTCGTAAGATATTGGAAAGTGTATATATAAATAATGTGTAGTATGAAAAAGTTGATTTTATCTGCCGTAGTGTCTTGTTCAATGCTGTGTATGTGTGCCCAGCCAAACGTGAAACTGCCTGCCCCGGCTAAGAAAGGTGGCAAGGACGTCGTGGAAAGTCTGTGGGCGAGACGGTCGGGAACGGAGTTCAGCAGCAAGATGCTGACCGACCAGGACCTGTCCAACCTGCTCTTTTCTGCTATCGGAATCAACCGCGAGGACGGACGACTGACGTCGCCTACCGCCCGTAACATGCAGGAGATCCGTGTGTTCGTCTTCACAGCCGAAGGTGTCAGCGAGTACATGAACAAGGAAAACAGCCTGAGACCTATCGTCAAAGGCGATTACCGCCAACTTATCGCGGCCCATCAGGACTGGGTAAAGCAGGCGCCTTTAAGTCTGTTGATTGTCGCCGACGAGACAAAGTTCGGCAGCAACAACGAGCGTTCCAAGACGATGATGGCACTGGATGCCGGTATCGTCTGCGAAAACATCAACCTCTTCTGCGCAGGAACCGGCCTCGTGACACGTCCCCGTGCATCAATGGATGAAGCAGGCATCAAATCGCTTCTCGGTTTCGACGATACGATTACACTGCTCCTGAACAATCCCATCGGCTATCCGAAGGACTCTGAAAAGAAATGAAATAATGAAGAGATGAAGGAATGTAGGGGAGAGTAAACAACCGAAGATAGGGAAGGATTATGGGAAAGAACCTGAATTTGTTGCTGCTGCTTTCCGTGCTGAGCGTGGCTTCTTGCTCGTCGGATGATGAAGATTTCCTGGAATACATCAGCGAAACGCCCACATCAGTCGAGAGTAGTGCCGGCGCGAGCAAGGAAGAAAGTGCCGGTGCCAACAGTGAAGATGAGCCGCTTGACAGCAGTGAAGGGGTAACAAGATACGTCGACAGCAACGGAGACGTTGCTTTCATTCCGGCAGGATTTCAGGTGTCCGGTAAAGCCGACGAGCGTGTCGTCAGGACAGGACTCGTTGTCATCGGACCCGATGGAAGTGAGTACGTATGGGTCTCCACGCGTGAAACTCCCCTTCAACAACGCAACTTCGGAAGCTTCTTCTCTGGGGGTTCCATCAGCAGTTACCGCGACGACACCACACTTCCTGCATATCAGGCTATGGCGGAAAGCGTCGAGTACTACGATGGATTCTATGTCGGACGCTACGAAGCCAGCCAAGGCGGTGGAAGTAACCTGGCCGACTATGTTCCCGCCAGCAAGCCCGTCACCTCGAATCAAGCGGGGCGTATCTGGATTCAATTCTCTCCTCAGGACGCAACCATTGCCTGCGAGAACCTTTATCGCACTAATCCCACCGTACAAGGCTTCTTCTTGTGGGGCTGCAACTGGGATACAACCTTGCAATGGCTGGTAGATACAGGTAACAAAACCTACGAGGAAGTGGCCAGCAACAGCACGTCGTGGGGCAACTATTCTAACGACGACTTCTCTCCCGGCGCACGTGGAAACTACACGGGGGCCTATGAACAAGCCAAGGCAAATAACATCTACGACCTCGCAGGCAACAATTGGGAATGGACACAAGAGCGTTACGGTTCGAGCTATGTTATGCGGAGCGGAGGCTACAACCTGATGGGAGGCTCCTGCCCTGGCGATTATTATCCTGCCTCCATACGCGACCCGTTGCCCGGCAACAACCATCATCCCAACGTCTGCTTCCGTGTCGGACTGTTCGTGACAGTTGGCGCGGAGCTTGTCGAAACGGGTGATGACAACACGACTGGCATGAAACCTATACCGGCGGAATAGAAGAAAAAAAGCAAGAAAGATATGTTCAGAATAGGATTGGGCTGCATGGGAATGGCCCGAAGGAATGAGGAAAGCAGTATCCGAACAGTAGATGTCGCCCTTGACCACGGCGTGAGAATGTTCAACACGGGTGAGTTCTATAATGGCGGAGAGAGTGAGATCGTGTTGGGAAACGCGTTGCGAAGGCATCCGCGTGACAAATACTTTGTCAGCGTCAAGTTCGGTGCCTTGCCAAGCACCACGTCTCTCTATGGCGTAGATGTCAATCCGTTTAACGTAAGGGCACACCTGACGTACAGCCTTGGACGCCTTGGCCTGGACTATGTCGACCTGTACGAACCTGCCCGCATGGATGATGCTTACCCCGTGGAAGAAGTTATCGAGGCCGTGGGCGACTTGGTGAAGGAGGGTCTTGTGCGCTATGTCGGCATGACAGAAACGTCTGCCGAGGAACTCAGACGTGGTAATTCGGTTTGTCCCATCAAGTATTTCGAGAAGGAGTACTCGCTTCTGAACCGGCAGATGGAGGCGAAGGACCTTCCGACTTGCAGTGAGCTTGGCATTCCTGCCATTGCTTACGGCCTCCTGGGACACGGCCTCCTGACCGACAGCTTTGCCACTGGCGAGCGTAAGCCTCACATTTTGCCGTTCCTTTTCCGCGAGGAAGACATGGAACACAACCGTGCTATCGTCTGCCAGCTGAAGGAGATAGCCGACGGGAAAGGCTGCTCTACGAGTAATCTCGCCGTAGCTTGGGCGTTGCAGCGCAACCCTGATATGCTTGCTATAATAGGGACGACGCACCCCGACCACCTCGCCGATTCGCTGAAAGCCCTCGATATTGTCCTCACGGACGGCGAGATGCAAGCCATCAGCGACATATTTGCGCCCGGTCGTGTCCGCGGCGGCGTCCTTCCGACTACGCACTACAAGAACGGCCGGTTCACGGGTATCGGGTAGGAAGCAGGCAGGATTTCCTACTCTTCAAAAGCTTTCGGTTTACCGAAACTCTGCCGAACAGCAGTAATTTCATTCAGATTCAGAGCCTGACGCACCGCGTCAGGCTTTTTTTGTCTCCCTACCTCGCCAGTCCATCTGCCACACTTCGCCAGGCGAATCTTGCCCCTTCCTCCGTGCTCCTATCACTATGCCTTGTTTGAACATACATGTATGTGCAATTGAATGTACATGTATGTTCAATTGAATATACATGTATGTTCAAACAACCCACTATGCCATGTCGTGCGACGCAATAGGCTGTGAGGCTCCGAATCCTGCAGGGCGATTCGTGATAAAGAAGCGATGCTGCCGAATTTCTCTATTCTTCGTTCTTCATTCTTCAATTTTTTTCGTACCTTTGCAGCCGAATTTAGTCGAAGCATCAGATGACTGGCAAGAAAAGGAAACAGAGATGGTTTGTCCCAGCCGGACTTGAGCCGACGGAGATGGACCTTAGAATCATGCAATGGGAAGCAAAGGGCAGGCTCGTACCCACACCAGGCTTGATACGGACGAAGGAGCAGATAGAGGGCATCCGAAAGGCCGGCGTGCTCAATACGGCAGTACTCGATGCCGTGGCAGAAAAGATATGCGAGGGCATGAGCACAGCGGAGGTGGACCGCATCGTCTATGATTATACCACTCAGCATGGCGGAATCCCTGCGCCGCTCAACTTCGAAGGTTTCCCGAACAGTTGCTGTACGAGCATCAACGACGTCGTATGCCATGGCATCCCCAGCGAGGATGATATCCTCGAGGAAGGCGACATCGTGAATGTGGACTGTACGACAATCCTGAACGGATACTATGCCGATGCCAGCCGGATGTTCGTAATCGGGAAGACGACCCCCGAGCGTCAGAAGCTGGTCGATGTGGCGTGGGAATGTCTGAAGATAGGCGAGCAGGTCTGCCACGAGCCCTATGTCTTCGTCGGCGACTTGGGCAATGCCATCGCCAAGCATGCTCACAAGAACGGCTTCTCAGTGGTGCGCGACCTTTGCGGACATGGCGTGGGCATCGACTTCCACGAGGAACCCGACGTGGAACACTATGGCAAGAAAGGCACAGGCATGCTCCTGGTGCCCGGCATGACATTCACCATCGAGCCGATGATTAATGGCGGAGACTGGCAAGTCTGCGGCGATGCAGAAGACGAGACAGAGTGGATAGTCCTTACAGAAGATGGCGAGGACAGTGCCCAGTGGGAGCATACATATCTGATGACAGAGAATGGGGTGGAAATCCTTACGCACTAACAAACCATGGAACCAGTATATATATTAGGTATAGAGTCAAGTTGCGACGACACTTCTGCAGCAGTTCTCCGAGATGGCGTATTGCTGAGTAATGTCACAGCCAGTCAGGCAGTTCACGAAGCTTATGGTGGCGTGGTGCCCGAATTGGCGAGTCGTGCCCACCAGCAGAATATCGTGCCCGTGGTGGATGCGGCACTGAAGCAAGCCGGCATCGAGAGGGAACAACTCAGCGCCATCGCCTTTACGCGAGGCCCGGGCTTACTTGGCTCCTTGCTTGTCGGCCGTTTGCCAAGGGACTGGCAGCTTCGCTGGGCATCCCGATGGTAGATGTCAACCACCTTCACGGGCATGTCTTGGCGCACTTCATACATACCGAAGGCGACGACTATGTGTCGCCCGAGTTCCCCTTCCTGTGCCTGCTGGTCAGCGGAGGCAATAGCCAGATCATTCTCGTCAGGAGTTATAAGGACATGGAAATCATCGGCCAGACCATCGACGATGCAGCCGGCGAGGCCATCGACAAGTGTTCGAAGGTGATGGGACTGGGCTACCCCGGCGGCCCCATCATAGACAAGCTGGCTCGCAAGGGCAATCCAGAGGCATTTACCTTTGCTAAACCTAACATCGCCAACTATGATTACAGCTTCAGCGGACTGAAGACGAGCTTCCTCTACAACCTTCGGGATTGGGTGAAAGACGACCCTGATTTCGTCGAGCATCATAAAGAAGACCTCGCCGCATCACTCGAGAAGACCATTGTCGACATCTTGATGAAGAAGCTCAGACTGGCTGCCCGCGACCTGAAAATACGGCAGGTGGCTGTGGCTGGCGGCGTTTCTGCCAACACGGGACTCAGGAATGCGTTCCACGAATACGCCCGCCGTTATGGTTGGAAGGTGTTTATCCCGCGCTTCAGTTACACTACGGACAATGCCGCAATGATAGCCATCACCGGTTATTTCAAGTATCTCGACAAGGACTTCTGCCCCATGTCGGCTCCCGCCTACAGTCGCGTCGCAGGAAAATGAAACGTCTCTCCGATAGCTTTCCTATGTAAGGGAAGGGCAGGGGATGGCTCGTCGCATGGTGCGGCTCACTGTTTCTTCTTGCTTTTCTTCTTTGTGCGGAGGAAGAGTTCCTGCCATCGGCTGAAGTCGCGTTGGAACTTGATGCCGATGCCTTGCGTTGTGAGCGACGACTGCGTGAAGTATCGGTCGTTGGTCTGATTGTAGGCTTTCAGCGAGAACGGGCTACGTGGCGAGAGGCGATACTGTATGTCGAAGTCGCCGATAAAGTTGTTGCTGTTCATCTTGTACTTATTCTCGCGATAGCCGAAATTGCCGTTGAACTGGAGGCGACCGCTCAGCATCTTGCCGCTCACGAGTGCTTCCGCGTCCAGTTCCTGCCAACCCTCCTCGCCGGTACGAAGGTTCGTGCCGAATGTCCAGCCTGTCCCTCCGAGGGCTTGCGACATAATCTGGTTGAAGCGAGAGGTGAGAGTGCTGCTCAGGACTGAATTCATTGCCATGCCACCTTGCGTCTGCTTCTTGTCGATGAAGTTTCCATAGCTGTAGAATCTGCCTACGCCAAGCAGGTATATAGCCTGCATGTCGCGTTCCTCCTCGCTGCTCAGCATCGAGCGCACCATCTGTTTCTCGTCCTCGTTTGCATTGGGGATGTCGAAGTCGAAGCTTATGACGGGCTCTTTTGCTATGCCTCCGATGTTCATGATACAGTCGACGCGAGTGTTCGAGAGACCAAGTCCGGTGGTAGACAAGTCGTCGAGTGAGACGTTTGGAACAGTGTACTTTGCCGTGAGGTTGAGTGCTGCTTGCATTGCATCGCCGCCAAAGACGATGGTTCCATTGGGCTGGAAGGTGAAGTCCTTGCGTATGACGTCGCGGATGGACATGCGGTAGTTGCCTTCGTTAATGCGGTAAGTGCCGAAGAGCTGGAATCTTCCTTTGTTATAATAGCTGGCTCGGAGCCGTCCTTCTCCGTAGAGGGCGATGTTGTCACCAGTCCGGGGGTCCATCAGGATGCGTATCTGGGCATTCGGATTGGCGTTGATGTCGAAGTTGATATGTATGTCGGCAGAGTTCGTCTCTTGTGTTTCGGGGCTTTCTGTGGAGTGTGTCTGTGTCGTGTCACTCTTGGAGTAGTAGGTGATGAAGTCGCTTTCGTCGATTGTTCCTGTGGTTGCCGTGTTGTAGTTAATGGTGGTTCCGGGCATCGGCACTGCTGCCAGGTCGATGTTTACGTTGCCAGGCGTGCCGCTCAGATGCAATTGGGCGTCGGCGTAGACTGTTCCAAAGAAGCTCATGCTGCCTTGGTTCGGGAAGTTGTATCCCAGGATGTTGTGTCCGTCGATGCTTACATCGAAGCGTAGATTCTTGAAAGAGTTGTGCGTCAGATGTGCGTCGACGGTTGCCGTGTGCTCACTCATGCCGGGCATTCCCAGGTAGTCGTAGATGCGGGCTTTGCGGATCCAGATGTTGTCGGGCCGTAGGATGACGCTGTCTCCGCCGAGGTGATAGTCTGCTCCTGTAGAGAGGATGTGCATCTTCATCTCGTCGACGATCATGTCTCCCTCAAGATTGATGAACTTGAAAGGTCCGTAGATGCGTGTCCAGCCTGATGCTTGTCCCTGCAGATTGCTGAAGATGCCGTTCGTATATTTGCTGAGGAAGGAGAGGTCGATGTGGCTCGTCTGGATGTTCAGGTTCAGCCCGTCGTCCATTCCATTGCCCGGGATGATGGTGCCGTGCAGTTGTGTCCGGTGCAGGGGCAAGGGGCCTCGCATGTCGGCTTCAAGCAAGACGGCCCGTTCCTGCTTTCCCCAGTTGGCGTACAAGTCCATGTCTCCGAGGTTTGCTGCATTGAAGGTGAACTTCTTCACCTGTAGGAATGCATCGGCAAACGGGTCCTTCATGAGCGAGGTTGCATAGATGCTGCCCGAGACGCGCCCATCAAATTCCACTTTATGGAAGTTGACGATGTCCATGATATACGAGATGTCGATGTCCTGCAGCTCTGCACTCAGTGTGTCGGACGCAAGGTCGGAGATTCTTCCTCCGACGTTGATGTGCCTGTTGCCTTGACTGATGGAGAGGTCTTCCACGTCGACGACCTTGTCGTGATACTTGATGCTGGCTGGCTTGATGTTCCAGACCGAGTCGCCGATCACGAGGCTCGACTTGTTTATTTTGGCATCGATGGCTGGCTGGCCTGCAAGGTCGCGACGGATGTAGCCGCTCATGCTGACGTCGCCTGTGCTCGAGATGGTTCCTTTGTTCTCCCAACGCAGTCGGGATGTCACTTTGTCGTCCTTCGCGTATGCGTCGAGGTTGATTTCCACGGGCATTCCATTGATGAGTCTTTCCCCTTGGAGGCTGGTCTGGACTGCAGTGCTCCCGGCTTCCGCGCGACAATAAATGTTCTGGAGTCTCTGCCCGCCAAACTCGAGGCTTGGTATGTGCATCTGCAGGGCAATCTGTCCGATTGCATCGTTTATCGTGCCTTCGAAGGTGCTTTGTGCTGGCAGGCGGAGACTCGTCCCGAGCAGCCTCTGGGCGATTGTCGTGTCCTGAACCTGGACGAGGAAGCGGAAGTCGTTTCCTGTGGGCTGTCTGCGGTTCGCGTTTGTCGTGAAGAGGCTGGGCAGGTTTTGTCTCAGGTGTTCGGAGAGGGAAGCAGGCAGCGTCTTCCAATTGATGTTGCCATCGGCTTTGGCATTGAGGAAGTCGCTCTCCAGGACGAGATGCTGCCCGCTTTCCGACTTGTGACTCCCGAGCCTGACGCCGGTCACCTGGAGCGTTCCCTTGTCTTCCGACGTGATTGTCAGCTCGTCGAGTTCCACGTCGCCTTGCAGGTTGTCGAGGCTCATGTCGCTGAGATTCGCCTTGACAGAGCCGCTGAATCGCTCGCCTTCATAGCCTTTCGTGAGTCCCATCTTGTGAGGCTCGAAGTCTTCAAACTGGGCTTGGCACACGAGGCTTTGTGTGCCATTGACCGTCTGCCACTGACCACTCACCAATGCCTTGCCGTTTGGCTCGTCCACCTTCAGTTCTCCGCCGATTGACTTGCCGTCTAAGGTTGCCGTGAATGGGATGTTGCGATGCTCGTATCCTCTGAAGATGAGGCTGTTGAGCATGCCGTTCGCCTGGAGCTTCGACTGCTTGCCTTTGCCCGGAAGACTGCCCGAGACGTGCGTCTCCATGGAAAGAGCCGTGTTTCTTCCGCCGTCCTGGAGGTCGAGCAGAGAGCCCAGCCTGACGTCTTTTGCCGCTATCGTCGCGTCGACTGTCTGCATGTCCTTCAGGCTCCCATTAATCGTGACGGTGCCCTGCTCGCTTTCCGTCAGCAGGTCTGTCAGCAGAAGTTTGTCGTGCCATGCAATCGAGCCGGTCGACTTCGTGCTTCCAAGCCGTGTGAGAATGGGGCTGATTTCGCTGGCTTGACCTTTCAGGTTTTGCGTCAGGAACTGTTGGAGCGACTGACCTGTCCGCAGCTCTCGGATGTCGCAAGCCATCGAAGGTGAGCTCTTGATGTCTCGCAGGGTGGCGTCGCAAAGCAGGGAGATGTTGTCGTTATTGTCTGAGACAGAGACGTTTTGCAGTCGCAGGATGCCGTCCGTCAGGTCGGCTTCGGCCGAGAGACTGACGACGTCGGCAAAGTTCACCAGCTTCGGGATGAAGGGGGACAGGTCGTGCGGACTCAGACTGGCAGTGAGCCTTGCGCATTGAGCGTGAAGCGTCGTCCATTGTCCCTTTAGCTCCGACCACTTTTCCGGCGTGTGGGCATGAATGTCGTCGGCACTTATGTTCGAGCCTGGCAGCTTCAGCAGCAGGTTTCGTACGCTCAGCGCGTGCTGCCCGGCCTCAGCCTCGAGGGCAAGTTTCTGCAGACGGAGGCCGCATTGTTCGGAGAAAGAGAGATTCCTGAGGTCGAGCGAGAGCGAATCCGGCTTGATGAAATGCACCTTTGCCGTAAGGCTTAAGTCCCTCAGATGCAGATGGTGAGGGTCGAATTTGCTGTCGGCTCTGGGCTCGTCGAGCAAGTCGAAACGCAACTCGCCACGTCTCACGACCAAGGCTCCTATCTTGAGGTCGAGTGGGGTAGTGGTCGTGTCCTCCGTAGAGAAAGCATCCACGAGGAACTGGAAGTTGAAAGGCTCGTCGCCATCCTTGTATATCCTTGCCTTCGCCCCGATAAGTTGCGCCCCGCTTATGCGGATTTTCTTCTCGACGAGTGGCATCAAATCGACTTTCGCAGCGATTCGCGAGGCCTGGAGCATCAAGGTGTCCCGACGATCGTAAAGCTTCACGTTGTCCAGTACGACGCGTCCCAACAGGTTCAGCCTCAGCTTGTTGATGCTGACTTCACTCTTCACCTTGTCCGACAAGACTCGCGACGCGACCCCAGCACTCCAGCTCTGGAACGACGGGAGCGACGTCAGCAAAAGCAAGGCCAGGTAAGTGCCGGCCAGCAGTCCGACGATAAACCGGAAGATGTATTTAATGACTCGGATAAGCGACCTGTGTTAACGGTTTCGATTTGCAAAGATACGGAAAAATAAGCAACCATACAAAATTTACGGAAATATGTTTGCCAGCGACACGAAATTTATTTGACAAAACATCGAAATTCATGTGTCGCGAACTGACGCAAAATAATGTAAAGATTTTTTTCGAACGCGTCATTTTCTGACGTCACACGTCAAGTTTGCCGACGACACACGTCAAGTTTTCCAACTTCTCGTGTGAAGTTTGCTATCGACATACGTGAAGTCAGCCATCCCCACACGTCCAAATTCTGCATAAAACAGGTCCCGAAGCCCCTTTTATGCAGTCATATTTATGCACTTCTGATGTCAACCAACTGATTTTAAAGAAAGCCTTATGCGCTCTGAGAATTAAAAATATTCAGCCTCCACTCGTCTCGCTCGCAAACATCACACTCTCAGAGCATCACTTTCTGCAAAAATCTTGACAAATACAATGTGTGATTTAAGGTAGAAGATTTATTCGCGATTAGATTCTCAACAGGTCCTTGACTGAATAGATGCGGCTGATAGCATCGAAAGAGAAGTATTGGTCATCCATAATCATCCATTCTTCGCGCTGCTTGCGACTGAGGTGCTTGATGTCTGGAAACATGGAAACAGGCACAATTATCTCGCGTCCGTCGGTCAGATAAGCAGCCATGGCACCACGCTTCACGTTAAAGTCAAGCTTCTTGATTCCTAAGTTTGTATCCTTGAATTTGCACATATTGAGTCCCTCCGATTATTTGATTCTCTTGATTCGTACTTTCTTTCCTGCAAACACGTCGTCAATGAGCTGGTTCAACTCCTCCCAATGTTGATCAATGGCATTGATTATTTGACTTTCTTCGTCAGCATTAAGCATCGACCACGCAATTTCAATCTTCTTCTCACCATTCTCTTCAATCCAAATTTTCGCTACAGTATCACCCCGATGCGAACGCTTGCTTCCCCTTCTTACTACGTGTATGTGCCTTCTGTTCTCCATCGCATCGGCAGGAAACACCGAGAGGATGAAGTAGAGTAGTATCATCAGTTTGCCCATTGCCGCGTTTCAAGTAATTCTGCTGCAAAGGTACATCTTTATAACTAAACATGCAAATAAATGAAGACTTTTTGGAGGTTTGTATGTGATTGCTTCGATATATGGCGGAAATTATGAAATCAAATCAGCTCAGGTTTCCAAAGGACTTGAGCCGATTCATCAATAGATACGGATGAAATATAGTCTTTGCATGAGTGTTCTCGAGGTATAGATTTACATCAAAGACATAACTAAGCAAGCAAACAAATAAAAAACACAAAATGCTTTGATGTTTGCTCGCTTTTCCGTAACTTTGCAAGGCAAAATAAAATAAACTATGAAGAAATTGTTTTCCATGCTAGTGCTTGTGGTTCTGTTAGTGGGCTGCAAGGGTGATGACATCACCGTTGTTGAACCTAAAAAGGCTTTTTTTTATGTTGAGTATTATGGAAACCATTGGGCAGCTGTTAATTTTAACCAAACATGTACAATGTCAGTTACCGACGAAAATGGGCAGAAAGTACATTACACTCTTTCAAATGGGAGTAGGAATGTAATAATTGGTCCCGTATATGCCGGTTTTGCTGCAACCATGACAATTTCTGCCCCTCAGGACGGTGGAACTAATGGAAGTATTTATATTTCGCGTAATTCAGACCATTCTTTTAGGAAATATGCTTCCTTTTCTAACTCTAAAAAGGCTGAAACCTTGACATATACTATTCAAGAAACTACAGGGGAATAGAAGGAGGAAATAGTCCTTCTATAAACATAATATCTTAAAATTTCTTAAATAGCAGAAGGGTGATGGGTTTATTTGCCCATTCATAAGATTTAAAGTTTTATCTTTGCACTCAAAATAGTTCGAATTGTGGGGGCACCACATAAAAAACGACAGCGAATTTATTCACTAATTAAATTACAAAAGAACTATGGACAAGAGCATTAAAAAATTCATGGGTATTCCGACCTTGTCGAAAGCCCAAATCCTCGACGAATTCATGGTCGAGGTGCAAACCTCTGATGGAGAGGTGTTCAAAGTAGTGTCCAATTTGGGCAAGTACACAGACAAGGAGTACAAGGATTATGTACTTCACTTGATTGAATTTATCTTTGATCGAAATTTCTCCGATGACAAAGAGCAAATGGTGAATCGCATCAGTCGCGAGTTTTTGCTTAATGCAGTCCCACATTGGGGTGTGGGTGCTGGCAATCGTCAAGACGAGCGTACCCGCATTGGTCGCAGGATTAAGGAACTAAGAGAATCGAAAGGGATGGAGGCTCGTGATTTGGCATTTCTTACTGGCATAGATGCTTCCAATCTTTCTCGAATCGAACAGGGGAAGTACTCAACCGGCTTGGACATTCTCTCGCGCATTTGTGTTGTTCTGGACGCACATTTGGATTTGATTCCCAATACCATAGATAAGCAGTAGTATGGAAACAGCTTGTCTGCTTGAGGTGTTCGACCGCGAGACGCGGTGCGAATACAAAGGTCGCGTCTATAAAGTTCGCGACAATGGTGCTGTCTGTCGTCTGCACAAGTTGGGCTGTCTGGCAAGTAAATGGGATGACATCTGGACTTTTGGGAAACCTAATGATAAAACAGGTTATATGGAGATTGCAGGGGAGCGAGTTCATAGAATTGTTGCCTTCGCTTTTCATGGGAATCCTCCAACAGATCAGCATGTGGTTGACCATATTGACACAAACCGCCGAAACAACCGACCCGAAAATCTACGCTGGCTCACTCGTCTGGAGAATGCTTTGAACAATCCAATTACCCGTGCAAGGATAGAAAACATCTGTGGTAGTATTGAAGTATTCCTTGCAGACCCCTCTGTGTTATGCGGACACGAAAGACTAGATCCTAACTTCCATTGGATGCGAACCGTCACTCCCGATGAAGCAATTATCTCCGTGGAACGCATGATGGACTGGGCAAAGGCACCCACGAAATCTCATGGAGGAAGCCTCGGCGAGTGGATATTCCAAGAGCGTCAGTCCCCAACACCTCTTGACCCCCAGATGCATTATCAACCTGTCATCCCATGTCAACCCTTAGAAGTCGAGGAGTTCGAATCTCCCATTCATGACGAAGAAACGCAATCCCTTACCCCCAATGTCGTTCAGATTAATTGGAAAACACCAACAGAATTCCCATGTTGTCCACAACAGTTTTCTGGAAATCCGCTTGAAGTGTATCTGGCAAACTTAAAAGAGGGGAAAGTTTTTTGCACAAATGAGTATGGGGATTCAAATATACTGAGGTTCGGAATTTATCAATCCGAGTTATGGGTGATGTGCCGCACAACCATGTGCATTAAAAACTTTGCCTATGCTCAAATCACATTTCAAAACGGAATTTTCTATCATAGGAACAAGGGAGTATACGACTTAGGAGACGAGCCATACAAGATGTTCGACATGATTATGAAAGGAGAGATTGTTTGAGGTTTTTCGACAAAAGCGGCAAATGCGACAAGCGATTTCAAGAGAAAATTATCATAAAACGTTCCTTTTCAAGGAAAAACTCGTCGTATGGTTTTCTCCTGTTTTTTTTGTACTTTTGCGGCGCGAAATAAAGAATCGGGACGATGGAAGCAACTGTGACAAGAAGAAAGCGAACACGCGAGGAAATACTTGCATGGCTGGATGCAGCCCGTCAGCGAAAGGCTGCTTGGGAGAAAACAGTCAAGGCAGAATTTGCCGAAAGAGAACGCTTGCGCAAAGAATCCGGTTACTATCACATCGAAACTGTTTAAAGCATGAACCACCTGAGCATTAATGCCATTAATGTTCATTCCCCATACATTGTGGGCTTTGACGGAAAGGTATTCCAATTCGTCACGGACAATGGTATTACTTACAGGGTGGACTTTGAACGGGATTCCAATCCTTTTTTACAGCCTTAAACTGAAGCGATATTTCAATAAAGAGAGAACTTAAAAACATTATTAACTAACCCAGATATGGCAAAAGTAATTAAGTTACGCAAAGGCCTCGACGTCAATCTCAAGGGCAAAGCCACGAAGGAGACAGCCAGC
>CAJOLC010000010.1 GCA_905235305.1 uncultured Bacteroidaceae bacterium | reverse complement strand
ATTACAAATTCAAATCGTCGCGCATCTAAGACTGCTCGTAAAAGATTTTATTTCAGCAATTTCAAAGAACGATTAGTCCACTTTAACGGGACAGTAGTGTGAAGATATATTTGATTGAAAGAAAATCAAAAACACTCGTCATTCATCACCAATTCCATTTAAGTCATTATACATCAATCACATACATGAGTGCAGGGTTGGTGTAGGGTGTAGACAGAAAGGGACACTGGAAAAGACGTGTTTTGCGGGGTGACTTAACGTGCCAAATTGGGAGGAGGAACGTGTTATGTGGGGTGAGATGACAGGTGTCGTGACGTTTTGGCGGCCGCCAAAAATGTTCACGGCGCCCGCCAAAAGAATTCGTAGCGCTCGCCAAAAATATTCACGGCGGCCGCTACGAACCGATTTTTATATAGAAACACATGGCGAGAGGATGCTTGGGGAGCGAAAATGCATTGTAATGAACTCGCATGGATGCTTTTTGGCATTATCGTTGGAGATGTGGAGAAAAAAACTTATCTTTGCAAAGATTTATTCGAAAAAAACTAGTCTGACATGATTTATTTTCTTGACGCTACGCCCATCGAGGCGGGCAAGGAGGTTATTGAGGCCGCAAGGAACGGTGAGCTCGACCAGATGATTGACCTGACTGTGAAGTGGGGCATGGAAGCTGGGAAAAGCTTGCTGCTGGCACTTGTTATCTTTGTTGTAGGCCGTTATGCTATTAAGTTCATCAACCGCATGGTGGCCCGGATGCTGGAGCGTCGCGGTGTGGAGCCGACGGTGCAGTCGTTCCTGAAGAGCTTCGTCAACATTACGCTTATCATTCTGCTTGTCATCATGGTGGTGGGAACGCTTGGCGTGAACACGACGAGCCTTGCTGCCTTGCTGGCGTCGGCAGGCCTGGCTGTCGGCATGGCACTGAGCGGGAACCTGCAGAACTTGGCGGGCGGCATCATCCTGCTGTTCCTGAAGCCTTTCAGGGTAGGTGACTTCATCGAGGCACAAGGCGTGAGCGGCACGGTGAAGGCTATCCAGATTTTCCATACGATACTGACCACGTTGGACAACAAAGAGCTCTTCGTGCCGAACGGTGCGCTTTCGAGCGGCAACATCACGAACTACACGAGGAATGACCTTAGGCGGGTTGACTTCACGATAAGCGTTGAGTATGGCACCGACACGCAGAAGGTCAAGGATGTCACGCTGGCACTCATCAGCGAGGATAAGCGCATTCTGAAAGACCCGGCGCCTTTCATCGCCGTAAAAGAACTGGCGAACAGCAGTGTGGACTTCGTCTTGCGAGTCTGGACGACTGCCCCCGAGTACTGGAATGTCTTCTTCGATACGAACGAGCGCATCTATACGGAGTTCAACAAGCAAGGCATCGGGTTCCCGTTCCCGCAGTTGCAGATACACCAATGATGTTATTTACAATATGACAATTTCTTTGATACTTTAGTACAAAGGCGCGCTGTTAAAGCGCGGACTCCGATTTACAATTTATTTACTTTTGAATCATTTTGTCATTTACCTGTTTTAATATATGGAAGGCTACTTACAAAAACAGCGTCAAGGCACGACGAAGCGGTTCGTGCAGACGCTGACGCTCCGTTCCGACGAAGAGGCCAGGCGCGAGTACATCAAGTGGCATTCGCAGGAATACAACTGGAAGGAGGTCCGCGAAGGCATTCGCGAGGTCGGCATCCTCGAGATGGAAATCTACATCCTGGGCAATACGCTGGTCATGATAGTTGATGCCCCGGCCGACTTCGACTGGGAGCAGGCGATGGCCCGACTCGCCACGCTGCCCCGTCAGGCTGAATGGGAAGCCTTCGTCAGCCAGTTTCAGGGATGCAGCCCCGACGCCACGAGCGACGAGAAATGGCAGATGATGGAGCGAATGTTCTTCCTCTATGAGTAAGGGTGATACGATAATGTGATAATAAGAAAATAAGAAACTTTCCATGAGAACACTCGAAAGACGATACCTCCTGCCGTTTGCCTTGGTCACCACACTCTTTTTCCTGTGGGGTTTGGCGAACAACATGACGGACACCCTGCTGGCGGCCTTCAAGAAGGTAATGAAGATGAGTGATGCCGAAACGTCCCTCATCCAGTTTGCCTTCTATGGTTCCTACTTCTGCTTTGCTTTGCCGGCAGCGCTCTTCATCAGGAGAGTATCCTACAAAGCCGGCATCCTCCTGGGCCTTCTGCTCTATGCGGGAGGCGCCATGCTGTTCTATCCGGCAGCACTTGCCGAGAGTTATCCGTTCTATCTTATCGCGATATACATCCTGGCCGGCGGTTGCTCCGTGCTGGAGACCACGGCAAATCCCTACATCCTCTCAATGGGAGCACCCGAAACGGCGACCCGCAGACTCAACATTGCGCAGTCGTTCAACCCGATAGGCAGCATTACAGGCATTCTCCTAAGCCAGCAATTCATCCTTCGCAACATCTCATTGAACAGCATCTCAGAGACTTACCTGGGGCTCGGAATAGTGCTCATCGCCATCATGCTCGTAATGATGTTCTCCAGGATGCCCGCCGGAAGAGATGGCGAACAAGGCAGCGTCGGCGCATCCTTCAGGCGGCTGTTCAGGAACAAACGCTATGTGTGGGGTGTCGTGGCACAGTTCTTCTACGTCGGCGCCCAGATATGCGTGTGGTCGTTCACCATCAGGTTGGTGATGCAAGAGTTAGGAATCGCCGAGGCAGATGCGGCGACTTACTACCTGGCAAGCATCATCTGCTTCTGCGCGGCACGCTTCTTCTTCACATGGATGATGAAATTCTTCCGCCCGTCGCAGCTGATGTCAGTGGCTGCAGCAGCCGACATCGTGCTCTGCCTCGTGGTGATTCTGATGAAGGGAAGCGGCATGGTGGCAGTCACGGCGCTGGTCCTCATCAGCTTCTTCATGTCGCTCCAGTTCCCCACCATCTATGGCATAGCCCTCGAAGACGTGGGCGACGACGCAAAGATAGGTGCATCGGGACTCATCATGGCGATATTGGGAGGCGCACTCCTGACGCCGCTCCAGGGCCTGGTCAGCGACAGGTTCGGTATCTCGATGTCGTATGTCGTGCCGCTCTTCTGCTTCGTCGTGGTGCTGTGGTACAGTGTATATAGTCAAAGAAAAGGTTTAAATAGTTAAATGAACAAAAAGGTCTTCGTCAGCGGCTGCTATGACTTGCTGCACAGCGGGCATGTGGAGTTCTTCAAGCAAGCCTCCCAATATGGCGACTTATATGTCGGCATAGGCTCGGACGCCACTATATTGCAGTACAAGAACCACAAGACGGTCTATCCCGAACGGGAGCGTCTCTTCATGGTGCAGAGTATCCGATACGTCAAGGAAGCCTTCATCAACAAGGGCAGCGGCGTGATGGACTTCGTGCCGACCGTCGAAATGCTGAAGCCAGACTGCTTCGTGGTGAACGCCGACGGCGCAAGTGAGGAGAAGAGACGCTTCTGCGAAGAGCGGGGAATAGAGTACATCGTGCTGGAACGTACGCCTGCCGAGGGACTCGACGCGCGTTCGAGCACAGGCCTCAAGGCACAGATCAGTGAGATACCTACCAGGCTTGACCTGGCAGGGACGTGGATTGACCAGCCATACGTCAGCTGTCACGCACCGGGCTGGGCACTGACCATCTCGCTCGTTCCCGATTTCGAGGGAGAGATGCGGCCTCTCCACTTCCACACGCAAGCAGATACAGCGGATTTGGCCTATGAAGCTGCCCGACATGGATGCCGAGATGCTCGCCAAACTCGTGTTCTGCTTCGAGAACGACCCTGAGAGAAGCGACGGCATCATCAGTGGCGCACAGGACTCCATCGGTATCTGCGTGCCCGGACTATGCAGGCATCACTACGACGCACGCTACTGGCCCGACCGCATAGAGCAGTGTCAGGACGAAGAGATACTCAGTTGGTTGGAGAGCCACCTGTGCCTCGTGCCCATGTTCCCGCGGCGGCCCGGCTGCTCGGTGGTGGATGGAAAGGACATCACAGAGCGGAAGGTGAGGGCACTCGCCAAGGCTGCCGACGACTGCTGGAACGCCATCATGCGTCGCGACCTACAGGCCTTCGCCTCGGCATATCAGGCTTCGTTCGACGCACAGACTGCCATGTTCCCCGCGATGATACAGCCCGGCGTACAGGACTACATAGACCGATACTCCGCCCTGCCCGACGTGTTGGCATGGAAAATGCCCGGCGCAGGCGGCGGCGGCTACCTGGCTTTGGTCACAGATGGCGCCAAAGCCTTCTGCAAAGCACACGCCGAGGCCATCCCCCTCACGATCCGACGCTAACCAAACCTCTCCATACATTCACGATGAAAACAGTTATTCTGGACGGACACACTGCCAACCCGGGCGACCTCTCGTGGGACGGGCTCAAAGCTTTTGGCGAGCTCAAGGTCTACGAACGTACCAAACCGGAGGAACTGCTTGAGAGAGCCGACGGTGCCGAAGTGCTGCTCACGAACAAGGTCATCATTGATGCAGGGGCGATGGCTGCCCTACCCTGCCTCCGCTACATAGGGGTGCTGGCCACGGGCTACAACGTGGTGGACATCGCCGAAGCCCACCGACGCGGCATCGCCGTGACGAACATACCGGCGTACAGCACGATGTCGGTGGCTCAGACAGTCTTTGCCCACCTGCTTAACATCACGAATCAGGTCAGCCTCCACGCCGATGCCGTCCGCCAAGGCGAGTGGCAGAGAAATGCCGACTTCAGTTTCACGAAGTCGCCCCTCATTGAATTGGACGGACTGACGATGGGCATCGTCGGACTCGGCAATATCGGGACGCAGGTGGCGCGTATGGCACAGGCTTTCGGAATGAAGGTGACAGCCGTCAGCAGCAAGTCGGAGGCAGCGCTCCGGGACATGGGAATACGCAAGGCGAAAGACTTCGACGAACTCTTCAGCGAGTCGGACGTAGTGAGCCTGCACTGTCCGCTGACCGACGCGACGCACCATCTCGTCAACCGCGAACGCCTTGCCCTGATGAAGCCCACAGCCATTCTCATCAACACAGGACGCGGCCCGCTGCTCGACGAACAGGCTGTGGCCGACGCACTTACAGGCGGACGACTCCTTGCCGTAGGGGTCGACGTACTGACAAAAGAGCCTCCCCGACAGGGAAGCCCTATGATATCAGCCCCCCGATGCTACATCACGCCCCACATCGCCTGGGCTTCCCTGGCCGCCCGCCGCAGGCTCATCGACATCGCAATAGACAACGTCGCCGCCTTCATGCAAGGCAAAGAGCTGAACAGGATCTGAGCATCGCCTCCCTTAACATGGCGAATTGCCCATCCCAATGTACTCCATCACTCAACCCAACATAGTATGTTCGTTGCAGGTTCATGAACATTCAATTGCAGGTTCATGAATATTCAATTGCAGGTTCATGAACCTGCAAACAACCCACTAAGGAATGTCGGGTCTCAAACAGTAATTTATGTATAAAAAAATAGAGCCGCACCTATCGGTACGGCTCTTTGCGTCTTTTTTTGCTCGGCTGTTGATTTATTCAGCTACGGGGCAAGCGCAAGTGTCACATGCGCAAGTGTCGCAAGCGCAAGTGTCAACTACTGTCTCTTCAACAGCTACGCTGTCGCTATCGCAGCAGGTACCCTGCTCAGTCTTCTGACCACAAGATGCGAAAGATACAGCAATAACAGCTGCGAACAAAAATGCTAACTTTTTCATTTCTTTTCCGTTTTTAAACTTGTAAAACAATCAATTGTTCTTTAAAACGCTGCAAAGGTACGGCGATTTTTCGAATTACGTGCAACTTTTCATGACTTTTTTTTAGATTTTTTTTGCATTTTCGTCTAAGTACTTGATAATCAACATAGGGTTCTGCCCCACTAAATACATGGATTTCCGTCTGATAACGAGAGAATGGATATATAGAAGAATGGAAGAATGAAAAATTGGTAAAAAAGCCACCCATGACTCTTTGCAATCTTAACAAACGCTAATTTTCGCCTTCTATTCCACTATTCTTTCATTTTTTCTTCGTATCTTTGCAGCGTGAATACACTAAAAGGCAAGAAGGCTGTCTACTTCACCCTCGGATGCAAACTGAACTTCGCCGAGACAAGCACCATCCAGAAGCAAATGGAGGATGCCGGTGTGGAGACTGCCAAAAGTGGCGAAGCGGCCGACATCTGCATCGTGAACACATGCAGCGTCACAGAGGTGGCCGACAGCAAAAGCCGCCAAGCCATAAGCCGACTGCACCATAAGCATCCGGAAGCACTCGTGGTGGTGACGGGCTGCTACAAGCCTCCTATGACTCCTCCACTGTGGGGAGAGAACTTCCTCTTCGTGGATGGGAAGCAGAAAGGGAAGATTGTGCAACGCATAGCAGAGATGCAGGAAGCAAGGGACAAAGAGCAAGAAGACATCAGTTCCCCTGCCCCATTTGCCCCTGCATGTGCCCGCGGGGAACGGACTCGCTTCTTCCTCAAGGTACAGGACGGCTGCGACTACTACTGTACATACTGCACCATACCCTTCTCAAGAGGGCGCAGCAGGAATGGCAGCATCGTTTCCCTCGTGAAGCAAGCAGAAGAGGCAGCACAGCAAGGCGGCAAGGAGATAGTGCTGACGGGTGTCAACATCGGCGACTTCGGCAAAACGACAGGCGAGAGCTTCCTCGACCTCCTGCGAGCACTCGACAAGGTGGAAGGCATCAAGCGCTATCGCATCAGCAGCATCGAACCGAACTTGCTGACAGAAGACATCATCCGCTTCTGCGCAGAGAGCCGTGCCTTCATGCCACATTTCCACATCCCCCTGCAGAGCGGAAGCGATGAAGTGCTTCGCCTCATGCACAGGCGCTACGACACAAAGTTCTTCGCCCAGAAGATAGAAGAGGTGCGCAGGCACATTCCCGACGCATTCATCGGCGTGGATGTCATCGTTGGCATGCGTGGCGAAACAGACGAAATGTTCGGCAAAGCCTACGACTTCATGCAGTCGATGCCCGTCAGCCAGTACCATGTTTTCAGCTACAGCGAACGCCCAGGTACGAAGGCCTTGCAGATACACGGCGCCGTCCCCCCACAGAAGAAACATGAACGCAGCCAACAGATCCTGCAACTCAGCGAAGAGAAGCTGCATACATATTATAATATATATAAGGGACAAACGCGACCCGTCCTGCTGGAACACAGTACGAAAGGCGGACCGCTGCACGGCTTCACAGACAACTACATCCGAGTAAGCCTCACTCCAGACCTCTCCAAGGGGGAGCAAGCACAAGCAAACACCATTGTACCCGTCCTGCTGGGAGAATGGAACGAAAAGGGAGACGCACTGGTCGGGCAACTGCAAGTTAAAAGTTAAGAGTTAGCATGAGTTTGAGCATCATCATATTGAATTGGAATGGTGAAGAGATGCTGCGTCGTTTCCTGCCTTCCGTCATCGAGCATTCGCCCGAGGCAGAAGTTGTCGTCGCAGACAACGGCAGCACCGACGGCTCACTTAAGCTGCTTGCAGAACAGTTCCCCGATGTCCGTACCATTCTATTCGACCATAATTATGGCTTCGCCGAAGGTTACAACAAGGCCATTGCACAAGTGGAGTGCGACCTCTGCCTGCTGCTCAATAGCGATGTCCGTGTGGAAGAAGGCTGGCTCAGGCCAATGCTCGACTACATGGACGGGCATCCTGAAGTGGCTTGCTGCCAGCCAAAGATACGCAGCGAACAGGAACCCGACATGCTGGAATACGCAGGAGCGTGCGGCGGCTACATAGGGAAGATGGGCTTCCCCTTCTGTCGGGGACGCATCCTCGGCACAGTGGAACGCGACGAAGGGCAGTACGACACTATCGCCTCCGTAGCTTGGGCAACAGGCGCAGCCTTGCTCATTCGCCGGAAACTCTACCTCGAGGCAGGCGGACTGGATGCACGTTTCTTCGCACATCAAGAGGAGATAGACCTCTGCTGGCGGCTCAGGAGCCGTGGCTACGGCATCGTCTGCATCCCCGAAAGCGTAGTCTATCACGTCGGCGGCGGCACACTTCCCAAGGAAAGCCCAAGGAAAGCCTATCTCAACTTCCGCAACAACCTGTTCCTCCTCTACAAGAATATGCCGAAGGAAAGATTTAGCAGTGTCATGCGTTGGCGACGTCTGCTGGACGCAGCAGCAGCCTTGCACTTCCTCGCAGGCGGGCATCTGGCAGCGTGCATGGCTGTAGTAAAGGCTCACCACGACTTCCGGAAGATGCGGAAGGACTTCAAGGAAGACCGAGACAAGAACGCAGCTCTGGCCGTCGTGCCATACGACCAGATACTCTCGCCCACAAACCTTCTGTGGGAATACTATGGCAAACGGCACTTCACCTTCAAGGATTTGGAAATGTAGATAACGAGATAATATGAGAATAAAAGCACTATTCCTACTGATGTTCCTTGCCGGAACACTCTCCGCCCAAAAGACATGGACACTGCAAGACTGCCTGGACTATGCGCTGGCGCACAACATTCAGGTGCAGAAGAACCGCATCAGCGAAGAACAAGGCGAGGTAAGTCTGTGGCAAGACAAGGGAGCTCTCTTCCCAAGCCTTACCTTCAACACCAACCAAAGCGTAGGCTACCGACCGTTCACGGAAGTCATCAACGTCGTGCAGGGAAGCCAAGTAACCAGCACACGCAACAACGTTACCTACCAAGGCACATACGGATTGAACGCCAACGTTACCCTCTGGAACGGAGGAATCAACTATAAGAACATCAAAGAGCAAGAGCTTCAGAACCGCATCACAGCGCTTACGACTGAACAAAGCGAGCTGACCATACAGGAACAGATAGCACAGCTCTATGTGCAAATCATGTACACAAAGGAAGCAAAGCGTGTCAATGAGATGCTTCTCTCCACTGCCCAAAGCCAATACGACAGGGGCGAGGAGATGATGAAGCAAGGGCAAATGGCAAAGGCCGACGTGGTGCAGCTCGAAGCACAGCTGAGCAGTGCCCAATATGCCGTAGTGAACAGTGAGACACAGCTTGCAAACTACAAGCGGCAACTCAAGGCTCTGCTCGAACTCGACCTCAGTACGCCTTTCGATGTGTCGGGCAACATCCCTACTGATGAACAAGTGCTGGCTCTCGTGCCAAGTGCGCAGGAGGCATACGCTAAAGCCCTTGAGACAAGGCCCGAGATAAAGAGCGCCGAACTAAGCATTGAGGCTGCCGATATGCAGCTCGACATCGCAAAGCGAGGTTTTTACCCCACCGTCGGCGCAAGCGCAAGCCTGGGGAGCAATCACACAAGCGGCAACAAGAACGGATGGGGTGAGCAGATGAAGACAAACCTCAACATGAGTGCCGGACTGAACTTCAGTGTACCCATCCTCGACAATCGTCGGAACATGTCGAACGTCAAGACTGCAAAGCTTCAACAGCTCTCTTCGAAGCTCGACCTGCAAGACAAGAAGAATGCTCTCTCCAGCACCATCGAACAGTATTGGCTCAATGCGAACAGCGGACAGCAGAACTACATCGCCGCCAAGAGTCGCGTCAAGAGTCAGGAAGCAAGCTATGAACTGCTCAACGAACAGTTCCAGAACGGCCTGAAGAACACGGTGGACGTGCTGCAAGGCCGCGACAATGTCATCAGTGCCGAGCAGGACATGCTGCAAAGCAAGTATATGGCTCTGCTCAACATACAGCTCCTCAAGTTCTATACAGGAGAGAAGATTGAACTCTGACGGGCATGCCAAGCAACAGAACGACACATTATATAATATAATATGAGCACAAACACATTCACCAAAGCAGCAATGCTGATACTGCTGACAGGCATCGTGAGCGGCTGCAAAAAGAAGATTGAATTCACCTATACCGAGGTGGAAGCCGCCGTGCAGAACATCACGACGAGCGTAACGGCCACAGGCACCATCGAACCCGTGACGAGTGTCGATGTCGGCACACAGGTCAGTGGCATCGTCAGCAAGCTCTATGTCGATTACAACAGCGTGGTCAAGGCCGGACAGGTCATTGCCGAACTGGACCGCACCAACCTGATGAGCGAGCTGAGCAGCGCACAGGCCAACCTAAAGAGCTCGCAGAGTGAACTCGACTACCAGAAGACGAACTACGAACGCTTCAAGACGCTCTACGACAAGGGACTCATTTCTGCCAACGACTACGAACAGGCCAGGCTTTCCTACATCAAGGCGCAGCAGGACGTGACCAACAAGCGGGAGAGCGTCAAGAAGGCACAGACCAACCTCGGGTATGCCACCATTACGAGTCCCATCGACGGTGTCGTGCTGAAGAAGGAAGTGGAGGAAGGCCAGACGGTTGCCTCGAGCTTCAACACGCCCACACTTTTTACCATTGCCCAGGACCTGACGGATATGCGCGTGATTGCAGACGTCGACGAGGCTGACATAGGCGAGGTGAAGGAAGGACAACGTGTGAGCTTCACCGTGGATGCTTTCCCGAACGACACTTTCCAAGGTGCCGTGACACAAGTCCGGCAGCAGCCCACGACGGAAAGCAACGTCGTGACCTACGAAGTCGTCATCAGTGCGCCCAACCAAGACCTTAAGCTCAAGCCCGGTCTTACTGCCAACGTCAACATCTACACGCTCGAGATGGAGGGCGTGCTTGCTATTCCCAGCAAGGCTCTGCGCTTCAAGCCAAGCGAAGCGATGCTTAATGACGGCGAGACGATTACAGACATCGAAAGCCGCCTGAAGGTGTGGACGAAGGAAGGTCCCAACCTTAAAGCCATCGCCGTACAGACGGGTGTGACGAACGGCACGCTGGTTCAGGTGACAGGCGGACTGCAGGCCGGCACGAAGGTCATTACCGACGTGCAAAGCAATGCCGAGGAGATGGAAGGCGAGCAGCAGCAGAACAGCAACCCCTTCATGCCGAGGCCGAGGAACAGGAACAACAATAATGACAAGAAGAAGAACTGAGAAGTGGTGAGAGGATAGAGGTTCGGGGGTTAAAGAATACCATTGGCCCCTAAACCTGCAGCCGAAAGCATTCCTCTATCCTCTAACCTCCAACTTCTAACCTCCCATGAATATGAACGACAGAAAGATAGTCATCGAACTACAGGATGTCCGCCGCGACTTCCACGTGGGCAGTGAGGTGGTGAAGGCGCTCCGAGGTGTCAGCTTCAAGATATACGAGGGCGAGTTCGTCACCATCATGGGCACGTCCGGCTCGGGCAAGAGTACGTTGCTCAACCAGCTTGGCTGTCTCGACACGCCCACCAGCGGCGAGTACATCCTGGACGGCGTTCCTGTCCGCAAGATGCGCCGCAGCGAGCGCGCCGTCCTACGCAATCGCAAGATAGGATTCATCTTCCAGAACTATAACTTGCTTGCCAAGACGACCGCAGTCGAAAATGTGGAGCTGCCCCTGATGTACAATAAGACGTACAACGCACGCCAGCGCAGAGAGGCAGCCATCAAGGCGCTGCAGGCCGTGGGGCTTGGTGACCGGCTCGACCACAAGAGCAACCAGATGTCGGGCGGACAGATGCAGCGCGTCGCCATTGCAAGGGCGTTGGTGAACAACCCTGCCGTCATCCTGGCCGACGAAGCGACGGGTAACCTCGACACACGCACCTCGTTCGAGATACTCTGCCTCTTCCAAGAGCTGCACAGGCAGGGGCGCACCATCATCTTCGTCACTCATAACCCCGAGATAGCACAGTACAGCAGCCGCAACATCATGCTGCGCGACGGCAAGATACGCGAGGACAAGGAAAACCCAAACATCCTCGATGCCCGGGAAGCACTGGCAGCATTGCCCAACACGAACGATGAATGACCCGACGAAGCATAGTATGTTGTTTGAACATACATGTATGTGCAATTGAATGTACATGTATGTTCAATTGAATATACATGTATGTTCAAACAACGAAACATATTGAACGACAAACTTCATAACACGAAATGAGCATAACGAACCTATTGAAAGTGGCCATGACCGCCATCATGAGCAACAAGTTCCGCTCCTTCCTGAGCATGCTTGGCATCATCATCGGCGTGGCGGCCGTCATTATCATGATGGCTATTGGGCAGGGCTCGAAGCAGAGTATCCGCGCAGACCTGAGCAAGATGGGCACCAACCTGCTCACCATACGCCCGGGCGCCGAGATGCGCGGCGGTGTGCGACAGGACCCGTCGGCTATGCAGACGCTCAAGCAGGCTGACTACGAGAGCATCCTCAGCGAGGCAACCCTCGTCACGCACGTCAGTCCGGAAGTGACCAGCGGCGGACAAGTCATCTATGGCTCCAAGAATACCAACACCACCATCTACGGCGAAGCGCCCGACTACATGACCATCAAGCTCTGGGACATCAAGAAGGGCGACTGCTTCACCGACGAAGACGTGATGAAGAGCGCCAAGGTCTGCGTCGTAGGCACCACGATTGTCAAGGAACTCTTCGGCAATGAAGATGCCGACTGCGTAGGCAAAGTCATCCGCTTCAAGAGCATTCCCTTCCGCATCGTAGGCGTGCTGAAGTCCAAGGGCTACAACAACTGGGGCATGGATCAGGACAATGTGATGATTGCCCCCTACACCACCGTCATGAAACGCATCGCGGCACAGACGTTCTTCAGCAGCATCGTGATGAGTGCCTTGACCGAAGAACTGAGCGATGCAGCCATTGAGGAGACCACACAGATACTGCGCAGGAACCACAAGCTCAAGGATGATGCCGAGGACGACTTCACCATCCGCTCGCAAGCCGAATGGATGGAGACGATGTCAAGCACGATGGACACCATCACGCTCATACTTGTCGTGGCGGCAGCCTTCTCGCTTCTGGTGGCAGGCATAGGCATCATGAACATCATGCTCGTGAGCGTGACGGAGCGTACAAAGGAGATAGGACTCCGCATGAGCGTAGGGGCGCGTGGCATAGACATCATGAGTCAGTTCCTCATCGAAAGTGTGATGATCTCGCTCACAGGAGCTCTGCTTGGCGTGGCCCTCGGCTATGGCGGCAGCTGGCTTGCCAACAGCGTCTTCATGCTGCCAAGCAGTGTGCCCCTATGGAGCGTAGGTTTGAGCTTCTGCATCTGTGCCTTCATCGGCATCTTCTTTGGCTATGTCCCTGCCCGCAAGGCAGCGCGCATGGATCCCATCGAAGCCATCAGATACGAATAAAAAAACTCCCCGCTCCCCCATGGGAGAGCCATCAAACACTGGACATATCACACAAAAACCTATCAATATGAAAAAAATCCTTTTCCTTGCAGCACTGATGTGCTTGCCTCTCTGCCTCATGGCAGGCAAGAGAGACTACATGAAAGACCCGAAGTATCTGCTCGGAGCCGTGCCCGAAGTGGACGGAGTCATCACCTTCCAGAAGAATTTCACCGTGACGGAGAAGAGCGAGCAGCAGATTTACGACATCGTAGCCGCCTACCTCAAGAACTCCATCGTCGGCAATGCCATCCAGTTCCCTAAGTCCGAATACACCCGCATTATCTCGGAAGAGAAGGGGAGCGGCATCATCGTGGCACGCGTGGACGAGTACATGACCTTCAGCCATGTCTTCATCAACCTCGACCGCACCCGCTTCCGCTACCTCCTCAGTGCTACCGTCAAGGGGCAGAAGGTGAGCCTCCTCCTCACACAAATCTCGTACTACTACAACGAGGACATGGACGGAAACAACGGCATACACTACAAAGCCGAGGAATGGATCTCGGACAAGGAAGCCGTCAACAAGAAGGGCACAAAGCTCTACCCCCGCAGCGGTAAGTTCCGCCGCATGACGGTGGACCGCGTAGAGGCCATCTTCAATGGCTTCATGGATGCCCTCTCCACAATGGAGATCGAGGAGCAAGTCTTGACCAAGAAGCGCAAAGGCATCATCGAGGAATAAGCAGCGATGAGCACCCGGCTTCTATTCCTCTGCATGCTCTTGCTCACGGCTGCCAATGCCCTGAGCCAGTGCAGATACTGCAACTCGTACGAGGACTTCGTCAACGACAAGTGGCAGCCGCTGGACACCCTCTACAGCAAAGAGCATGGGAAAGGCTATGTATTCCTGTGGGGAGTAGGTGGCTATAAGCTAACCACGGGAGACAAGGCCACCGACGAGACGGTGAAGAAATCCTTTGCAGCGATGCAAGGAGACAATCTCTTCGTAAATGGCCACCGACTGAAATGTGGCAAGCTTATGGACAAGTTCCTCCTGAGCCGTAACCTCACCAAACTGCACGACAAATACTACGCCGAGAAGGACAAGGACAAACGCATGCAAGCCAGCCGCGTCATCCCTATATTGAAAGAAGCAGGCATCATCGAATAAAATCCATCAAATCCCTCAGTCCTATGAAACACCTCATCTTTATCCTATCCCTGTGCTGCATCGCCACGACGACCGAGGCGAAGAAGAAAAAGACAAGCGGCAACCCCATCTTCGAGGGTTGGTATGCCGACCCCGAAGGCGCAGTGCTTGACGGGAAATACTGGGTCTTCCCCACGTTTAGCGCTCCCTACGAAGAGCAACTCCACTTCGATGCCTTCTCGAGCAAAGACCTCGTGAACTGGACGAAGCACGAGAATGTCATCACGCAGGCCGACATACCTTGGCTCAGGATGGCGTTGTGGGCGCCGGCCATCATCGAGAAGGACGGCAAGTTCTACCTTTTCTTCGGTGGCAACGACGTGCATGAGGGCGAAGTGGGAGGCATCGGTGTGGCCGTCAGCGACCGTCCCGAAGGTCCCTACAAGGATGCTCTCGGCAAGCCGCTCATCAATGAAATCGTCAACGGCGCACAGCCCATCGACCAGTTCGTCTTCCGTGATGATGACGGGCAGTACTATATGTTCTACGGCGGCTGGCGTCATTGTAACGTCTGCAAGCTCTCGCCCGACCTCCTGTCTATCGTGCCCTGGGAGGACGGACAGAAGTTCCACGAGATTACTCCCAGCAAGGAATATGTCGAGGGGCCGTTCATGTTGAAGCGCAACGGCAAATACTACTTCATGTGGAGCCAGGGAGGTTGGACAGGCCCTGACTATTGCGTGGCATACGCCATCAGCGACACGCCCTTCGGACCCTTTGAACTCAAGGGAAAGATACTCGAAAGGGACGAGAGCATAGCACGAGGAGCCGGCCATCACAGCGTAATACAAGTGCCTGGGAAGGACGAGTACTACATCATCTACCACCGTCGTCCACTCGAGGAACGCGATGGAAATCACCGCGTCACCTGCATCGACAAGCTCGTCTTCAATGAAGACGGCACCATCCAGCCTGTGAAGATGACTTTCGAAGGCGTCGGAAAAAGCAAGATAAAGAAATAAGACGTCGGGAATCCTCTCTGCAGAAGTTCTCCGGGGCAACAAGAAAAACGACCGAAGATGACGCGCAAGACGCTCTACCGCGAGGTTTCGGCTTACTTCAAAGAGGCTATGCCGAACGCCAAGACGGAGTTGCACTACGACAATCCCTTCCAGTTGCTTGTGGCTGTCATCCTCAGCGCACAGTGCACCGACAAGCGTATCAACCTGGTCACACCCCGCCTCTTCGAGGACTACCCCTGTGCTGAAGCGATGGCCCTGGCAAGTCCCGAAGTCATCTACGACTATATAAAGAGCGTCTCCTACCCTAACAACAAAGCCAAACACCTGGTCGAAATGGCTCGGATGCTTTGGGAAAAGTATCAAGGAGAAGTGCCGCAAGACCTAAAGCTGCTGACAGAACTGCCTGGAGTTGGCCGCAAGACCGCCAATGTTGTGCTGAGTGTCGTATGGGGCGAGGCAAGGATGGCCGTCGATACTCACGTCTTTCGTGTCAGCCATCGACTGGGGCTTGTGCCTGATTCGTGCAAGACACCGCTCTCCGTAGAGCAGATGCTTACCCGATATTTCACAGCGGAAGAGATTCCAGACGCACATCACTGGCTCATCCTTCACGGGCGATACACCTGCACAGCCCTGCGCCCGAAATGCGACAAATGCGGTCTCGTACACCTCTGCAAGACGTTTCGGAACCAGAGATAAAGTAAAATAATGTTAAAAAAGCCTCATTTCGGGGCTTTTTTCTTTGTGGAATGTCAGAAAGGTTCTACATTTGCACCCGATTTTCTGAAATAACATCAATGATGACAACACGTAAGACAACTGAGCGGACGACCGCATCAGGGCGACGGGCATAGCTGCCACAGTCTCCCTTGCGACTCCCTACAGATGCTCTTACTGCGTCCCAAAGGCGCCAGCGCTCTTTGATTTATTGTTATCATTGGCTTCTTAAAACCCTCAAGCCGACGAGGGGTTCTTTGTGTTCACACATTACCAATTAATTAAGATGTTATTTCAGATTACTATGACAAACCTTTCTATTTCATTCCAGCCAAAGGAGTCCTTTGGCAATCAAACGTACAACTTCGGTGACGTTAACGTCCGTATCACGCTCGAAGATAACTTCAAACACTCCGGCATCTACTGTTTCCTTCTCTATAACGACCAGTTGATGCTGCTCGCTGACGCTGAGACGAAGTACGACATGTCGCGTCGTCTCAACAAATCCATCAAGGCAACCCTGCAAAGCCAACTGGTCTGGATTCCAGGCAAATACTTCCTCCTTGTCCGGAACGATGAGGGAAAAGTCCTCCGCTATAACCTCATCTTGGACAACGAAGGCAAATTCATCGCCCAGGGGAAGCCGTTCTTCTGCCCAAGTATGAGCGACGAAGACATGCTCTCAGGCAGGCTCTACAACTGCAAGAACAAGTGGAAGTTGCTCTCCAGAAAGCCCGGGACGATGCAGTTGAAGCGCTGGGTCATCAACCGGGCCAAGCAGAACGAGCTGAACTGGATGCGCTACGAGATGCACCAAGCTCATTTGGAGTTCTGCAACAACCTGCTCATCTCGGGCAAACCCACTGGCATAATCGGCTCCTCCGTCATGTTGCTCCTCCATTCGGCGGAGATTATGACGAAGCACATGTTTGGCCATCTCGACCAGTTCTACGACATGACGAAGCCCAATCCCTACGAGTCGATGACCGACTTCTTCAACGCAGTCAAGCCATGCGACGACTTCTTCTCGATGATTCAAGACAGCACGAAGGCCTATACCTTTGTCTTCTCCAACCTCGACGCCCTGTTCGATTCAAGCGGGAAACTCATCATGAAAGCCATTCAGACACATTGGCCGGGCAACAGCAACTCGGCAATCTTCTACGGGACTCAGCAGGAGATAACGGAGCTGCTCGAGCAATATCCCTCGCTCGGGCAGCATTTTCCGGCAGAGAATCGTCTCTCCATTGAGCCTTACACGCGCGAAGAGATGATTTACGTCATGTTTGAAGAGGCAAGACTGGCGCATCTCGAATTCACTCCGGCAGCCGTCGAGAAGGTTTGCAACCTGATAACCGAAGCCTTCGAACGCGGTCTGATTGCGCATTTCGACAGGCTCGATTTCCGAGATTACGTGGAGCAGAACCTCCTGCCCCGCTATAAGAAGAACAATATCGACAACCTGAAAGCAGGTATACCAAACTTTACGGAACTGGAAGTGCTGCCTTGCGACATCGACGACGACTTCTTCCTCAACCGGAAGTCCCACTATAACGAGGCTCTCGAGGAACTTCAGGCGATGGTGGGACTTACGGAAATCAAGCGAAACATCCGTACTCTTTCAGGCCAGATGAAGTTCCTCCAGGAGCGGCGACTTATGGGGCTCCGCACGACATGTAACGCCACATATCACGCCGTCCTGACAGGCAATCCCGGCACAGGCAAGACAACCGTGGCAAAGCTGCTCGGCAAAATCTATCACGCACTAGGTTTGCTCTCCAAAGGCGACGTAGTGTATGTGGACAGGCGACGCATTATCGGCCGCTACATCGGCGAGACGGAAGAGAACATGAAGCTCATCCTGAAGGAGGCGCAGGGTAATGTCCTCTTCATCGACGAAGCATATACTTTGTACACGCAAGGCGATGAGAGGGACTTCGGACGACATGCCGTCGAGTGTCTCCTCGATGTGCTTTCGCGCAAAGACCCCGACATGCTCATCGTCTTCGCAGGCTACGAGAAGGAGATGGATGCGTTGCTCTCTATGAATCAGGGGCTTGCGAGCCGCTTTCCATATCGTTTCCACTTCCCGAACTACGACCCGGACGAGCTGATGCAAATCGCCGAGAAGATGATTTCGGCAGACGACTACGAGCTGTGCGACGAGGCACGGACGCTCCTCCGGCAGGTCATCCGAGAAGCCGTAGGCAGTCGCTGCGAAAGCTTCGGCAATGCAAGATGGGTGGAGCAACTTGTGAGGAACGGCATCGTCCCAGCCCTCGCCGACAGAATCAGCAGTTCGCCCCACCCCATCTGCAAGGCCGTGTATCAGCGCATCGAAGCAGACGACGTCCGAGTTGCTGCGGAGAAGTTCAACCCGAAGGCAGTCGCGCTGAAACGCCGACCAGCAATCGGTTTCTGTGCCTGAACGCTTCATCGCCCAACGCACCCAGCCGCGATGCCAGTACTACCATGGGAAAACTCCAGTACCACCGTGGGAAAACTCCAGTACCACCGTGGTAGTACTGGAGTACTGCCATAGAAAAATTTTCGGAGTACTGGAGTCCTGCGATTGAATTAAAACGGAGGATTTCGCTTTTTCACCTGCCTCGTCTCATTTTCAAGGCAGCAAACTTGCACATTTCAAAGAAATGTCGTACCTTTGCCGGGCAATTACGAACCATCAATTAACTCAATTAAACTATGACTATTTCTGATTACAACTTTGCCGGCAAAAAGGCAATCGTGCGCGTGGACTTCAACGTGCCCCTGAACGAGAACGGTGAGATTACCGACGACACCCGCATCCGTGGTGCCCTTCCCACCTTGAAGAAGATTATCGCAGACGGTGGCGCAGCCATCATCATGAGCCACATGGGCAAGCCGAAGGGTAAAGTGAACCCCAAGTTGTCACTTGGCCAGATTCGTGCAGCCGTAGAGAAGGCTCTCGGTTGTCCCGTCTCTTTTGCTCCCGATTGCGCTAAGGCTCAGGACGCAGCCAAGGCTCTGAAGATGGGCGAGGCTTTGATGCTTGAGAACCTTCGCTACTATCCCGAGGAAGAAGGCAAGCCCGTAGGCATCGACAAGGAAGACCCCGCTTACGAAGAAGCCAAGAAGGCCATGAAGGCAAGCCAGAAGGAATTCGCCAAGACCCTGGCCAGCTATGCCGACTGCTACGTGATGGATGCCTTCGGCACGGCTCACAGAAAGCACGCTTCTACTGCCGTCATCGCCGATTATTTCGATGCTGACAACAAGATGCTCGGTTTCCTGATGGAGAAGGAAGTACAGGCCGTCGACAATGTTCTCTCGAACATCAAGCGTCCCTTCGTAGCCATCATGGGCGGCTCAAAGGTGAGCAGCAAGATTGGCATCATTCAGAACCTGCTCGGCAAGGTGGACAAACTCATCCTCTGTGGCGGTATGACCTACACATTCGCCAAGGCTCATGGCGGCGAGATTGGTGACTCGATTGTCGAACTCGACAAGCTCGACGTTGCTCTCGACGTGGAGAAGACAGCAAAGGAGAACGGTGTGGAACTCGTTCTCGGCGTGGACAGCGTTTGCTGCACCGGTTATGATTTCGGCACATTCAGCGTTAAGCCAGGTGCTCAGACAAAGGTCTTCCCCAGCAACGCCATTGAGGCAGGTTGGGATGGACTGGATGCAGGTCCCGAAAGCCGCAAGAAGTTCGCCGAAGCCATCAAGGGTGCAAAGACAATCCTCTGGAATGGCCCTGCAGGATGCTTTGAGTGCGAAGACTTCACAGCCGGTTCTCGTGCAGTAGGCGAGGCAGTTGCTCAGGCAACAGCAGAAGGTGCCTTCTCCCTGATCGGCGGCGGCGACAGCGTGGCATGCTGCACAAAGTTCGGCCTGACAGACAAGGTGAGCTACATCTCCACCGGTGGTGGTGCCCTGCTTGAAGCCATCGAAGGCAAGGTCCTCCCTGGTGTAGCTGCCATCAAAGGCTAAGATTTGAAACAAATTCTACTGGCAACCATAGCCACAATCATGCTGGCCTCCTGCTCTCAGCGACAGGAGGCCACGCAATTTGATGCAGACACGACGGGCATCGACACTACTCTCTTGTGCATTGCCGTCATGCCTGCCATGAATTGCTTGCCAGTCTATTATGCCGAAAGGACTGGTATAGCCGACAGTCTTGGCTTGGAGATGGAGGTCCTTCGATACAAGGCACAGATGGACATCGACACGGCAATCACGAACGGATATGCCGACATCGCCTTCACCGACTTGATTCGTTGCGCCAAGCTTGGCAAGCAGGGAGTCACGATTACACCTTTCGTGAGCCTGGACGAGCCGCTTTCCCTCATCTCACTCAAGACAAAGCGTGTGAAGCAAGTCAACCAGATGAAGGAGCAGATGATTGCAATCAGCCGCCTGTCCGCTACTGATTATTGGTGCGACCGAGTGCTCGACGAGACTCACACGAGCCATGACGACATCTATCGTCCGCAAGTAAATGACGTCCAGCTACGTGCCGACATGGTTCGCTTGGGCCTTATCGACGCGGCAATCATGGGGGAGCCCTACGCCACTTGGATGAAGGAGTTGGGGCATAGGCGCCTTTTCCAAACGAAGGATAAGCAGCCACGGCTCTTTGCATGGGCAGCTATGAGCTCGGCTACGGACAAGCAACGAAAGCTCTTCCGCAATCTTCTGGACGAAGCCATGCGGCGCATGAGCAAGGCAAGCGAGGCGGAATTGCTGCGAGACATCTTGAAACAGGACTTCGGAATACCTGCCGAGACCGCCGATTCCCTTGAGCTGCCGCCCCTGAAACCGCTTTCAGACATCCAGCAAAGCGACGTCGAGGAGGCCGAGAAGTGGCTTAAGAATAGAAGTACCATAAAGAGAGTGAGACGATAAGATAAGATACGCGACCTCCCTTCTTATCCTCTGCCCCTATACATTTCTTATTATATTATGATAGATGCCAAGACACTTCGTCTCGTCACACGAAACGGGCTTCAAGGGTTCGCCACGGGTTACATCCTGGACGGCATCGCTGCTCTTCGCACACTCCTCCCCTATTGTACAGCGGAGACCATCCTCAGTGCCGAGGCCGAAAGTCTTGAGAGGAACTATCATTCCATGCTCTTGTTCCTACGTGGCGGAGGCAGCGACGAGAAGCGATACGACGTGCAGGAAAAGATACAGAAACGCGGTGTCGCGCTCCTGGAACAAGCCAACAGAGCCATACGCATCAGCCTTGGCGGCGACCTCTACTGCAATGCCTTGAGCCGACTGAACGAAGTCTACGGAGGGAGAGACGCGCTTCTGGACAAATGGAACAGCATCCTTACGCCCGAAGAGACAAGTGATGTGCAGGACGACCTCTTCGATCTCTTGTGGACTTCACCACTCTGGACAGCCGAGGACACTGCTTTCTGGTACGACTTCCTCATGCGGCAAAGGGAGATGGTACAGCAGCATCTCGAGGGAGCAATCTTTCTTTCTTTGTGGGAGCACTACGATGCCGAGAAGATCTTATTACTCAACTTCCTGGCAGATAGCGAGTGTCCGCGCACAAGGCTCGAGGCCGTCAGCCATCTTCTCCTGTTGAGAATCCGCCACAAAGAAGTGGCTCCACTGATGCCATCGCTGCCTGCCAGCCTCCTCTCACGCGAGGGGAAGAAGCTGGTCACACAGGTCTGGTACGAGTTCCTGCTGATGCTTATCTCCGAGAAAGACATGGAGAAGGAGCTGAGAGAAGCAGAGTCTATCACGAAGGAACTGCTCTCGGCAGGGGGAAAAGCACTTGCGGGTAACATCAAGGACATTATTTCCCTGCGCGGACGATACCTGAGGAACCGCCTTGCGCGCGGCCTCGACATCAATCTCTCCAAGATTCCCCTGCTCCACGGATGCAAGTACTTGCGCAGAGAGTCGCACTGGTTCATGCCTTTCGACAAGACGCATCCGCTCTTCCAATCGGTCATGATAGACAAGGACGGCAATGAGAAGCAGCATCTTTCCACGCTTGTCGACTTCATCCTCGACTGCGACATCGACAAGATGGCCACCCTTTACCTCGTCAGCAACGACAAGGACTTCTCGAAGGCCTTCAATCAATTGGACGAGCAGGAACTGCCCGACATCGAGAACGCCGCGGTCCCCGAGTACACGGTACGCTTTGTCATGCAAGACCTCTTCCGATTCTTCGGACATTCCCCCCTGCATTCCCAGCTCATCAACCCTTTTCGGGAAAACGTCACACTGTTCGACTTCCCGGAACTTGCCACGCTGTTCTCCATCGAAGATACCGTCAGCCTGTGCGAACTGCTCTACGAGCTTGGCCGGTCAGGGCAGACGCTCCGCATCCTCGACGACGCCATCAGCCGCGAAGGAGCCTGCGCCTCCGCATTACTCCTTAAGGGGCAGGCGCTCATGCAGCAGAAGAAATACGCCGAAGCTGCCAGCCAGGGACGGAGCGCAGAAATACTGGAGCCGGAGAACACCGACATTCTCCGATTCCTCGTGGAATGCTATGCCCAGCAAGGCCGACACGAGGAAGAGCTGGAGTACCTGCAGAAACTGGCCGAGCTAATGCCCGAGGACAAGGCGCTCTCACTGCTTATCGCCACCGCGATGGACAAAGCCGGACGCCAGGAGGAAGCCCTCGCCCTCTACTTCAAACTGGACTACGAAGCCTCGCAGGACGAAGAAAACTACGCGGGACTCGTCTCCTCCATCGCAAGAACCGCTCTGGCTCTCGACAAGCTCGACATCAGCGAGCGCTACACAAAGAAAGAACTTGAGCTCACAGACGGCAGGAAATGGGAAGCACACCTCAGGATGGGACACATCCGATTGCTCCGAGGCGACTGGAAAGGCGCTATCGACAGCTACAGCCAATTCGCAGCCCTGTTCCCCGAGGGACAGGTCCACGACATAGACATCGCGACAGCCAGGTTCACCGGCGACTGGGAAATGCTCATCCGGAAAGGCATCAGGCGGGAAGACCTACTGCTCATCCACGACGTCCTGCAAGCCAATGCAGACAGCCCCGGCAGTGTCGCCACCCCCGGACACACGGAAGAATAAGGCCCCACACACGAGGCCCCCGATTGCCCCGACATGCCAAATCGGTCATCAAAGGCGCTTTCTTCACTCACTCCCTGCACCTTTCTTCTCGCCCCCTGCCCTTTGCTCCTTGCCCCCCTTCACTATGGGTTGTTTGCACATACATGTATATTCAATTGCAGGTTCATGAATATTCAATTGCACATACATGTATGTTCAAACAACCCATACTGCCATGTCACCCGACTCTGTCACCTTTACGACCTTATCCATCTGACTGCCCCGAGCAAATTGGCTGGTGGGAACAGCTGATGCAAAACATTATTATATAATAAGATATTGGAAGAATTAGGGATTTATAAGCATTAAAATATCTTAAATAATGTCAAAAATAAGACATTTAAGACAATTCTGTGTACCATTTTTGCGACCCGCCTGCTCAATATTTCATATTTTTGTGCTATCTTTGCACCCGCTTTTGAGAGAATAAGATACTAAAGGATTTAGAAATTCAGAGATTTAGAAGGATAATTATATGAAAAAGCAATCAATTCTCGTCATGGCTTTGTCGCTTACAGCCATGACCTTAATCTGTTCGTGCGGTGGCCAGAAAAAGCAGCAGGGCATGCCTACCGCTACTTTCAAGACTGCCAAGGCTGAGAAACGAGACATCACTCTCCAGCAGAAGTACTCGGCCACCATTCGCGGCAGACAGGACATCGACGTCTATCCGCAAGTGGGCGGTACGCTGCAGAAACTGCTTGTGACGGAAGGTCAGAAGGTGACGAAGGGCCAGACCCTCTTCATCATCGACCAGGTCCCCTTCCAAGCAGCGCTGAACACAGCAGAGGCTGCGCAGAAGTCTGCCAGCGCACAGCTTGCCACGGCTCAGCTTAACTACGACAGCAAAAAGAAGCTCTTCGACGACCAAATCATCAGTGACGTGGAACTTCAGACGGCTCAGAATGCTCTCCTCACTGCCAAGGCACAGCTTGCACAGGCAGAGGCTCAGGTGGTCAACGCCCGCAACAGCCTCAGCTACACCGTGGTGAAGAGTCCGGCAAACGGCGTGGTCGGCACCTTGCCATATCGTCAGGGCGCATTGGTAGGCAGCAACATGCCACAGCCCCTCACCACTGTCTCCGACAACAACGAGATGTACGTCTACTTCTCCATAGCAGAGTCGCAGTTCCTCCAGATGGTTCGCAACAGCGAAAGCGTAGAGGCCGCCATAGCCTCGATGCCCGAACTGACGCTTCAGCTTGTGGACGGAAGCGAATACGAAGTGAAGGGAAAGGTGGAATCGGCAAGCGGCGTGGTCGACAAGAACACCGGTTCCGTACAGCTCCGTGCCGCCTTCTCCAACCCAAGCCACATACTTCATTCCGGCTCCACTGGCAACATCATCCTTCCCACAGTATATAAGGACGCCCTCGTCATTCCCGTCAGCGCCACGGTGCAGACGCAGAACAGGTACAAGATATATGTGGTCGACAAGGATGGCATAGCCCACGAGAAGCTCATAAGCGTCATGTCCCAGACCAACGGCAAGGAATACATCGTCAGCGAAGGGCTGGACGGCACCGAAGAGTTTGTCAGTGAAGGCGCAGGCATGGTGAGAGACGGACAGAAAGTTAAAGGTGAAAAGGGGAAAGAGTGAACAGGGGGAAACCCATCATTGTACATTGGACATTGAGCATTTAACTTTTTAACTCTTCAACCTTTCAACTTTTCTTTTCAACCATTTAACTTTTCACCTTTATGAAAGGAAACATCTTTATAAAGCGCCCAGTGATGGCAATGTCTATCGCCATCGCAATTCTGATAGTGGGCTTCATCAGCTATACCACCCTGCCAGTAGAGCAGTACCCCGACATTGCACCGCCAACTGTCATGGTGAGCGCCACCTATACGGGAGCAAGTGCCGACGCAGTGATGAAAGCCGTCATCCAACCTCTGGAAGAAGGCATCAACGGTGTGGAAGACATGATTTACATGACCTCCACCGCCACCAATGCAGGCACGGCTACCATCACAGTCTATTTCAAGCAAGGCACCAATGCTGACATGGCTGCCGTAAACGTGCAGAACCGCGTGAGCCGTTCGCAAGGCTTGCTGCCCCAGGAAGTAACCAAGATAGGTGTCACCACGCAGAAACGCCAGACGTCCTTCCTCCAAATTGACGCTCTGGAAAGCCTCGACGGCACCTACGACGAACAATTCATATCGAACTACCTCGACATCAACATCATTCCGCAGCTCAAGCGTGTAGAGGGCGTGGGCGACGTCATGCTGCTCGGCGGCAAGTACTCGCTGCGCATCTGGATGAAGCCCGACGTGATGGCACAATACGGCATCGTGCCCGACGACATCACCATGGCCCTCGCAGAACAGAACCTTGAGGCTCCAGCCGGACAGCTCGGCGAGAAGCCACTTTACGGCGAGTTCGGCGAAGGAGTAGAGAATGTACTGCAATATACATTGAAATATACCGGCCGTCTGAAAGAGATTGGCGAGTTCGAGGACATTGTCATACGCGCCAATGCCGACGGCACTATCTTGCGGCTTAAAGACATCGCTTCGATAGAGCTTGGCTCTGACGGCTACGGCTTCCACGCCGAAGCTAACGGCCATCCAGCCATCACGTTCCTGTGCTTCCAGCTTGCAGGAGCCAACGCAAAGGAAACCAATGACCGCGTAAGTGCCAAGCTCGACGAACTGTCGAAAGAGTTGCCAAAAGGAATGAAGTTCACTAAGATGATGTCAAGTAACGACTTCCTCAACGCCTCCATCGCCAATGTAGAGGAGACGCTGATTGTCGCCATCTTCCTCGTCATCCTTGTGGTCTACTTCTTCCTGCAGGACTTCCGCGCCACAATCATCCCGACGATTTCCATCATCGTCTCGCTTGTCGGCACCTTCGCAGCCCTGTCCATCGCAGGCTTCACACTCAACCTGCTGACGCTCTTCGCACTCGTCCTGGCCATCGGTACCGTAGTGGACGATGCCATCATCGTGGTGGAAGCAGTGCAGGCGAAGTTCGATGCAGGCTACAAGAGCTCGTATGAAGCCACGAAAGACGCTATGAGCGACGTGACGATGGCCGTCATCTCCTGTACATTCGTCTTCATGGCAGTGTTCATCCCCGTGACCTTCATGGGCGGCACATCAGGCGTGTTCTACACACAGTTCGGCGTTACGCTGGCCACGGCTGTCGGCATCTCCTGCGTCTCCGCACTTGTCGTCTGCCCGGCACTCTGTGCCATGATGATGAGACCAGCCAGCGAGGAACGTCGCAAAGGCTTCCTCGGCGCCATCAACTACCGCACACGACTGGCTTACGAGGCAAGCTACAACGCCATGCTCGGCAAGTATACCGTCATCATGCGACGCTTCGTCAGCCGCAAGCTCCGCTATGTCATCTCCTTCGGCGCACTCATCGTGGCCGCACTCGGCATGTACTTCTTCAACAGTCAACTGCCGACGGGTCTCGTTCCGCAGGAGGACCAAGGCGTTGCCATGATGAATGTCAGTGCCGTCCCAGGCAGCAACCTCGCAAGCACATTTAAGATTATGGACAAGGCAGAGGCCATCATCAAAGACATCCCCGAAGTGGCTGAATACACGAAGGTGGCAGGTTATGGCTTCCTTGCAGGTCAAGGCACGAGCTACGGCATGTCGGTCATCCGTTTCAAGCCTTGGAGTGAACGACGCTACGGCTTCTGGCATCCCATCGACAACTTCATGTCAACTTCGACCATGATTGCCAATGCGAAGCTCAACGCCCGCCTTGCCACGGAGATTCCGGAAGCGCAATGTTTCGTCTTCGAGCCTGGCATGATTCCCGGCTATGGCATGGGTTCTCTGGAACTTAACCTTCAGGATAAGACCGGACCGGCAGACAAGGAACTCTTCTACAACTACACGATGCAGTTCCTCGGCGCGCTGAACCAGCGTCCGGAGATAGGCCGAGCCATCACGACATACGCCCGCAACTTCCCGCAATTCCAGGTGGAAGTGGATGCCGCCCAATGCAAGCGTGCAGGCATTAGCCCGGCTGCTGTGCTCAATGCTTTGGGAAGTTATTGCGGCGGTGCATACGTCAGCAACATGAACCAGTTCTCCAAGGTCTATCGTGTCATGCTCGAGAGTGCTCCCGAAAGCCGAATGTCCGAAGCAGACCTCAGCAATATGTTTGTCCGCAACGGTGCTGAGATGGCTCCGCTGAGCCAATTCGTCAAGCTGACGAAGGTGGTTGGACCAGAGATTGACACACGCTTCAACCTCTTCAGTTCCATAATGGTGAATGTCACACCGGCAACAGGTGTCAGCAACACCGACGCGATGAAGGCCATTGCCGAGGTGAAGAAACAGGTCTTCCCCGACGGCTATTCATACGAATACGGCGGCATCGGACGCGAGGAGGCAGAGACTATCGGCAGCTACACCACCGCCATCATCTACCTCGTCTGCGTCGTGCTCATCTTCCTTATACTTTCCAGCCTCTACGAGAGCTTCCTCGTTCCCTTCGCCGTGCTGTTCTCTGTACCGGCAGGCTTGATGGGAACCTACCTCTTCGCCTGGCTTTGGAACCAAGGATACGATAACCTTCCGTTCATATTCTTGGGCAGAATCGAGAACAACATCTATCTTCAGACGGGCATCATCATGCTGATTGGCTTGCTCGCAAAGACGGCCATCCTCATCACGGAGTTCGCCCTGGAACGCCGACGCAAGGGCATGGGCATCGTGGAAGCTGCGTTTGCAGCTGCCGAGGCTCGTCTGCGTCCTATCCTCATGACAGTGCTGACGATGATCTTCGGCATGATACCTCTTGTCTTCGCCACAGGTGCTGGTGCCAACGGCAACCGTACCATCGGCCTGGGTGTCATAGGCGGCATGTCGGTGGGCACGCTTGCCATCCTCTTCACCGTGCCCCTCTTCTTCATCATCTTCGAGTACTTGCAGGAGAAGATACGTCCTGTCATGCAGGAAGAGGCTGACCAGCAGTTCCTCAAGGAAAGGGAGCGTTCGCAGAGAGAGAAGAAGGAAGCCAAAGAGGGAGCCAATTAATAATACACTAAGCAAACAGACATGAAAAAGATATTTCCTATCGTTCTTGCAGGAATGCTGATGGGTTCCTGCCAGCTCTACAAGAACTACGAACGCCCATCGGACATCACTACCGACGGCATCTACGGCGACATGCAGACGGCAGGCGACAACAGCTTGGGCGACCTGGGGTGGAGAGACATCTTCACCGACAACGCCTTGCAGGCCATTATTGAGCGGGGTCTGCAGAACACAGACATGAAGAACGCCGAGCTGCGCATCCAGGAGGCCGAGTATGCCCTGCAGTGCGCCAAGCTTGCCTACGTACCCAGCTTCTACTTTAACCCCAGCGGCAATGTCAGCCGTGCGTGGGACCCCTACGACCGGATTGACTACACTACCAGCAAGACATACGCTCTGCCCGTACAGATGAGCTGGCAGTTAGGCAGCATTGGCCAGCTTCGCAATCAGAAGAAGAAGGCTGAGGTGACACGCGACCAGCTCCGCAACGCCAAGCAAGCCATTCAGGCACAGCTTGTGGCCAACATCGCTGCACTGTACTACAACCTCTGCATGCTCGACGAGCAAATGGCAATCACCCTGCAGACACAGCAGAACTGGGGACAGTACCTTGACATGCAGAAGAAGCTTATGGAGGCTGGCCAGGCCAATACGGCTGCCGTGGCAAGCATTGAGGCGACCTACCACAGCATATGCACCTCGGTTGTTTCCCTTGATAATAACATCCATTCACTGGAGGTAAGCCTTTCCAACATCTTGGGTGAAACGGTGAGCCACATCGAACGCAATTCCCTGGCATCCTTCCAGGCACCGGCCTTCATCGGCACAGGTCTGCCCATTGCCATTCTTGACCGCCGTCCTGATGTAAAGAGCGCCGAGCTACAGCTTACGGCTGCCTTCTACGACAAGAACATTGCCTACAGCGGTTTCTTCCCGCAGCTCACACTCTCTTCCTCGGGTCAGTTCACCAACCTGGCCGGAGCGGCAGTCAATCCGGGCGTGTTCATCGGTGCAGCAGTAGCAAGTCTCACGCAACCGCTCTTCGCCAACGGACGCATCCGGGCACAGTATAAAGTGTCGAAGGCAGAGATGGAGATTGCAACGAACAACTTTCAACTGGCGGTCATAACGGCAGGCAACGAGGTGAACCGTGCAATGAACGACGTCCACACCGCTGCAAGTCTGCAGGAACTCATCGACAAGCAGGTGGAGTCCTTGACGCGAGCACTCGACGCCACTCAGAAGCTCTACCGGAACTCGGGAGCAAACTACCTGAACGTCATCACTGCCCAGAACTCACTGCTCACTGCTCAGATGAGCCAGATCAGCAACCGCATGTCGGCCATCTCCGCCACTATCAACCTCTACCAGGCACTGGGCGGAGGAGCGCAATGAGTTAGTCCATAGTCTATTATTGGTGTCCGCTAAAACTTTTTGAGCACAATACAAATTTAGGTCGAGTTCCTCGCTTGGAACTCGACCTTTTTTGTTACCTTTGTTTTTACCA
>CAJOLC010000009.1 GCA_905235305.1 uncultured Bacteroidaceae bacterium | reverse complement strand
AGGTTTTCGTTTTATGTAAGGGAGCAATGCGGGCATTGTGACCGCACATAAGGCGGAAAGATGCCAAAAAGAAATGTGCGAGGACTAAAATAGAAGTTTCATAGGTCAATATCTTTGAGTTCTTCGTTCTAATGACCGATTTGGGTTTACTTGTTCAGGGTCCAGCTGAAGCCGTCCTTCGTGTCCTTCACCTCAAAGCCGAGGGCAGCCAGGTCGTCGCGGATCTTGTCGCTCAAGGCCCAGTTCTTCTCTGCCTTTGCTGCCTGGCGCTGCTCCAGGAGCATGTCTACGACGGCTCCGAAAGCTTCTTCGCGTGCCTTGTTGCTCACGCCTGTGTCCTGACGGAGGCCGAGGATGTCGCCGACGAATGTCTGCATGAGACCGAGCAGAGCCTGTGCCACTTCGGCTGTGATGCTTGCTTTCTTGTCCACCAGAGTATTGATGGTGCGGCAGGCATCGAACAGGTGACTGATGACGATGGGCGAGTTCAGATCGTCGTTCATCGCGTCGTAGAGCTTCGTGCGCAGTTCGTCGACGTACTTCATCTCGACCTGCGGCTGTCCCTTCACCTTTTGTCCCTCCTGGAGGCGACGCAGGTTGTTCAGTCCGTCCATCAGTCGCGCCAGTCCCTTCTCTGCGGCCTGCAGGGCATCGTTGCCGAAGTCGACCGTCGACCGGTAGTGTGCCTGCAGGATGAAGAAACGTATCGTCATGGGCGTATAGGCCTGTGTGAGGAGCGGATGCGAGCCGTCGAAGAACTCGGGCAGAGTGATGAAGTTGTTGTACGACTTGCCCATCTTCTTGCCGTCAATCGTAATCATGTTGTTGTGCATCCAGTAGTGTACCATCTGGCTGCCTTGACTGGCGATGGCTTGCGCTATCTCGCATTCGTGGTGGGGGAAGATGAGGTCCATGCCTCCGCCGTGGATGTCGAAGTGTTCGCCCAGGTACTTCTTGCCCATGGCCGTGCATTCGCAGTGCCATCCGGGGAAGCCATCGCTCCAGGGCGACGGCCAGCGCATGATGTGCTCAGGCTGGGCGGCTTTCCAAAGGGCGAAGTCCGCCTGGTTGCGCTTCTCGCCGACTCCGGCCAGGTCTCGGCTCGCGTCCTTGATGTTCTCCAGGTCACGGCCCGAGAGAATGCCCCAGCGGTGGTCCTTGTTATACTTCTCGATGTCGAAGTAGACGCTTCCGTTGCTTTCGTAGGCATAGCCGTTGTCGAGGATCTGTTGCACGAGGGCCTGCTGCTCGATGATATGACCCGTGGCATGCGGCTCGATGCTCGGCGGCAGGCAGCCCAGAGCATCCATCGCTTCATGGAAGCGGTTCGTGTAGTACTGCGCAACTTCCATCGGCTCGAGCTGTTCCAGCCGAGCCTTTTTTGCAATCTTGTCCTCGCCCTCGTCAGCATCGTGCTCCAGATGGCCCACGTCCGTGATGTTACGGACATAGCGCACCTTGTAGCCCAAGTGCTGCAGGTATCGGTAGAGGAGGTCGAAGGTGATGGCCGGACGAGCGTGTCCCAAGTGGGCATCACCATAGACAGTCGGGCCGCAGACATACATCCCGACGCGTCCCGGGTTGAGTGGCTTGAAGCGTTCCTTCTGTCGGCTCAGAGTATTATAAATAAGGAGTGGTTGTTCCATAAATGTGAAATTATCAATGTTCAACTTTCAATTGACTCTCCGTACTCCAGCTCGCCGTCCACAACCCAGCGGAGGTCTTCCGGGTCGAAGTCGCCCATCTTGTCCTTCTTGGCTTGCTTTGCGACGTACTTTGCCACTTCCTCCACGTCGATGTCAATATCTTCGTCGCCATTATGCTTGTCGAGCAAGTCGACATAATACTCGCCGATGACATCGATGAAGTAATAGAGTTCGTCCTCCGTGAACTTGTCCTTGAGTTCCTGTGGCAGGTAGTTCTGGATGTACTCGACCGTCTGGCGGTCATCCTCAGCGTCGTTGAGGAGGTCTTCTTCAAAGGTACTCATGTGGATTAAGGATTAGGGGTTAGGGAATGAGAAGAGTGGTCGGTGGTTAGAGCAATGCCTTGATCTTCTCTTCAAGAGCGGGCTTTGCCAACAGGCCTACGGTGCGATCCACTTCCTTGCCGTCCTTGAGGAAGACTACGGTCGGGATGTTTCGTACGCCAAAGCGTGCAGGCAGGTCCTCGTCCTCTTCCACGTCACACTTGCCGACGATGGCCTTGCCATCATAGTCCTTTGCCAGTTCCTCGATGATGGGTGCAAGACGCTTGCAAGGGCCACACCATGTTGCCCAGAAGTCCAATACGATAGGCTTGCCGGTTGCTACCAGAGCCTCAAAGTTACCTGTGTTGATTACTTGTGCCATAATACTTATATTTTATTGGTTAATGCTATATGATAGTGCGTCGCTGCTCTCGATGTCGTTCAGGAACTGCCGCGTCACCTTGATTCGCGTGCCAGCGGAGTTCATGCGAAGCCGGTTGTGAGGATTTGTGGCATCCACGAAGACCATCTGCAATGCTGTGTTTCCCTGATTTCCTTCTGCATACGATGTCAGCATCTCCACGTCGTCTCTGCTCAAGACATTCGTGTTGACGTGAATCGTGATACGCTCGATGACCTTGTCACTGACGTCGGCAAGCCAGTCGATACGACCGATGCGAAGTTCATACTCACCCTCCTTGAAGCGATGTTTCTCGACGGTTCCGCTGATGAGCACAGAGCGGTCTACGCTCAGGAAAGCTCCCCACTTCACCCAATTATCGCCGAAGAGAGCAATCTCGCCCGTGCCGCTGAAGTCCTCGATAGTGGCTACGCCGTAAGGCTTGCCGTTCTTTGTCGTTCCGGAACGGATAGCAGTCACGATGCCACCCAGTCGGACGCTCTGGCCGGCAAAGGCAGTGAGGTACTCCATTTCAGCCATCTTCAGGTTGCAGACGTTCTGCAGGATGACGTAATACTCGTCGAGAGGATGTGCCGACAGATAGATGCCGACCAGCGAACGCTCCTTGTTCAGGCGCTCCAAAGCGGTCCATTCCTCTGCCTCGGGCACGGCAGGCTTGTTCAGCTCTATGGAATCCATGCCGAAGAGCGAGAACTGTGCCTCCATCTGTGCTTGCTGGAACTGTGTGCCGTAACGAATGAGCAGGTCAAGGAAGATGTCGCCCTTCTGGTTCTCGGCAACGAACTGTTCTCTGCGGATATTGCCGGCGATGTTATCAAAGGCGCCGCTCATGGCAAGGCACTCCAGGCCGTTTCGTTTGATGGCAGGCATGTTGACACGCTCTGCAAAGTCGAAGATGTCCTTGAAAGGACCATTCTTCTCCCTTTCCTCTACGATGGCCTGAACGGCAGCCTCGCCAAGTCCCTTGATGGCAGTCAAGCCATAACGTATCTGCTGGCGGTCGTTGACACCAAAGTCGAGGTGCGATTCGTTGACATCAGGCCCCAACACTTCCAGCCGCATGGCGTGGCATTCCTCCAGAAGCTTCGTTACCTCCTTCACGTCGTCCTTGCCTCTTGTCAGCAGGGCGGCCATGAATTCGGCAGGATAGTGTGCTTTCATGTAGGCCGTCTGGTACGCCACCCAGGAGTAGCAGGCAGCGTGCGACTTGTTGAAGGCATAGGAGGCGAACTTCTCCCAGTCTGCCCATATCTTCTCAAGCACCTTGGTGTCGTGTCCGTTCCGCGTGCCGCCGTCGATAAACTTGGGCTTCAAGTCCTCCAGAACCTTCTTCTGCTTCTTGCCCATCGCCTTGCGGAGTGTATCGCTCTCGCCGCGGGTGAAGCCTGCAAGCTTGCGTGAAAGCAGCATGACCTGCTCCTGATAGACAGTGATGCCGTAAGTGTCTCGGAGGTATTCCTCACAGGCCGGGAGGTCATAGGTAATGGGTTCCTGGCCGTTCTTGCGTCGGATGAACTGCGGAATGTAGTCCATCGGGCCCGGGCGGTACAGGGCGTTCATGGCAATGAGGTCTTCGAAGACCGTCGGATGGAGTTCCTTCAGGTACTTTCTCATGCCTGCCGATTCGAACTGGAACGTGCCGACGGTTCTGCCTTCCTGATATAGCTTATAGGTGGAGGCATCGTCGATAGGAATGTTGTCCAGGTCGACATCAATGCCGTGGGCTTCCTTTACGATGCGGCAGGCCTCCTTCAGCTGCGAGAGCGTCTTCAGGCCGAGGAAGTCCATCTTGATGAGGCCGGTGCTTTCGATGACGTGACCGTCGTACTGCGTCACGGCAGTCTTGCGGTCGGGGAAGTCGGGGTCGTCAGCTGTAGAGACAGGAACATGGTCGCTGATAGGGTCGCGGCAGATGATGAAGCCGCAGGCATGGATGCCGGTGTTGCGGATTGTACCTTCCAGCTTCAGGGCGTACTTAATCGTGTCGGCCACCTTGGCATCTCTCGAGAACTTTGCCTCTTTCAGCTCCGTGGTGCTTTCAATAAAGTTCTCCAGACACTCTTTCTTACCATCTGGCAGACGTTCAGGCATCGCTTTACACCAAGCATTGACAACCGACAGCGGCACCTTTTCGACACGACCGACATCCTTCAGACTGTTCTTAGCAGCCATCCTTCCATAGGTGATGATGTGTGCACAGTTCTCTGCTCCATACTTATCCATCACCCATTGCAGGACTTTGCCTCGGCCGTCGTCGTCGAAGTCAGTGTCGATATCTGGCAGGGAGATGCGGTCAGGGTTGAGGAAGCGTTCGAACAGAAGGTCGTATTTCAGAGGGTCGAGCCTTGTGATGCCGAGACAATAGGCAACGACGGAGCCGGCTGCAGAGCCTCGGCCAGGCCCCACCCACACGCCAAGCTCGTTCCTCGCGCTGTTGATGAAGTCCTGTACTATGAGGAAGTAGCCAGGGAACCCCATCGTCTTCATGATGTGCAGCTCGAAGCGGATGCGGTCGTCAATCTCTTTGGCGAGAGGGGTGGGGTAGAGGCGGGCGGCGCCCTCGTAGGCAAGCTTGGCAAGGTAGTCCGCTTCGAACTTTATCCTGTAGAGCTTGTCCACGCCCCCCAGCTTCTGTATCTTCTTTCTCCCTGCCTCTTCGGGCAAGGTGTTCTGTCCGTTCTCGTCGGAGGTGAACTCCCTGACGAGGTCCTCTTCGCTGTACTTCTGCCTCCAGAGTTCCTCTGTGCCAAATTCCTCGGGAATGGGGAAGAAGGGCATGATGGGGTTGGACTCCAAGTCGTACGTCTCTACTTTGTCGAGTATCTCGCTCGTGGAGGCGAGGGCTTCGGGGATGTCGGCGAAGAGGTCGTTCATCTCGGCGCGAGTCTTGAACCACTCCTGCTTGGAGTAGCGCATACGGTTCGGGTCGTCGAGGTCTTTACCGGTGGAGAGGCAGAGGAGCAGGTCGTGTGCCTCCGCGTCGTCTTCGTCCAGGAAATGGGAGTCGTTGGAGCAGACGAGCTTCACTCCGTGCTTGCGCGCCAGTTCTATGAGGACGGGGTTGACGCGTTTCTGTACTTCATAGGTTTCCCTGTTGGCCTCCTGCGCGGGGTTCTTCACCTCGTGGCGTTGCAGCTCTATGTAGTAGTCGTCGCCCCAGATGTCGTGGAACCACTTGACGGCCTCGTCTGCGCCTGCCAGGTCGCCACAGGCTATCTTGCGCGGCACTTCGCCGCCGATGCAGGCGGAGCAGATGATGAGGCCTTCGTGGTAGGTGGCCAGGTCGCGGTGGTCGGTGCGGGGCCTCATGTAGAAGCCGTCCACCCACGAGCGGGAGACGAGCTTGATGAGATTGTGGTAACCTGTGAGGTTCTTGGCCAAGACGATGAGGTGCCAGCCGGACTGGTTCTCCTTGCCGACCTTGACGGACTTATCGCCACCCCTGGCAACGTACATCTCGCAGCCGAAGATAGGCTTGAAGGGTTCCAGCTTATTCTCCGTCCTCTCCTTATTGACCTTTTTGCAATAGTCGAAAAGCTCTTTGACACCATACATATTGCCGTGGTCTGTCAGTGCCATTCCGCGCATGCCGTCGGCTATGGCCTTGTCCACCATGCCCTTGATGGATGCCTGCCCGTCGAGCAGGGAGTATTGCGAGTGAACGTGTAAGTGAACGAAGTCCTCCATGTCTTACATTATATAAATATATTATTAGGAGACAAAAATATGAAAAGATTAGGGATTAAGGATTATGGTTTGGGAATTTTTTCTCTATACTGCAAAAAATAAGTAAACATTGCATGATGTTAGATGTTTTTTTCGTAACTTTGAGCCGCGCTATGTGAAAAAACTATGGGCAAAAGGCTAAGAAAACTGAAAAAGATACGTCTCCATCACGAGGGAAAGAACACGCTTTTGTGGAGTGCCATCGTGCTTGGAGTCCTCAACTTTACTATCCTGCATATCTTCGAGTCGAAGATTCCCTTCGACATCTGCGTGACCGTGAGTGCCGTCCTGTATGGCATTCTGCTTAACTTCTTCCAATGTCCTATCCGCACCTTTGAGGGAGAGACAGAGGGTATTGTAGTGGCGCCATGCGATGGCAAGGTCGTGGTGGTGGAAGAGACGGAGGAGAACGAGTATTTCCACGACAGACGTATCATGGTGAGCATCTTCATGAGTCCCTTCAATGTGCATGCCAACTGGATTCCTGTTGACGGGACGGTTAAGGTGGTCAGGCATTACGACGGCAATTTCCATAAGGCTTGGCTGCCGAAGGCAAGTGAAGAGAATGAGAGGAGCACCGTCGTTATCGAGACGCCTGACGGGACGGAGATACTGCTTCGTCAGGTAGCGGGTGCCATGGCTCGCCGCATCGTCACTTATCCCTCGGTTGGCGAGGAATGCTATGTGGATGAGCATCTTGGTTTCATCAAGTTCGGTTCGCGTGTTGACCTATATCTTCCCCTTGACACCGAGGTTTTGGTGAAGCTCAACCAGAAGTCCGTGGGTAATGAGACAGTGATTGCAAAACTAAAGGAAACTACTTCTGATGATTAGACGACATATTCCGAACTCCCTTACTTGCTGCAATCTCATCAGTGGCTGCATTGCAACCGGCTGTGCCTTCTACGGTCAGTACCAATATGCAGTACTGATGATAGTCATAGGAGCCGTGTTTGACTTCTTCGATGGCTTGGTGGCAAGGGCCCTCGGCGTATCGTCGCCCATAGGCAAGGAACTGGATTCGCTGGCCGATGTGGTTACCTTCGGTGTGGCTCCCAGCGCGATTATCTTCTATCTTTTCCACGAGGTGCATTGCCCGGAACTATTGATGCCGATAAGGCACCTGCTGCCGTATACGGCTTTCCTGATGGCTGCGTTTTCCGGCCTGCGCTTGGCGAAGTTCAATCTAGACGAGCGTCAGCACTATGGCTTCATCGGTTTGCCCACGCCTGCGAATGCCCTCTTCTGGGGGAGCCTTGTGCTGGGCGAGCATGCCTTCTTGGTTTCGCTGAAGTTCAATGCTGTCTTCCTGTTCCTTTTCATGCTGCTGTTCTGCTTCCTGCTGGTGTGTGAGGTGCCGATGCTGGCGTTGAAGTTCAGGAACTTCAGCTGGCAGGACAACAGGCAGCGCTACATTTTCCTCATCGGCTGCCCCGTCATCCTGCTCTTTGCCCCTTACTCCTTGCACCTTATTATTTTGTGGTACGTCGCCATTTCCATTGCATATCCCAGGTTTGCCAAGAGTTGAGGATGATGGGTTGCAATAGGAAATGCCTGATGCTGCTGGTGGCACTGTTCACGTTCGTGGCGTTTGGAAATGCCTCGCTTCGGGGCGGGGATGTCAATGTAACGGGTGAAGCAGTTGTCCGCGTAGCGATGAAGTATTTAGGTCGCCCTTACCGTCGTGGCATGGCGGGCCCTAATGGGTTCGACTGTTCGGGCTTTACAAGTTTCATCTTCAAGCAGTTCGACATCTCCCTGAACCGTGATTCGCGTGCTCAGTATGGGCAGGGCGTTTCCGTAGGCCGTGAGGAGCTTCGCATAGGCGACCTTGTCTTCTTCACGAGTCCACGCTCCGGGCGCACTGTGGGCCATGTGGGAATCGTGTCGAAGGTGGAAGATGATGGCAACTTCTATTTCGTGCATGCTGCAAGCCGCGGCGTGATAGAGGACAGCTACCGCACTTCTCCCTACTATTATAACCGCTATGTCGGGGCCCGTCGCGTCATAAGTGAAGCGGACTCGCTCGCCGTCGGGATGTGAGACCGACATCCTGGGTTTGCCCGTCCGCATCGGCGGCTTTGGCTGGCGTCTCGCTGGCCGAAGACTGAGGCGCCGCGCCGCGTTATTTTATCCCCTATAGGGGAATGAGCAATGCCCTATAGGGGATGAAATGATGCTCTGATAGGGCAGGGGAATCTCCTACTTCTTCGTGTTCTCCTTGATGATGCCGTGGCGGTAGGCGTAGAGCAGGCCGCGGAGCTCTTTTATCTGTTCCTGAATCTGCCGGCCCTTGTCGGTGTCGCGCACGCGGATGCGTCTGCCCGCCATCTCCACGATTTGCTTGCTGCTCTTGATGTCGGTGCCGCTGCTGGCAGCCTCTGCCGTGCTGGTGAACGGCTCGTGCTGGATGAGCTCGAAGCCGCGGCTGTGATAGACCAAGGTATAGCCTGCGATGCCCGTCGTGTGGTGGTACGACTTGCAAAAACCGCCGTCGATGACCATCAGCATCCCGTCTGCCTTGATGGGGTTCTCGCCCTGGCCGGCATGGACAGGTACGTGGCCGTTGATGATGTGGCGTTGTCCACCCACCTCGCCTTCCATGGATGGAGAGGTCACGCCGAAGTGGTCCAGGATGCGGGCACACACCTCCGGCTCCTCACGAAGCAGATAGTAGGCACCCTTCTCCTCGTGGTGCGTAGCCGGGTCGGCCAGGAAGTAGCGCTCGAACGTCGCCATGCGGTCCTTGTCGAAGAGCGGACTGTCCGGTCCGCACCACAGGTACCAGAAGAAATCCCGGCAGCTGACCCTGTTCCTCTCCAGGGGTGAAGGAGAGAACGCCGTGCGCATCATCGACTCAATCTGCTGCATGAGCTCGCGGCCCTGATACGTCTGGCCGTCAATCGTAACCTGCCGCAGGCTGCCGTCGGCATTAAGGGGAACGGAAGCGTGGAACAGGAGGTTGCAGCCTGAAACCAGGAACATCGAGCCATGACTGAAGAGGAGGCGGATGTGCTTCTGCAGTTTTTCGCTGATTCGGAAGGAGTGGTGGAGCCGCTTCATCAGGTCCGCCTCCTCGGCCGTCAGCCTGTATGGGTCGCTCGGGTCAAGAGTAGGGAAGCAGGCATCGAGCAGCGGATAGTCCTGCCCCTCAAAATTATAGGTACCGTTCGCCAGGTTGATGTTCTCCAGGGTGCCCCGGCGGTCGATGTTCCACTCGGGATGCACATTCATCAGTTGCCCTTCGAGCTTGAACTGGATGACGGAAATGGCCTTGTGCATCTGCGCGATGAGGCGCAGGCGCTTCTCGTCGCCCTTCGCTTCAGCCATGGTGCCGACGGGCAGGAACTGCAGGCAAGGGTCGTCGGAATACGTCTCCATGGCAAACGTGGCAAGCGGCAGCAGGTTGATGCCATAGCCCTCCTCGAGCGTTGCCAGGTTGGCGAAGCGCAGGGACAGGCGCAGGACGATGGCGATGCAGGCATCGCAGCCGGCTGCCGCACCCATCCAGAGCGCATCATGATTGCCCCATTGCAGGTCGAAGTTCTCGCGTGTAAGCAGGTAATCCATGATGATGTGCGCCCCGGGCCCGCGGTCGAAGATGTCGCCAAGGATGTGCAGCTGGTCGATGCTCAGCTTGTGGATGACGTTGCAGATAGCGACGATGAAGTTCCGGGCCTGTCCTATCTGTACAATCGTCTCGACAATCCTTTGCACATAAGCATCTTTATCCTCATCGTTCGGGCTTTCGTGAAGGAGCTCTTCGATGATGTAGGCAAACTGTTTCGGCAGTGCTTTGCGCACCTTGCTGCGCGTGTATTTGCTGCTCACGGACTGGCAGACCTGTATGAGCTGCAGCAAGGTCCGAGCGTAGAAGCCGGAGAGGTCTTCGTCCGAACCCTCCTCAATCATCTCAAGCCGCTTCTCGGGATAGTAGATGAGGGTGCACAGGTCGCGCATCTCCTGCTCCGGCAGCGACTCGCCAAACAGGTCGTGGACCTTCCTCTTGATGTTTCCGCTGGCATTTCTGAGGATATGCAGGAAGGCTTCATGCTCGCCATGAATGTCGGCGACGAAGTGTTCGGTACCTTTCGGAAGGCTGAGGATGGCCTCGAGATTTATGATTTCTGTGCTCGCGCTCTCGCAGTTAGGGAACGTCCTGGCGAGGAGCTGCAGCAGACGCATGTCGGGGTAATTCATAATGAAAGAGTTTGGAGTTCGGGGTTTAGAGTTCAGAGACAGTTAAGAGAAAAGAGTCAAGCGTTTCATTCTTTCATTTTTCATTCTCTCATTTCCTACTGTCTTGTATCCTTAGGGTAAGCTGGATGAAGTCCGCCACACTGAGCTGTTCGGGACGCTTCTGCATGATGGGGTCGGAGAGGAGTGCCGTGAAGTCGGACTTCTCTGGTTGTTCCGCCTCGAGGGCCGTGAGGAGCGGGCGGATGTTGTTGCGCAGGGTCTTCCGTCTCTGGTTGAACGTCGTCTTGACCAACCGCTTGAAGAGCCTCTCGTCGCAGCCCAAGTCGGTCGTCTTATTACGTGTCAGGCGTATGACAGCACTGCGGACTTTAGGCGGCGGGTTGAAGACGTTGGGCTCTACGGTGAAGAGGTATTCCACATCATACCAGGCTTGCACGAGGACGCTCAGTATGCCGTAGGTCTTTCCGCCTGGCCCCGCTGCCATTCGCTCCGCAACTTCCTTCTGAATCATGCCTGTGCAACAGGGAATCAAATCCTTGTTGTCGAGCATCTTAAAGAAGATTTGTGAGGAGATGTTATAGGGGTAGTTGCCCGTCAAGACGAAGGGCGAGCCTCCGAAAGTGCGGTCGAGGTGCATCTTCAGGAAGTCGTCCTCGATGATGTTGTCCTCCAGGTCGGGATAGGTTCGCCTGAGGTATTCCACGCTTTCATAGTCTATCTCGACCACCTTCACCAGCCGCGGCTTGCGGACCAGGTATTGTGTCATGACGCCCATGCCAGGTCCGACTTCCAGGATGGGCAGGTCCGGGCAGGCATCTATTGTGTCGGCAATGCGGCTTGCTATGCTTAGATCGGTCAAAAAGTGCTGTCCGAGGAACTTTTTTGGCCTGACTGCTCTCATTATTTCCTATTTCTTATTAACTTTGCAATGCAAAAGTACGAAAAACTTTAAACTTAGGACTCGAAACTTTAAACTTTTTTCGTGGAGCGATTAAGAAAGCTGTTCAAGGTAGGCGTGCCTATAGTGTTGGCGGTCGGGATACTGTGGTGGATGTACCGCGGCATAGGTTGGGGGGAGCTGAGGGATGCTCTTTCGCACAGGATGTCGTGGACGTGGATGCTCCTGAGTATGCCGTTTGGCATCCTGGCGCAGGTTCTTCGGGCCGTCAGGTGGCGCCAGGTCCTGGCTCCTACGGGGCAGAAGCCGCGCCTTTCCACTTGCACGCATGCCGTTTTCCTTAGCTACGCCAGCAGTCTCGTCGTGCCGAGGGTGGGCGAGGTCTTGCGTTGTGGCGTCTTGAAGCGCTACGAGGGAACCAATTTCACCCTGAGTGTCGGCACGGTCGTCACGGAGAGAATCATCGACACCCTGCTCATCTTGCTGCTTTCCTTGCTGACGTTCCTGTCGCAAATCCCTGTCTTCCTGAGGTTTTTCCGTGAGACGGGCGTCTCTTTGGGTAGCCTGCTGAGCCGCTTCACCGTGGCGGGTTGGGTGGTGACGGCTGTCTGCGGACTGCTGGCAATAGTTGCCGGCTTCTTGCTCATCCGCAGGTTCCGGCTCTTCTCGAAGACCAAGTCTGTCCTTTCCGACTTGAGGAACGGCCTGCTTTCCGTCAGGAAAGTGGAGCGACCCCTGCTTTTCTGGCTCTATTCGACAGGCATCTGGGTGAGTTATTACCTGCATTTCTACCTGACGTTCTATTGCTTCGACTTCACAGCGGGGCTCGGTCCATTGGCAGCCCTCGTGGCTTTCGTGGTCGGCACCTTTGCCGTCCTGGTTCCCACACCCAATGGCGCCGGCCCATGGCACTTTGCTGTCAAGACCGTTCTGGTGCTTTATGGCGTCGGACAAACTGAGGCTGCCTTGTTCGTCCTCATTGTTCATACCCTTCAGACACTGCTTGTTGCGCTCCTTGGCGTATGGTCTTCTGCAGCACTTGCCTTGCGTAAGTCGAAGGACTCCCTGTAGCAAGTCGTCCGACGCGGCACGCCATCTTTGCCAATGCGGCACGCCATCTTTGCCAATGCGGCACGTCATCTTTGCCGACCTGGCACGCCATCTTTCTTGGCGTGGTACGTCGCGTTTTGAGCAGAGGTATGGCATAAGGTTTCATATAATAGTCTTTTTTTACCGAAAACCTTGCAGGGAAACGTTTTATTTGCTAACTTTGCTCCCTAATACTATACGTTATAAAGAAAATAATAACCTAAATAAACAGTTTTATGAAAGAGTTTCTCAAGTACGTGCTGGCAACGATAGTAGGTCTTATCCTGACCAGCATCATTTTCACCATCATCACAGTCGTGTCCCTTGCCGGTATGATGGCAAGCGAAGGAACAAGCGGCTCCGTGCCTAAGAATAGCGTCCTGCGCATCAACCTGGACGGCGAAGTAGTGGAAAGAGCCGGCGAAGGCTCGCCGATGGACATATTATCAACGGAAGAGGACCCTTCCATCGGACTCGACCAGGCACTCGATGCCATCAAGAAGGCTGCTAAGAACGACCGCGTGAAGGGCATCTACCTGAAGGGAGGCTCGCTCGCCGCCTATCCTGCCGACCTGCAGGAACTGCGCAGGGCCCTCGTCGAATTCAAGGAAAGCGGCAAGTGGATCGTGGCATACGGCGATAGCTACAGCCGCGGAGCCTACTATCTCTGCTCCGTCGCAGACGAGCTCTTCCTCAATCCCAGCGGCTCGATCGACTTCTGCGGCATGGCAAGTCAGCCCATCTTCTACACCGGACTGCTGAAGAAAATAGGCGTCAAGATGCAAGTCTTCAAGGTCGGAACGTACAAGAGCGCAGTCGAACCCTACATCAATACAGAGATGAGCGACGCCAACCGCGAGCAGGTGAAGAGCTACCTTTACAGCATCTGGAACAACATACTGCAGGACGTGGCAAAAAGCAGAAAGATTGATGCGGACGAACTGAATGCCTTCGCCGACTCGGCTATCCTCCTGTGCAACGCGAAGAAGTACGTCGAATGTCGTCTCGCCGACAAGCTCGCCTACATCAGCGACGTAAAGAAAGCCCTCAAGGAACGTCTCGAACTTGGCGACGACGACGACCTGAAGTTCACAAAAATTGCAGATGTCGCTGCTGGAGACAACCTTGGAGACAAGGTCAGCGATGAGGTCGCCGTCTATTATGCCTACGGGGAAATCTCAGACAGCAAGGGCTCGGGCTTCAACCAGGAACACTCCATCACCACGAATGAAACAATTACCGAGCTCCAGAAACTGCGTAAGAACAAGGATGTAAAGGCAGTCGTCATCCGCGTCAACAGCCCGGGCGGCTCAGCCTATGCAAGTGAACAAATCTGGCACGAGATACAACTCTTGCGTGCCGAAAAGCCTGTCGTCATCAGCATGGGTGGTTTGGCAGCCAGCGGAGGCTACTACATCAGCTGCGGCGCCAATGAGATTTGGGCTGAGCCCACTACTTTGACGGGCAGCATCGGCATCTTCGGCATGATTCCCGATGCAAGCGAACTGCTCACGCAGAAGCTTGGCCTCACCTTCGACGTAGTGAAGACCAACGCGATGAGCGACTTCGGATCGTTCACTCGCCCCTTCAATGCCAACGAATCCGCCAAGTTGCAAGCCTACATCAACCAAGGCTATGAACTCTTCACAGGCCGCGTCGCAGGTGGCAGAGGCATGGCTCAGGACAGCGTGAAGGCTATTGCAGAGGGCCGTGTATGGACGGGCGAGCAGGCACAGAACATAGGCCTTGTCGACAAGCTCGGTAATCTCGACGATGCCATAGAAGCGGCTGCCAAGCTTGCCGATGTGGAGAAATACACCGTCGGACGTTATCCAGGTACCGAACCATGGTATATGTCGATGCTTGATAAGAGCAAGAACGGATACATGGAGGACCATATCCGTGCCGCTCTTGGCGAGTACTATCCCGCCTTTGCCATAGTCCGTCGCATCGGAAAGATGAATCCGATACAGGCCAGACTACCCTACGAACCGAACATCAAGTAAAAGGTAAAAAGGTGAAAAGGTTACGACTGTGCCTTTCACTGTTTCAGCCTTTCACCTTTTCCCTTCCTTTTAACCTTTTAACCTCTTCAACTTTCACTTGTATGGAAGGTGATTTGACACAGAAACGCAGATGGCTGATGCCGCTCAGCTGGCTTTATGGGCTGGGAGTGGACGTCAGGAACGCTCTTTTCGACATGGGCGTGCTGCCTTCCGTGTCGTATGACATACCGATCATCAACATCGGAAACATCACCGTAGGCGGCACTGGCAAGACGCCCACTGTGGAGTATCTCATCCGCCTCCTTGCCGGAAGATATCGGGTGGCTGTGCTCAGCCGTGGATACAAGCGCAAGACGAAGGGCTACATCCTCTCCGCGACGACCTCTTCAATGGAGGAGATAGGCGACGAACCATGGCAGATAAAGCAGAAGTTCCCTGATGTGTATGTTGCCGTAGATGCCAACAGACGCCGGGGCATTAAGCGGCTCCTGACGGACGAGGCTACCAAGGATGTTGAGGTGATACTGCTTGACGATGCTTTCCAGCACCGATATGTGAAGGCGGGCCATAATATCCTGCTCGTCGACTATCACCGCATCATCTCGGACGACTGCCTCCTGCCTGCCGGACGACTGCGTGAACGACCTTCCTCAAGCAGCCGTGCCTCGACGGTCATCGTGACGAAATGCCCCAAGCATATCAATGCGATGGGCTTCCGAGTCATCCTCTCGGCCCTGAACATCAGGCCGTATCAGCAACTCTTCTTCAGTACGCTCACCTACGAGACCATGCATCAGCTATGGGGCGACGGCATGCTCGAACCCGAGATGCTGCGGAAAGACAACACTCATGTGCTCCTCCTGACAGGCATCGCCAGCCCGCGGCAGATGGAGCAGGACGTCAGGAAGTTCGTTCAGCATGTGAGCACGCTCCCTTTCCCCGACCACCATTACTTCACGAGGCGTGATGTAGAGGCCATCAACAGGGCATTGCACGACCTGCCCCAGCCGCATATCATCATCACTACGGAGAAGGACGCGGCCCGGCTCCTGCACCTTGACGGGCTCACGGACGAGGTCAAGCGGTGCACTTATGTGCTCCCCATCGGGATAAGCATTATGCGAGACGAGAAAGTAACATTCGATAAAATGATAAACGACTATGTACGGGAAAATAAAAGAAACAGCTGAATGGCTTCGGGAGAGAGTGCCGAATGCACCGACGATTGCCATTGTCCTGGGTTCTGGCCTTGGGGAACTGGCCAGACGCATAGATAGGCTTAGGACATTTCCTTACAGGGAGATTCCCAATTTCCCAGTATCCACCGTCGAAGGTCATGCAGGGGAACTCATCTTCGGCAAGCTCGGGGGAGTCGATGTAATGGCCATGGAGGGCCGGTTCCACTATTATGAAGGCTGGACGATGCAGGAGGTGACGTTCCCCGTACGCATCATGTACGAGCTGGGCATCAAGACGCTTTACGTGAGCAATGCTGCCGGAGGCACCAATCCGGACTTCCGCATCGGCGACATCATGATAATTACCGACCACATCAACTATATGCCCGAGAATCCCCTTCACGGCCCCAACGTCCCGACCGGGCCGCGATTCCCGGACATGGGAGAGGTTTATAGCAAAGACTTGATAGCCAAGGCCGACGCGGTTGCCGCTAAGCATGGCATCAGGATCCAGCATGGTGTGTATCTTGCGACACAGGGCCCCACCTACGAGACGCCGGCAGAGTACCGCATGTTTACGCGCTGGGGAGCCGATGCGATAGGCATGAGCACTGTTCCCGAAGTGATTGTCGCCCACCATTGCGGCATAGAATGCTTCGGCCTAAGCATCATCACCGACCTGGGCGGCCTGGAGATTCCGATGAAGATTACGCATGAAGAGGTGCTCCGGGCAGCAGAGGCAGCCCAACCCTCCATGGCGACCCTCATCGAGGAAATGATTAAATCATAAAAATGAAAGAATGAAAGAATGAAGAAATGAAAGCGGGATCTCCTTAGGAGTGCTTTATCTTCATTCTTTCATTGTTTCATCATTTCATTTTTAAGCAGATTATGGAGATATCCGAACTGGGTGAGTTTGGTCTGATAGACCGCCTTGCGAAAGACATAACGACAAAGAACGAGTCCACCATCCGTGGCATTGGCGACGACTGTGCCATCCTTGCGCCAACGGAAGGTATGCGGACTGTAGTCACGACCGACCTCTTGATGGAAGGCGTACACTTCGACCTCACATACGTCCCCCTGCGGCATCTGGGCTACAAAGCGGTCATGGTGAACCTCTCGGACGTGTTCGCCATGAATGCCAGGCCGCTGCAGCTGACTGTGAGCCTCGCCATCTCGAGCAAGTTCAAGGTGGAGGATATAGAGGACCTCTACGCGGGTATGCGTCTGGCCTGCGATAAGTGGGGCGTCGATATTGTGGGCGGCGACACGACTGCCAGCCTGACCGGCCTCGCCATCAGCATTACGGCTATCGGCGAGGCACGGAGCGAGGACCTGGTCCTGCGTAGTGGTGCCCAGCCGACCGACCTCATCTGCGTCAGCGGAAACCTCGGCGCCGCCTACATGGGGCTGCAGCTCCTGGAGAGGGAGAAGGCCATCTACGATTCCCAAGTAGAGGAAGCCAGGCGCAGCGGCAGCAAGGAGCAGATGGAGGCCCTGCGTGAGGCTCAGCCCGACTTCAGCGGCCGCGAGTACATCCTCGAGCGGCAGCTCAAACCCGAGGCGCGTGGAGACATCATCGAGGCGCTCCGCGAGGCAGGCATCCACCCGACGAGCATGATGGACATCAGCGACGGATTGAGCAGCGAACTCATGCACATCTGCAAGCAGAGCCAGACGGGTTGCCGCATCTACGAAGAGAGGCTGCCTCTCGACTACCAGACCGCTGCCATGGCCGAAGAGCTGAACCTGAACGTCAGCACCTGTGCCCTCAACGGCGGCGAAGACTACGAACTGCTCTTCACCGTGCCGCTCTCGATGAACGACACCGTCTCGGCCCTCGACGACGTACACGTCATCGGCTATATCACCGAGCAGGACAAGGGCATGGCCCTCATTACGCGCGACGGCGGAGAGCACCAGCTCAAGGCACAAGGCTGGAATCCTCTGAAGAAGTAATATACCGGATTTCCCGACGCGGCACGCCGAATCAATCAACGCGGCGTGCCGCGTCTTTTTTTTCCCTATAGAGGAATGACCAACGTCCTGTAGGGGATTTTTTTGCCCCCTCTGTTGGGGCTTTTATAGTACCTATATTCTATAGTTACTATAGTTGCCTGAAAAACTCGACCGATTATTTGTCTTTTTGCTGGGAAATGTGTAATTTTGTCCCTTGATAGAGGAAATGTTTTCATGCGAGTAACTCCGAGATTGCAAATTTGTCTGTTCGCGCTGGCTGCCTTGCTGTGCTTGCCGGCCGAAGGAGCCGTGCGCAAACGCAAGACTCTGGTGCATCGCAATCCCGATACCCTCATCGTGGCCATGCCATCCCTCGAAATGCCTCAGTCCAGGCGGATGAACACCTCGGCCTACCCCGTACAGATAAACGTCACAGGTCGCGTCGTCCAGATACTAAGCGACCATAATCAGCTGCTGCCCATCTACAACCAGAACGGCGTACTCTACCTGACGGCCCGCCTCAACAAGGGCACCAACTGGCTCGGCGGACTGCCCCGGGGACGCTACTTCATCAATAACCGACCAATAACAATCAACTGATGATAAACGAAATCGACATTGACAAAATCGTCCGCGAGCGTGCAGGAAAGAAAGCCAAATACATCCCGAAATGGCTCACCAGCCTGCTGGCCCGCATCATCCATCAAGAGTTCATCAACGTATACCTGCGCCAGGAAAGGGAAGGCGTCGACTTTTGCAAAGGCGTCGTGGAGTATGTCGGCGCCGAAGTCAGCGTGGAGGGCAAGGAAAACCTCCCCGACGACGGACGCCCCTATACCTTCGTCTCGAACCATCCCCTCGGGGCGGTCGACGGCGTAACCCTCGGCTGGATCATCGGCGAACACTACGACGGCAACATCAAATACCTCGTAAACGACCTCCTCATGAACCTTAAAGGACTCGCACCACTGTGCGTCCCCATCAACAAGATAGGCAAGAACTCACGCTCCTTCCCTGCTCTGGTGGAAGCAACCTTTGCCTCCGACAGCCACGTCATCATGTTCCCCGCAGGACTCTGCAGCCGTAAGCAGGACGACGGAACCATCCGCGACATCCCATGGAACAAGGCGTTCGTCACGAAGAGCGTGCAGCACGAGCGCGACATCGTGCCCATCCACTTCGAAGGAAGGAACTCGAACCGCTTCTACAGCGTGGCGCGTTGGTGCAAGCGGCTGCATCTGCCGAACTTCGCAATGGCCCTCCTGCCCGACGAAATGTATCGGAGCCGAGGCAAGCACTACACCGTACGCATTGGCAAACCCATCCCCTGGCAGACTTTCGACAAGACAAAGACACCCGCAGAGTGGGGAAGATGGGTGCAAGACCAAGTGTATAGCATATAGTTTATAGTGGAGAGAATTATGGAAGAAAACAAAATAATGGAACCCATCGCAGAACCCATCCCTGCAGAAGTACTGAAGGCAGAACTCACGCCCGACAAGAAGTTGCGAATGACAAACAAGAGCGACAACGAAGTTTATGTTGTCACTTGGCACGATTCGCCGCATGTCGTACACGAGATAGGACGCCTCCGCGAGATAGCCTTCCGTGCTGCCGGCGGCGGGACGGGTAAGAGTATCGACCTCGACGAGTTCGACACCTGCGAGAACTGCTATAAGCAAATCCTCGTCTGGGACCCTGAAACGGAAGAGATAGTAGGCGGCTACCGCTACATCCTCGGCAAGGACTGGCAGATAGACGCAGATGGACAGCCCATCCTCGCCACCAGCCACATGTTCCGCTTCTCGGAGAAGTTCATGAAGGACTATGCTCCCTGGACCATCGAACTGGGCCGCTCGTTCGTCACCCTCGAGTATCAGAGCACGCTTCGGGGCAGGAAAGGCATCTTCGCACTCGACAACCTTTGGGACGGCCTCGGGGCAATCGTGGTCATCGAACCTACTATCCGATATCTCTTCGGTAAGTTCACGATGTATCCCAGCTATGACCGTATGGCAAGGGACATGATTCTCTATTTCCTCAACAAGCACTTCCCCGACCCGGACAACCTTATTTATCCCATGAAGCCCCTCAAGTACTGGCACGACCCGGAGCAGTTCAAGATGCTCTTCACCGAGGAGGACTTCAAGGCAGACTACCGTATCCTCAATCACGAAGTACGTGCTTTGGGCTACAACATACCGCCGCTCGTCAACGCCTATATGGGTCTGAGCCCCACGATGAAACTGTTCGGCACGGCCATCAACGATGGTTTCGGCGACGTGGAGGAGACGGGAATACTCATCGCAGTAGATGAAATCCTGCAGGAAAAGCGCATGCGCCACATCGACACCTTCGCTGCGGAGCATCCCGAACTGGTGAGGATAACCAGCGGAGCCAATAGAATCTTCTATAAACCCGACGATAAGTAGAGGCGTTCATAGCGATGGAAGAGATGATGAAGTGGGAGACGTTGCTCTCCAACCAGCGCCTCGGGCAGGAGGGAATGCAGCAGCGTAGTGACGACCGGACGGAGTTCCAGCGCGACTTCGACCGCCTCATCTTCTCAGCTCCCTTTCGGCGTTTGCAGAACAAGACGCAAGTCTTTCCCCTGCCGGGCAGCATCTTCGTGCACAATAGGCTGACGCATAGCCTCGAGGTGAGCAGTGTGGGACGCAGCTTGGGCAACGACATCAGCCGCCTCATCCTGAAGAATCACCCCGAGCTCTACAGTACGCACTTCACCGAACTGGGCAGCATCGTCTCGGCCGCCTGCCTTGCTCACGACATGGGCAACCCTCCCTTCGGTCATAGTGGCGAGACGGCTATAGGAACTTACTTTAGTGAAGGCGACGGGCAATTCCTGAGGGACTACATCTGCCCCGAGACGGGCGACGGCATCTCGCCGCAACAGTGGCAGGACATCATACACTTCGAGGGCAATGCCAATGCTTTCCGTCTGCTCACGCACCACTTCAAGGGGCGCAGGAAGGGCGGTTTCGTCATGACGTACAGCACGCTGGCGAGCATCGTGAAGTACCCTTTCACGTCCGACCTGGCAGGCGACAAGCGCAAGTTCGGCTTCTTCCGCAGCGAGGTGAAGGACTATGAGACGATAGCCAAAGAGCTGGGCATCATCAAACTTCCTGCTCCGAAGGGGGCGGTCCGTTATGCCCGTTATCCGCTTGTTTACCTCGTCGAGGCTGCGGACGACATTTGTTACGAGATCATGGACATCGAGGATGCCCACAAGTTAAAACTCCTCACGACCGAAGAGACCAAGCGGCTTTTCCTCGCCTACTTTACTCCGGAGCAGCAGCAACACATCAAGAAGCGCATGAATCAGCTGGTGGACGACGTCAACGAGCAGATTGTCTATCTCCGTTCTTGCGTCATCAACTGCCTGGAGCAGCAGTGTGTCCAGGTCTTTCTGAAGCATGAGCAGGCCATCCTGAGCGGCACCTTCGAGGGTTCCCTCATAGAGCACATCGACGACCTTCCGCGTGAGGCATACGAGCAATGCGTGCGTGTGGCCTATGGTAAGATATATCATTGCAAGGATGTGGTGGATATAGAGATAGCCGGATACAAGGTTATCACGACCCTGACCGACCTGATGGTGCAGGCGGCCACGCATTCCGACCGTGCCTTCTCGCGCCTCCTCATCAATCGCGTCAGCACGCAGTACGACATCCTGGCGCCTACTCTCTACGGGCGAATCATGGCCGTCCTGGACTACATCTCGGGGATGACCGACGTCTATGCGCTCGACCTTTACCGCAAAATAAACGGCATGAGCCTACCTGCCGTATAATAACATATAACCCAATGAAAGTACAGATAATCAACCGCAGCCATCATCCGCTGCCTCAGTATGCCACGCCGCAGTCGGCAGGCGTCGACCTCCGTGCAAACATAGAGTTGCCCATCGAGCTGAAGCCGCTCGAGCGGTGCCTTGTACCCACGGGTCTCTTCATGGCCTTGCCGCCGGGATTCGAGGCGCAGGTGCGTCCCCGCAGCGGCTTAGCCATAAAGCATGGCATCACCGTGCTGAATACTCCCGGCACCATAGACGCCGACTATCGCGGCGAAATATGCGTCATCCTGGTCAACCTCTCCGAGAAACCCTTCACGATTGCCGATGGCGAACGCATCGCACAAATGGTGATAGCACGCCACGAGCAGGCTGAGTGGGAGCCCGTGGAGGTGTTGTCGGAGACGGAAAGAGGTGCTGGCGGCTTCGGCCATAGCGGAACGAAATAAAACATCCCGAGGGGGTCCGAGGAAGGCATACTATTACCTTGGTCCAAGAATACTATTACCTTGGTCCAAGAATACTATTACCTTGGCTCATGAATACTATTACCTTGGCTCATGGATACTAATACCTTGAGAACCCCATTACTAACCTGAGAAATTGAAACATATATCTTTCATACTTGCCCTGCTGCTTGGCGTGTCTGGACTCAGTGCTCAGACCAACTTCGACTACTTCTACCTCGAGGCAGAGAAGTGCCGCCTTGCAGAGGATTACTCGTCGGCGATGGACCTCTACCGCCATTGCCTCGACATCAATCCCGAGGCGCCCGAGGCGCTCTATAACATCGGCCTGCTCTACCTATACCTCCGCGCCGACAGCATCGGCACGGCTTACGTCAGGAAGGCACAGGAACGCGATGCCAACAATCCCTACTACCTCGAGACGCTCGCCGCACTCTACCTGAACAGGCGCGATGCTGAGTCGGCCATCCCAGTGCTGGAGAAGATGGCGACGCTCCAGCCAAGGCGAAGCGACATACTCTCGCAGCTGGCACAACTCTACAGCACTGTCGGCGACACGGACAAGGCCATCGGAGTGCTCGACCGCATCGAGCTGCTCGAAGGCTTCAGTCCGCCGGTGACCGTCGAGAAGTTCAGGCTCTACAAGGAGAAAGGGCAGCTGGACTCGGCCTTCGTGCAGCTCGAGACACTCAGCAACGATGCCCCGCACGACATGAACCTCCGCGTGGTCGTAGGCAGCCAGTACATGCAGGCCGGCGATACCGTCAGGGCCCTCCAGATATACGACGAGGTGCGGCAGAAAGAGCCGACAAACACGAACCTCCAGCTTGCCACGCTGGACTACCTGCGCGACAGCAGGCAGGAGGACCAGTACGGTGCAATGCGCGACTCATTGCTGTTGCTCGCCGACTCCCCGACACAGCTCCGCCTCCTCCTCCTGCAATCGTATCTCGCCGACGTACACAACGACTCGACATACGCACCGCGGCTCGAAGTCGCCTTCGACACACTCATCGCCCGCCCACAGCAGGATGCTCAGGTGCTCATCATGAAGGCCGCCTATCAGGTCTACAGGAAGCAACCCCGAGAAACCGTCTGCGAGACCATGCGGAAAGTGCTCGAAGTGGACCCGGGCAACGAGACGGCACTCCGCGAACTGCTGCAATACTATGCAGAGAAGAACGACGACAAGGGCGTGGAAGACATCAGCCGCCGCGGACTCAACTACCATCCCGAGGAGATAGCCTATGCTTACTACCTCGGCATGGCACTGGCCGAGCAGAAGAAACTCACGGATGCAACCGACGTCCTGCTGCAAGGACTGCGCGCCCGAACAGAGTTCGTCGCCCCACAACTCGTGTCGAACGTGTTCGGAGTGCTGGGTGACATCTACTATCAACAACAGAAGGAGACCGAAGCCTTCGCTGCTTACGACTCGTCGCTGGTCTATATGGAGGACAACATCATGTGCCTCAACAACTATGCCTACTACCTCAGCCTCAAGGAGGAACAGCTTGACCGGGCCGAGGAAATGAGCTACCGAACCATACGAAAAGAGCCGGACAACATCACCTACCTCGATACATACGCCTGGATACTCTTCAAGAAAGAGGACTACACGCATGCCCGTTCGTACATGGACAAGGTCGTCAACCCCCAGAAAACAGACGAAGAGCTCCTCTCCGACGAGCAGCTCATGGGCAACCTCCTCGAGCATGCCGGCGACATATATGCCTGCCTCGGCGAATCCGAAACGGCGCTCCGACTCTGGAAACTCGCCAAACAGAAAGACGACGGCACCTGCACGCCTCTGCTCAAGAAGAAGATCAAGCGCAAGAAATATATTAAATAGGTAAACACAATGAAGCTAATCATACGACTCCACATACTGCTGCTGCTCCTCCTGCTCGCCGCCTGCGGCAGCAAAAAGCAGGCCGTGACCACAGCCACTACGGTTCCGGACCAGACAACCACTACTACGACTACCACAAATACTACTGAGCAGGAGGCAATCTGCCTTACTGCCAGGGTCCGCATGGAACTCTCCTCGGGCGGACGAAGCACTTCGCTCGGAGGCACGCTGCGTATGAAACGCAACGACGTAATACAGCTCTCCCTCGTCACCCTCGGCGTAATCGAGGTGGCGCGACTCGAAATGACACCCGATTACTTCATGGCCGTCGACAAGGTTGGCAGGCAATACGTCAAGGCATCCTACGCCGATGTGTCGTTCCTAAGGCAGGCCGATGTCGATTTCAATACCCTTCAGGCCTACTTCTGGGACGATAAAGCCACAGACCTTCCAGGCTGGGAGCGCAAAGACTTCATAAGCCTCGCAGGAAGAAACTTCCCTACAAAACATCACATAACAATCCCCACCGCCAGCAAAACCATTAAGGCAGACCTCACGCTCACTAATATGAAGGTCGATTCGGAATGGGAGAAGCGCACACAACTCTCGTCGCGTTATACGGAAGTCTCAGTCGAAGGACTCCTCTCACGCATAATGGAACTGACCAGGTAATACCCTACGCAGATATGAAGACTAAGCTTCTTGTCCTCCTCCTCAGTGCTATCATCGCCCTTCCTCTTGCCGCCCAGAACAGCAAGAAAGTGAAGGACCTGCAGCAGCAGCAGTCTAAACTGAAGACTGAACTGCAGAAATCCAAGTCACAACTCGACCAGACAAGGAAGCAGGTGAAGACAGGACAGCAGAACGTAGACTTCCTCGGGATGCAGATGAACAACAGGCTCTCGCGCATCCATCAGCTTGAAAAGGAACTCGACGACCTCGAAGCCGACATCATCCGCCTGCAGAAGAACATCACGGAGCTGGATGCAGAGGTCCGTACACGACGCCAGCGCCTCAAAGCCGCCGTGCGGTATGCCAGGACGCAGCACTCTAACAATGACCCCATAGTATTCGTCCTTTCAGCAAAGACTATAAGTCAGATGTACAGGAGGGCGCGTTTCGCTCATGAATATGTCAGTTATCAGCAGAATCTCGGCGAGCAGATCTTGCAGAAACAGGCAGAGTTGCTCGATGCTCAAAACCTCTTACTTTCGGCAAAAAGCCAGAAGAACGGCGTCCTGCACGAGGTAATGTTGCAGCGCAAAGACTTGAACGTGCAGCAAGTAAAGGAGCGGCAGAAGGTGGCGGGGCTTAAGAAGAAGGAGAGCGGACTGCAGGGCAAGGTGGCAGAACAGCAGAAGCAGATAGCGGCCCTCGATAAGAAGATTGAGCAGGTAATAGCCTACGAGATAGAACAAGCCAGGAAGAAGGCCGAGGAGGAGGCGCGTAAGAAGGCTGCCGAAGAAGCGGCCCGTAAAGCAAAAGCCGCAGAGAAAGCGGGCAAGAAACCTTCCGCGACACCTGCCCCGAAGCAGCAGACGAAGCCTTCCACGCCAGCGAAGTCGGGCAACTGGCTTACTGCAGCCGACCGTCAACTCAATGGAACCTTCGAACAGAACAAGGGGCGTCTGCCTGTGCCTATTACCGGACAATACATGCTGGGCAGCCGCTTCGGCATTTACAATGTGCCGGGCATGAAGAATGTCCAGCTTGACAATAAGGGCACAAACTATATCGGCCGCCCTGGAGCCCGTGCCCGTGCGGTCTTCGATGGTGTTGTGTCGAGTGTCTTTCAGTTCGGCGGCACCCGAAACGTCCTGGTTCGTCACGGCAGTTATATCTCCGTCTATTGCAACCTCTCCAGCACCATCGTGCAGAAAGGGCAGAAGGTTCGTGCGAAGGACATCTTGGGAACGGTTGCCGACGATGGCAGCGGCAACTGCACCTTGCATTTCCAGTTGCGCAAGGAGACTGCCAAACTCAATCCCGAGGCATGGATAGGCAGGTAGTTTAGGCTATGACACGGTATCAGGAGATACTCCGCAAGTACTGGGGCTATGATGATTTTCGTGGCATTCAGCGTGATGTCATAGAGAGCATAGCTGCGGGGCGCGACACGCTCTGCCTGATGCCGACGGGCGGGGGCAAGAGTATAACGTTCCAGGTGCCTGCCCTTGCCATGCCGGGCATCTGCCTTGTCATTACGCCGCTTATCTCTTTGATGAAGGACCAGGTTGAGGCCTTGAAGCGACGCGGCATAAAGGCTGCCTACATCACCGGCTATATGTCGCACGACGAGGTGCTGAGCATCCTGGACAACGGCATATTCGGTGCCTACAAGTTCCTGTATGTCTCGCCCGAAAGACTTGGGAGCAAGCTGTTCCTCAATAAGCTGAGCCGCATGAAGGTCAGTTTTGTAACGGTCGACGAGGCGCATTGCATCTGCCAATGGGGCTATGATTTCCGTCCGTCTTATCTGGAGATATCGAGGATTCGGGAGTTCTTCCCCGACCGTCCCATCCTTGCGCTCACGGCCACGGCCACGCCTAAGGTGGTAAGAGACATACAGCAGAAGCTCCTGTTCAGCGAGGAGAATGTCCTGCAGATGAGCTTTGCACGAAGCAACCTGGCATACATCGTGAGGCGGGAAGACGAGGTGCTGCAGGGCATCATACGTGCTTTGCAGGAGTTCCCAGGCTGTTGCATCGTCTATACCCGCAGCCGGAGGAAGTGCAAGGAACTGGCCGAACAGCTCAACGCATCAGGTTACTCTGCCACGTTCTATCATGCTGGCTTGAATGCCGTACAGAAGAACGAGCGTCAGGAAAGGTGGCGGCGCGACGAGTTCCGCATTATGGTGGCGACCAACGCCTTTGGCATGGGCATCGACAAGCCCGATGTGCGTCTGGTGCTTCATGCTGATGTGCCGGATTCCATAGAGGCCTACTTCCAGGAGGCTGGGCGTGCGGGTCGCGACGGGCAGAAGGCTCATGCTATTCTGCTGACGTTGGGGAACGAGCGACAGAGGGCGTCGCGTCGGCTGTCGCAGCAGTTCCCTGAGCTCGATTATGTGCGTGGGGCTTACGAGTTACTGTGCTGCTTCCTGGGTATTGCCGAGGGGGAGGGCATGAACGTCATGCGTGAGTTCAATCTCGAAAGGTTCTGCACCGTCTTTGGCTATTACCCGACTACGCTCGTCAGTGCGCTCGACTTGCTGGACAAGGCTGGCTACATCGAGTATCGCGACGAGGAGGAGGCATCCAGCCGACTGCGTATAGATGTTTCCCGAGGCGAGCTTTTCGCTGCGCTCTTCCCGTCGGAGGAGCGCATTGTCCTGTCTGTGTTGCGTCATTATGGCGGCATCTTCGTCGATTATGTCTATATCGACGAGGGCTTGCTGAGCAGTGAGACGGGTGTTTCGGTGGACGATGTTTACCAAACCTTCATTCGTCTGTCGAAGCTTCATCTCATTTCGTTTATTCCCCGAAAGCATTTGCCTTGCGTCACCTTCCGCACGCGTCGAGTCGATAAGGAGAGGGTGAACCTTCCGCGGCAAGTCTACGAGGAGCGACGCAGGCATTATGAGGAGCGCATGGGGGCGATGTTGGCGTATGCCGAGGAGGATTGCGATTGCTGTCGCAGCCGTATGCTGCTGCGCTATTTCGGTGAGGAAGCGGACCACGATTGCGGCATCTGCGATGTCTGCATCCGCAGGGGTGAGGGGGTGCCGCAGCCTGCGTCGGAAAAGGAGGCTCTGAGGAATCACATCCTCGGCCAGCTTCGTGAGGGTCCTCGCAATGCTTATGAGATCGACCTTGGCGGTTTCAGTCCTGCGCTCCTTGAGGAGGTCATCGACGGGATGCGTGCCTGCGGCGAGATTTCCTTTGACGGGCCTTGGCTCGTCATCGCCAGGCCTTCCTGATGTCCAGGTGCATGTTCCAGTTGGATTCGGTGGCTGTGTAGATGCCTGCCTCGTGGAGGATGGTCCAGAGCGGACGGTGGCAGTTGGCGGCGCTGATGCGTTTGTCCCTGACCCACAGTGTGACGAGCGATGTGATGTCCGATGGTTTCTGTCCCTTTGCAATCAGGAGGAAGTTGCGGGCATCGTCGGTGTTTCCGTAGAAGATGGGTGCGAGTTTCAGTATCGTGTCGCGTTCCGTCTTGTCGAGGTGGCTTGTGGAGTCGGGGTCGGACAGTCCCAGTTGGCGTCGCAGACACTGCCGCAGGACGAGGGCTGATTGCATCATCAGGAGTTTGCGGCGCGGTATGTTGAGGTAGATGAGCCGGTGCATGAGTTCTCCGAACTGGTCTTTCTGGTAGCAGAGGTCGGCGGGAAGGCGGAGGAGGCAGGCCTCGATGGTTTCCAGTTGCTGCGTGATGGACTTTTGCCATAGCCCTATGTCTGTCAGCTCGGCTTTGTGGAAGGCGCACCACTGGCGGTGCATCTGTTCGGCCTCTGTGCTCCGGCAGAGTTCGGGCAGGCGTATCTCCTGGAATTCTCGGGTGCGTTTCTTGCTGCCCAGGGCAGAGAGTGTGTGCCGGAGGCTGGGCGCGAGGGCTCGGATGTCCTGGTCGGTGTGGTTGCTTATGAGCCTGCGTATCTGTTCGAGCTGTGCTTGTGTTTCTCGGCTGACGTCCCACTTGGCGAGCTCGAGGATGCGGCTCAGGTGGTCCAGGAGTGTTTCCTTGTCGATGCTTCCGTTCCGCTTGAGTTCTGCCATTGCTACTTTGAGGCTGACGTCGAGCCGTCGGTCGTCTTCGGAAGCGTTCAGCAGCGGTGCGCCCTTCGGAGTCAGTCTCCGTCACCTTCGCCACGAGGACCGACGTGTCGTCGTGCCTCATCATGGCGAGTATGTGTTCCAGGTCGAAGCGGCTGACCACGCCGCGATATGTGGTGCCTTTGAGGGCGCGCACGATGATGCCGAAGTCCTGAGTCTGTTCCGTGACGAGCAGCACCTCGGGTCTTTGCTGCTCCAGTTCTGTCATCACGACAGCGATGTCTGCCTCCGTGCAGTCATATTGCACGCCGGTGATTTGAATGAAAGTCTCCATAGTCTGATGTAAAGACAAAAGTGTTTTTTAAAGCGTCAGCCCTTTTCGGGCATTGAGGTATAGGTCTTGATTTGACGCGGCACGCCGCGCCATTCATTCCCCTATAGGGCGCCATTCATTCCCCTATAGGGCGTTTGTTCAGATGTCGCGCATCACCATCAGGACCCGGTAGGCGGCCCGGAACTCGCTCTTGGCAAGGCGGCCTCCGTCGGCCAGCTGGTAGTTGGGGTTCTCCGTGCTGAGCAGCAGGAATGGCGACGAGGGGCCCGGGTCTTCCACCATCTTCACCATCAGACGCCCGTCGGTGGTCTGCACCAGGTAGGGCACTCCCTTGCGGAACGCCTCGTAGCGCCCCAGTGCCTCGCCTACGCCGACGTAGTCGCCGTCCTGTATCCTGGGCAGCATGCTGTCGCCGTGGCATTGGAAGACGAACCTGACGTCTCCCCTCGGCATTTGCAGAGGCACGAGCCCTTCCTTGCTGTCGGGCTGCGGAGCATCGCCTAAAGAAGGCTGCAACCCGGTGACGAAATGCGTCGAAGTCAGGCTTTGCGACGGATTGCCGAACTGGCCTCCTTCCATCCTCGCGGCAGCGTTCGAAGGTTCGCCAAATGCCATGATATCGTCGTCCTCCTCCTCATCCTCGTCGGGCAAAGGCAGCTGCCCGCCCGAATGCGACACCGTTCCGCCACGCAGCCACTCCAGGTCCACCTGCGGAAAACGCGCCATGATGGCATCGACACCCTTGCGGGGAATGCGGTCGCGATAGACCCAGTTGTTCAATGCCTGCGGCGTCACGCCAATCATGTCTGCCAAGTGCGAGCGGTTGCGGCTGTATCGCTCCACCAACGCATTAATCTTCTCTTCTACTGTCATAACAAGTATTTTGTGTTTTAAAACTGATTGCAAAATTAAAACATTATGTCGAAATAACCAAGAAAAATACGTAAAACTTTACACAAAAGGTGCGAATACACATAATTTAAAACAAAAAGGTGCAGAAATCAGGCAATAAGTTTGCGTCGGACAGCATTTTTCCGTAACTTTGTACTCACAAAGAAACGAACCATGAAAAATCATAGAAAAGTAGTCGCAGCAGGCGAGTCCATCCTCGACATCCTGTTTCGCAACGGACAGCCGGTGGCTGCAGTGCCCGGCGGAAGCAGTTTCAACAGCATCATCAGCGTGGGAAGAGCAGGCGTGCCCTGCACCTTCGTGGGCTACAACGGCGCAGACATCGTGGGCCGCAATACGGTCGGCTTCCTCAGGGAGAACGGTGTGGACACCGAACACTTCCACCTGCGCGAGGGCGAGAAGAGTGCAGTAAGCCTCGCCTTTATCGGCGAGAACAAGGATGCCTCCTACCTTTTCTACAACGAGCCGCCGCAAGTGTCGGCCGATTCCACGTTGCCCCAGATGTCGCGAGGCGATGTCGTGCTCTTCGGCTCCTACTTCGCAGTGTGCGAAGGAATGCGGCCCCTCATCACGGAAATGCTCGGGCAGGCAGCAAGCCAGAATGCCATCGTCTATTACGATGTCAATTTCCGCAGCAACCACAAAGGCGAGCGCGAGGCACTTCTGCCTGCCATCCTCCAGAACCTGCGCCAGAGCACCATCGTGCGCGGCAGTGCCGATGACTTCGAGGTCCTGTTCTCCTCGCGCGACGCGCGCGTAATATATAATATGTATATCAGCCAGCATTGCCCGTTCTTCATCTGTACGGCAGGTGCCGAAGCCATCTTCGTCTGCACACCCGGCGGCATCCATGAGTTCCAGGCCCCGCCCGTGCAGGACATCGTAAGCACCGTCGGCGCCGGAGACAGTTTTAATGCCGGCTTCGCTTGTGCGCTTATCTGGGATAACATCATGCCCGAAGACTTGCCAGGCCTCAGCAGGGACGACTGGCAGCGGCTCGTCATGACGGCCTGCGACTTCGCCGGGCAGACCTGCCGAAGCACGGAAAACTATATCAAGCACTATGAAAAACATCCTGACAACCCTGATTCTTTCGGCACTCGCACTGACCCTGAGTGCCCAAGATAACCTCGAGGGCTTCCTCTACAGACCAGCCTCGTCGCCCGACGGAACCGAGTGGCAAAGCCCGGAAAGGCTGTCGCTAGGCAAGCTCCAGCCGCGTGCCCACATCTTTCCCTTTGCCAGTGCCGACGCAGCCCGCAGCGTTCTGCCCGAAGGGAGCCAGTATTTCCAAAGCCTCGACGGCATATGGAAGTTCCGCTGGAGCCCGTCGCCCGACCAAAGGCCCAGGGGTTTCGCAGAAGCTTCATACGACATCACGGGCTGGGACAACATAGAGGTGCCGGGCTGCTGGAACGTTCAGGGACTCGGCAAGCACGGCGAGATGAAGTACGGCATCCCTGTTTATGTCAATCAGCCCGTTATTTTCTATCACGAGGTAAAGAAGGACGATTGGCGGGAAGGCGTGATGCGCGAGCCGACAGACCAGCGCTGGACGACCTACAAACACCGCAACGAGGTGGGCTCCTATCGCCGGAACTTCACTGTTCCTGCTGACTGGAAAGGTCGTCAAGTCATCCTCAACTTCGATGGCGTCGATAGTTTCTTCTATCTTTGGGTTAATGGACAATACGTCGGATTCAGCAAGAACAGCCGAAACACTGCTCGGTTCGACATCACGAAATACTTGGAAGAAGACGGCGAAAACAGCCTCGCCGTAGAAGTCTACCGCAATAGCGACGGCTCCTTCCTCGAGGCGCAGGACATGTTCCGCTTGCCCGGCATCATCCGCAGCACATATCTCACGGCCTTCCCGCAGGTTCAAATCGCCGATCTGGCTGTACGAACCACACAAATCGGCAAGAAGGAAGCCGTCATCCAGGTCGATGGAAAGGTCAACAACCTCAGCCAGAAGACGCAGAAAGGGCTGACGATGACCTACACGATCTATCCTGTTCGGCTCTATTCAGACGAGACCTCGAAGGCAGTCGGGCAGTTGAGCGATGCCATGGAGCCGCTTGGAAAGGGTGAGCCGGCAGCATTGCAGACCTCCTTCAATATGGCAAATCCGTTGCTTTGGAGTGCTGAAAGACCCAACAGATACGTCCTCGTGGCCGAACTCAAGGATAAGAAAGGCCACCTCCTGGACTGCACATCAACCTACTTCGGCGTCCGAACCGTCAAGATTAGCGAGACGAAAGCCGAGGAGGATGAGTTTGGATTGGCCGGCAGATACTTCTACGTCAACGGCAAACCTGTAAAGCTGAAGGGCGTGAACCGGCATGAAACGAATCCTTCTACAGGCCACGCCATCACTCGCGAGCAAATGCTCGAGGAGGTGAGGCTGATGAAACGAGGCAACATAAACCACGTCCGTCTGTCGCACTACAGCAATGATCCGTACTTCTATTACCTTGCAGACAAGTACGGACTGTACCTCGAGGACGAGGCCAACATAGAGAGCCACGAATATTATTATGGTGAGGCGAGTCTTTCCCACCCGAAGGAGTGGCAGGCCGCCCATGTTGCCCGAGTCATGGAGGCAGCCAGGGCACACATCAACCACCCCAGCATCGTCATCTGGAGCTTAGGGAATGAGGCTGGCCCGGGCGATAACTTCAAGGCAGCATACGACGCCTTGAAGTCGTTCGACACAAGTCGTCCGGTGCAGTACGAGCGTAACAACGACATCGTGGACATGGGCTCGAACCAATATCCCTCGGTCGATTGGGTGCGCCAGGCTGTCAAAGGCACCAGCAAAGGCATAAAGTATCCCTATCACATCTCGGAGTATGCCCACTCGATGGGTAATTCCCTGGGCAATCTTGTAGACTATTGGGAGGCGATAGAGAGTACTGACTTCTTCTGCGGGGCTGCCATCTGGGACTGGGTTGACCAGGCGATCGACACGTACAAGGCAGATGACGGAACCAGGTTCTACGGTTACGGCGGCGATCATGGCGACTGGCCTAACGACGGGATGTTCTGTATGAATGGCATCATGCTGCCCGATCTGACGCCGAAACCTCAATACTATGAGGTGAAGAAGGTGTATCAGAATGTCGGCGTGACGCTCCAGGACACCAAAGAGATACAAGAGAAGAAGGTGGCGGACATCACTATCTTCAACAAGAACTACTTCGAGCCGATTACTTCCGACACGTATGATGTGGTGGCGTACCTCGTCAGGGACGGCAAGGCAATGCAGGAGATTCCCGTTGCCCTGCAGGAGGGCATCCAGCCGCGCAAGCGTTTGCAGGTTGCCATTCCTGTGGACATGACGGAACCCGGCGAGTATTTCCTGGTCGTGGAGTTTCGTCTGAAGCACGACATGCCGTGGGCCGAGCGGGGCTATGTGCAGATGGCTGAGCAGTTGCCGCTTGCTGATGTCAGCATATTGGCAGAGATACCTTCCCAAAGGAAGGGGGGGCTGAGGTTCGAGAATAAGGGGGGCAAGATCATCGTAGGCAGCAAGGACTTCTCGCTCACCTTCGACAATCGGACCGGCAGCCTGTGTGCGATGCAATACGCCGGCAAGTCCGTCTTCCAGGACTCTCCGCTGCAGCTGTCCGCCTTCCGTGCTCCTGTCGATAACGACAACTGGGCCCGCGACCAATGGTTCAGGCAGGGTTTGTACGACTTGCAGCATAAAGTCCAGGGCGAACCTGTGGTCGTCAGGAACCTTAACGGGCCGGTGCTCATCACTTATACCGTCGAGAGCCGTGCCAAAGGCATGGGCGGTGCCAAGCATCGCCCGGGGAAAGCAGGCCAGCCCTACGAGTCGGTTGCCGATGCGGATGGCGAGGGCGAGCCGGTCAGCTTCCTGACAAGGCAGACCTACAAAGTCTATCCCGACGGTACGATAGTATTGGCGAGCAGTATCGTCACGAGTGACCCAGACCTGCCGCTGCCCAGACTGGGCTACGAGATAAAGCTTCCCAGCCGTTTCGACCAGTACAGTTACTACGGCCGGGGTCCCTTGAACAACTACAACGACCGCAAGACGGGCTCCTTCATCGGGCTTTACCATAGCACTGTGGCAGAGCAGTTCGTGCCTTTCCCTAAGCCGCAGAGCATGGGAAACCGTGAGGAAGTGCGTTGGTGTGCCTTGCAAGATGAGGCTGGCGATGGCCTGCAGTTCATCAGCGGGTACGGCACGATGAGAACCTCGGCACTGCCCTGGAGCGCACTCCAGCTGACGAAGGCACAGCATCCGCACGAACTTCCTGCTTCCGACGGCACCTATCTCCACCTCGACAGCAAGGTCTGCGGGCTGGGCGGCAACAGTTGCGGACAGGGCGGACCGTTGAGGAAAGACAGAGTCATTGGCGCTCTCCATCAGATGGAAATCATCATCCGACCCGCTTCGGCAGGCGACGACCTCTCGGCCCGTGCTAAGGTGGACGGCAAGACGCCCTTCCCGCTGGTCATCCTGCGCGACCGTGTCGGCAAGGTCACCATCGTGGGCGACCCGACGAACGACCTTGGGCACCAGCCCATCTGCTATAAGATCGGCAAGGGCAAGCAGCAGAGCTACTCCGGGCCCTTCGACCTGCGCAGCGGCGGAACCGTCTATGCCCGCTATGAGAACGACCGGAACTGGACAGCGTCGCAGGCTTTTCCGCGCATCGAGAATGTGCCCGTCCAGGTGAGCTATGTAAGCAGTGAGGAAGGCCCTGGCGGTGATTACGCCAAGAACCTTGTGGACGGCGACCCGCAGACTATCTGGCATACGATGTACAGCATCACTGTGCCGAAGTATCCCCACTGGGTCGATTTCGACTGCGGCGAGGAGAAGCTCATCAAGGGCTTCACCTATCTGCCCCGTCAGGACGGCGGCGTGAACGGCAACATCAAGGCGTACAGGGTGCAGCTCAGTAAGGATGGACAGAACTGGGCAGAGCCCGTCTGCGAAGGCAGCTTCGATGATTCGCCAAAGGAGAAGAAAGTGTTGCTCCAGAAGCCACAGCGCGCCCGCTATCTCCGCTTCATGGCCTTGTCGAGCCAGAACGGTGCCGACTTCGCTTCAGGAGCCGAGTTCAACGTGCTCGCCGAGTAGCATCCGTAAGTGTCCCATAGAGGTGTGTTCACTCCCCTATAGAGGAATGACCACTCCCCTATAGGGCATTTTTTGTCGAAGGCTCAGAGGTATTTAAAGCCCTTATGGCTCATCAATTCTTAAATAATGTTGCTTTTTGTCGTTTTTTGCAGAGAAAAGTCATGAATAATCAGTAGAAAATAGTACATTTGCACGATAATTATGCCGTAAAGGGAAACAGAAAAGCCAATGGCACCAGTAACAGTCAGTCAGATAAATACGAAAAAGGAGATGCGGGCCTTCGTTCGCTTCAACTACGAGCTGTATAAGGACTGCCCGTATGCTGTGCCCGATATGCTCGAGGACACGCTCGAGACGCTCGACGAGAGCTGCAATCCGGCCTTCCGCTTCTGCCAGGCGGCATTCTTCCTGGCGCGCAGGGACGGTCGCATCGTAGGCCGCGTGGCTGCCATCATCAATAAGCGTGCCAACGAGCGCTGGGGAAGGAAGGAGGTCCGATTCGGATGGATCGACTTCATCGACGACCAGGAAGTGAGCAAGGCCCTGCTCGAAGCCGTGGAAGCATGGGGAAGAGAGAGGGGAATGACGCAGATAGTAGGCCCCCTGGGCTTCACTGACCTCGACCCCGAAGGCATGCTCACCGACGGATTCGACCAGCTGTCCACCCTCTGCACCATCTATAACTACCCCTACTATCCACAGCACCTTGCCCAACTCGGCTTCGAGAAAGAGACAGGATGGCTGGAAAGAAAGGTGTTCATACCAAGAGGTGAGCACGAGGCGAACAACGCCAAGTACTTCCGTATAGCACAGATGGTCAGCAGCCGCTATGGCTTTCATCTGCGTCATTTCCGCAATAAGAAAGAGATACGCAAAGGCGGTTATGTGGAAAAGATGCTGGGTGTCATCAATAAGGCATATGCCGACCTCTACGGATACAGCGAGCTGGACGACAACCAGATGAAGTGGTATGCCAAGCGCTTCCTACAGATGCTCGACTGCCGCTATATATCCGTCGTAGAGAATCAGGCAGGCGAAATCATCGGCGTCAGCGTATGCATGCCCAGCCTCAGCCGTGCAGCCCAGAAAGCGAAGTCCAAGCTCTATCCCTTCGGATGGTGGCACTTGGTGCGGGAACTGTTCCTTTGCCAGCATCATCAGATACTCGACATGCTCCTCATAGGCGTACTGCCCGAGTATCAGGAAAAGGGAGCAAACGCCCTCTTCTTCGCCGACATGATTCCATTCGGCATACATCAAGGCTTCGAATGGGCAGAGACGCATCCTCAGCTCGAGGATAACCTGGCCGGACAGATGCAGTGGAAGAACCTCGACTGCTGTATTCACAAACGCCGCGCAGTCTTTGCGAAAAACCTATAGGCTCTATAGTGCCTACAATTACTATAGCCCTTATCAATAAACCAGACTATGGTCTCAGCACAATACGACGAAGGTAATATACGCCACCTCTCCGATATGGAGCACATCCGCACGCGCCCCGGCATGTACATCGGGCGCCTGGGCGACGGCTCGCAGGCAGAGGACGGCATCTACGTACTGCTCAAGGAAGTCATCGACAACAGCATCGACGAGTTCAAGATGGGCGCCGGACGACGCATCGAGGTAGACATCGACGACAATCTCCGCGTGTCGGTCCGCGACTATGGGCGTGGCATTCCACTCGGCAAAATAGTGGAAGCCGTGTCGATGCTTAATACGGGTGGCAAGTACGACAGTAAGGCGTTCCAAAAGAGCGTAGGCTTGAACGGCGTGGGCCTTAAGGCGGTCAATGCCCTGAGCACGCGTTTCGAAGTGCAGAGCTACCGCGACGGGCAGACACGCAAGGCAGTGTTCAGCAAAGGCAACCTCGAAAGCGACGTCACCGAAGAGAGCCAGGACGAGAACGGCACAGCAATCTTCTTCGAGCCGGACGCTTCTCTCTTCAAGCACTATGCCTTCCGCGGCGAGTTCGTCGAACTGATGCTCCGCAACTACACCTACCTCAACACGGGCCTTACCATCATGTTCAACGGCCGACGCATCCTGTCGCGCGACGGACTCTCCGACCTTCTGTCGGACCGCATGGACTATGAACCGCTCTATCCCATCGTACATCTCCGTGGCGAGGACATTGAGATTGCGTTCACCCATACCAAGCAAAACGGCGAGGAATACTATTCGTTCGTCAACGGACAGAACACTACGTTGGGCGGCACACACCAGGCCGCTTTCAAGAAGTACATAGCGGAAGTCATCAAGGACTACAGCGGAAAGAACTACGAGTACACCGACATCCGCAACGGCATGGTGGCGGCCATCAGCATCAACATCCAAGAGCCGATGTTCGAAAGCCAGACCAAGGTCAAGCTCGGCAGCACGACGACGGAGCCGAATGGCGGCATGTCCATCGACAAATTTATAGGCGACTTCGTCAAAGAGCAGGTGGACAACTATCTGCACAAGAATACGGAGGTGGCCGACATCATCCTCCAGAAGGTGGCTGAAAGCGAGAAGCTGCGCAAGGAGATGGCCGGCGTGGCAAAGAAAGCCAGAGAGATGTCGAAGAAAGCAAGCCTGCACAACCGCAAGCTCCGCGACTGCCGAATCCATCTGACCGACACCAAGGGCGAACTCCAAGAGGAGAGCAGCATCTTCATCACTGAGGGAGACTCCGCCAGCGGCAGCATCACAAAGAGTCGCGACGTAAATACTCAGGCGGTCTTCTCGCTTCGAGGCAAGCCCCTGAACTGCTATAAGCTCACGAAGAAAGTGGTGTACGAGAACGAGGAGTTCAATCTCCTGCAAGCCGCACTCAACATCGAGGACGGACTCGACGGCCTGCGCTACAACAAGGTCATCGTCGCAACCGATGCCGACGACGACGGCATGCACATCCGCCTGCTGATGCTCACCTTCTTCCTCAAGTTCTTCCCCGAACTCATAAAGAAGGGGCACGTCTTCATCTTGCAGACACCTTTGTTCCGTGTCCGTGGCAGGAAGACAAAGATAGGCAAGGCCAAGGTCAGTGCCATCGAGGCAGAACTTGCGGCCCGCGACAATGCAGAGGACCAGGCAGACTTCAGCGACGGCAAGCGCCCGCGCCATCTCAGCCTCTCGAAGGACTTCGTGACGCAGTATTGCTACTCGGACGAGGAGCGTCAGCAAGCTATCGACGACCTCGGGCCGGAGCCTGAGATAACCCGTTTCAAAGGTCTCGGAGAGATAAGCCCCGAGGAGTTCCACAACTTCATCGGTCCCGACATGCGCCTCGACCAAGTGACCCTCCACAAGTCCGACCAGGTGGCCGAACTCCTGAACTTCTATATGGGCGACAACACAATGGAGCGCCAGAACTTCATCATCGACAATCTTGTCATCGAGGAAGACTTGGCGGAAGAAGAGGTGGAAGCATAAGACGCTTGGCTGGAAGCCATAACTTTGAGTAACCCGGGGCATCGCCCCAGGATATGAAGGACAATATCACACCTTGGCTGGAAGCCATAACTTTGAGTAACCTGGGGCATCGCCCCAGGATACGAAGGATAATATCACACCTTGTCTGGAAGACAAAACATCATCACAAATGGCACATGTCAGCCTGACATACCACATTGTTTGGCGTACCAAGTACTGTGCTCTTCGAAGAGCATGAACGCGAATTATATGCTTATATCTACGGCATCATTAAAAACAAGAATTGCCATCTTTATAGACTGAATTCTATGCCAGACCACGTCCACATGTGTGTCGAAGTACATCCGGCAATAGCAGTAAGCGAGTTTGTTAGAGTCGTAAAGCAGGAGTCATCCAAGTGGTTGAAAGAACACAACAAGGAATTTCCGATGTTTGAGGGGTGGGCAAATGGTTATGCAGCCTTTTCATACTCTGCCAAAGAAAGGCCAGCAGTCATAGAGTATATAAAAAATCAGAAGGAGCATCACAAGCATAAATGCTTTCGCGAGGAATATGAAGGGTGGTTACAGGAAATGGGATTGAACCCTGCACAGGATATGTTTTTGCGGGACGAGTGACATTGTCATGCTCAAAGTACTGCCTTCCAGGCAGGATGGACGGAGGAGACATGCTACCTATCCGAGGGCTTCGCCCACGGTTACTCAAAGTTAAGTCCTTCAGACTTAACCCATTTAACATGAGCCAATACCGAATGAATGCTAATGTGTCGATGCATGAACATAAGGGTAACCATTACAGAAGAGTAGAACAAGGTAAGCAGATATGAAGAAAAACGAACAAGAATATCTTCCGGGGAACGTGACGCGGCTGGCTCTCTTCCCTGGTTCTTTTGACCCCTTTACCCTTGGTCACGCAGATATCGTGGAGCGGGCATTAGGGCTCTTCGACGAAGTCATCATCGGCGTCGGCTATAACGAGCAGAAGCAGGGCTGGATGCCGGCCGATGAACGGGTAGAAGCAATTAGGAGGCTCTATGCAGACGAGCCGAGGGTCAAGGTCGTGAGCTACACCGGATTGACCGCCGATTTCGCCAGCGAGAACGGCGTCACTGCTATTGTTCGTGGCGTCCGCACCATTGCCGACTACGAATACGAGATGCAGATGGCCGACGTCAACCGCCAGCTCACGGGCATCGAGACCATTCTGCTTCCCGCCTCGCCGCAGTACGCCAGCCTCAGCAGCTCCCTCCTGCGCGAGCTTTCCCACTTCGGTCACGACATCTCAGCCTTCCTCCCTTAGAATCCCTTTATAATGTCTCGCCTCAGGCAATAGTATTCATAGCCTCAGGCAATAGTATTCATAGCCCCGGGCAATAGTATTCATCGCCCCAGGTATTACTATGCCTTAGCCGACGCACCATAGCGCGTCAGTTTTTCCTTTATGTAGCCTCCTCTTCCCCCCTACGGTGCATTGTGTGTTATTGTGTGTTATTGTGCGCAGAATAGGCAATCGTTATTCATTCCCTTGTACAAGCCTCCTTTTGTAATCATTTCATTTGTAAATGTCTGTAAAATAAGGTAACACTTTGTATTTTTTTTTTACCAAAATAGGATTTGAGCAAAAAAAGTGTTAAAAAGTTTTGAAGCAATGCCTAAAAAGTGTATATTTGTCAAGCAATATGTCTAAATATGACGTAAAGTAACATAAATTTCAATTAATTAAATTATTAACCTAAATCAACATTTATGAGTAGAAAACTACTGAATCTGTGTATGACCGCACTGATGTGTGCTGTCTCCACAGCTGCGTGGGCGCTCTCCGAAGTGGGCGGCGTTTACCAGATTGGTACTGCGGACGACTTGATAGCCTTCGCAGAACTCGTGAACGCTGGCAATCCCTATCTCAATGCCGTGCTGACAGCCGACATCGACAAGGGCATTGACGACACCATGATTGGTAAGGACGGAGTCGATTACCAAGGTATCTTCGATGGCCAGGGACACTCCATCACTATCAACATGTTCTCCGGCAGTACGGATGGCACCGCTGTCTTCCGTAACATTGGCGCCAAGGGCATCGTGCAGAACCTCAAGGTTCAGGGCACCATCACCTCAAGCGTGAAGAACGCTGCCGGTATTGCAGCATGGAGCCGTGGCACTGCCCGCAACTGCTACGTTGACGTGGAAGTCATCAGCAGCCGCGCCGACGACGGCACCTACGGCGGTATCTTCGGTCAGACCTATCAGGGCACAATGATCGTGAACTGCCTGGCCAAGTTCAAGATTACCGGTGCGCAGGTCTATAACTGCGGCGGTATCGTGGGCTGGTGCTCCGAGCGTACCAACATCATCAACTGCCT
>CAJOLC010000008.1 GCA_905235305.1 uncultured Bacteroidaceae bacterium | reverse complement strand
GAATGAGAATGCTCGTACCTCTATACGAGATTATAATCTGTTAGCGAGGTGAGGAATGATATTTATGGGCAGGATAAATTAATCGCTGAATAGTTACTTTACCGGACAGCAATGTTAAACAATCTTAATTCCTCACTTCCTTTTGTAGAAAAATGATGCTAAGAATTGTCTTAATTATAGAAGCAACTCAAAAAGGAAAGTACACTTTATGATAGACAAGACGATACTTCACGGGCTTTTCTGCCGCAACTACAGCGAGATGATTCACCTGGCCAGGACGCTCCTGTACGACGACATGGAAGCCGAAGACGCGGTGCAGGACGTGTTTGTGCGGCTCATGAAGAGCGACATCCTTCCTGCCGACGACAAGATGAGAGCCTATCTGATTACGGCAGTACGCAATGCCAGTCTCAACCGCATCAGGCAGAAGACGCTTGCAGAGCAGTTCTGCCAACTTTATCCTCTTGATGCCGATGCTGACTGGCAGTTCGACGAACAAAGGATGCAGACGGTGGAGTCCATCTGGGACTACGCACAAAGCCATCTCCAGGAACCGCACCTCACAATCTTTCGGCTGCGCTTCGAGGAGGATCTGAAGCTAAAGGACATCGCCAACCGACTCGACATGAACCTCAAGACAGTCTTTAAGTATCTCAGCCAGTCTATTCAATGTGTTCAGAAACAGTTCAGAGTCTAACCTAAAAACTACAGAAGCTATGGAAACGACAAACAAAAACATCAGCCGACTCTTGGAGATGCTCGACAATCCTTCGGCTTACTCCGAGCAGGAAATCCGCGACATAATTAATTGCGATGACGAAACCCGCGAAACATACCGACTCATGGTGGCAGCAAAACAAGGTTGTCGAAGGGAGCATACATCAGAAGAAGCAGACGCGGAAGCCGCATGGCAGCGTTTCGAGCAAAGGCATCCCATGCAGACAAGCCCCAGGCATCGCTGGACGCGCATAGCAGCCATCTTCATCGCTGTAGCCTTCCTCTGCGGGCTGTCCTTTGCAGCTTACCATGCCATTTCGCCAAAGAAAACCGCTGAAGAGGTATCGGACAGTCTGGCAATTGCCAATGAGAAGCTCATCAGAATCTCAAAGGACGGGGAAGTCTTTGTCGTGAACTGGCCACGAGGCACGTGGGTGGTGATTGCTAACGGGGACTCCTATAGAGAGGAACATCTTGTCCGACATTCTCCCTTCTTGAGGCCAAATGAAGTCAGGATAAAGATCGACGGCACAGAGCGCGACATCCATGAACTGCTCGACAAACCTGCTTCAATCGTGAAGAAGGTAGAGCTTGATGTCAGCATAAAGACAATCAACCTCATCACGACACCCGTTCAGATTCCTGCCGACGTGAAGGGCAACGTCAACCCCGAGCTGACCATCCTGCTCACCGGCACAGTGCCAAAGGGAGCCTATCAGCCCGTCACCATCTGGCAGAGCAGTGGCATCAAGGACAGTTATGACTGGCACGACTACATCTACACCTCGTGGACAGGTCAATGGGAAAACGTCCGCATCCATCTGAAGGAAGCAGTCAACCGCAAGGACCATCACGTCCGCATCAATGTCTGCAAGGGCACTCCGCAGAAGCACATCGACCGCATCAAGAGCATCATGCAGGAATGCGGCGTGAAGAACTACGAAATCGTAAAGCAGTAAACAATTGGTTTTAGCTCCGCCTGTGTGGAGCGAAGAAGTTAATAAATCGGTGCGCCATCAGGCTCCTGCGTCGTGAGATGCGGGAGCTTTTTGTTGTGTTAAGAATTGCGCCCTATCATCTTTCCCCAAGGTCCTGGTCGATGAACTGGATGAGGCGCTCCACAGCTTCCTCTTCAGGGATGTTCTTCTCGATGCATTCCTTATTCTTATATAAAGAGACTTTGCCACGGGCGGCGCCGACGTAGCCGTAGTCGGCATCGGCCATCTCGCCGGGGCCGTTGACGATGCAGCCCATGATGCCTATCTTGAGCGTCTTGTAGCGTTGGTCAGTCTTGGCTTTCTCCTCGACGGCAGCCTTGATGCGGCGAATGGTGTCCTGAAGGTCGTAGAGCGTGCGGCCGCAACCCGGGCAAGAAATGTATTCCGTCTTGTGCATCTGCACGCGGGCTGCCTGCAGGATGCTCTGTGCCACGGGAATCTCGCATTCCGGTTCTTCGCTGAGGCTGACGCGGATGGTGTCGCCGATGCCGTCGATGAGCAACGCGCCGATGCCCACCGCACTCTTCAGACGGCCATCCTCGCCCTCGCCGGCTTCCGTCACGCCGAGGTGCAAGGGGTAGTCCATGCCTTCCTTCTCCATCTGTTTGCAGAGCAGACGAACGCTCTCGACCATAATGACCGTGTTCGATGCCTTGATGCTGACCACGACGTCGCGGAACTGTTCGCGCTCGGCGATGCGGAGGAACTCCATGCACGATTCGACGATGCCTTCGGGCGTATCGCCGTAGCGCGACATGATGCGGTCCGACAGACTTCCGTGGTTCACGCCGATGCGGATGGCGGTGCCGTGCTCGCGACATATATTAAGGAAGCGGCAGAAGCGTTCGTCCAGCCTTTCCAACTCCTGCTTGTACTCCTCGTCGGTATAGTCCAAAGTCTTAAACTGGCGGGCAGGGTCCACGTAGTTGCCCGGGTTGATGCGCACCTTCTCCACAATCGTGGCGGCAACGTCGGCAACGTTCGGGTTGAAGTGTACGTCGGCACAGAGCGGCACGTCTCCGTAGCCGCGAGCCACGAGCCCGGCCTTGATGTTGCGCAGGTTCTCCGCCTCGCGTGTGCCTTGAGTAGTGAGGCGAACCAGCTGTCCGCCAGCCTCGATGATGCGTATGGCCTGCTCGATGCAGCCTTCCGTGTCGAGCGTCGAGCAGGTCGTCATGCTCTGCACAGCCACGCGATTCTCGCCACCGATGCGCAGTTTGCCTATCTTAACTTCGTGAGTCTTGCGTCGCATGATTCAGTTGGTCTTGAAGTTGTATTTCACTTCCTTCAGTTCCTCGTTTGCCTTGACGATTTTCTGCTTGAGGCCCTGCTTGTAGTCGCGGAGCTTGGCGGCGAGCTTTTCGTCACTCAGGGCGAGCATTTCTGCGGCAAGGATGGCTGCGTTTTGTGCACCGTTCACGCCGACCGTGGCGACGGGGATGCCGGGAGGCATCTGTATGATGCTGAGCATGGCGTCAAGGCCGTCAAGCATTCCCTTGATAGGTACACCGATGACGGGCAAAGTGGTGCTGGCAGCCACTACGCCTGGCAGAGCCGCTGCCATGCCTGCGCCGGCAATGATGACCTTCAGCCCGCGCTCCTCGGCGGTGCGGGCAAAGTCCTCCACTTCCTGTGGCGTGCGATGTGCAGAAAAGGCGTTCATTTCAAAGAAAATGCCCATTTCATCGAGAAATTTAGCTGCTTTCTCCATGACGGGCAGGTCGCTCGTGCTGCCCATGATGATGCTTACGATTGGTGACATGGTGATATTGTGAAATTGTGAGATATCTACCCTTACGCGCTACAAAATTAAGCATTTTTCTTCACCCGACAAAATAAACGATGAGAAAAAAGAAAATATAGGTCTGTCGAAAGGGCAGAACAAGGGCGTTTTCTCACCTCGTGTAGTGCATGACCTTCTTCCGCTCGTTTCCATCGGTTGACACCTTGATACTGATGCCGTTAAGAGGCTTGAACATACGGATTCCACCTACGGTGAAGAAGCTGTCCGCCTGCTTCTCGTCATGCGAATAGTAGGGCGGCGTGATGGCGTTCGGAATGGAGTCCGAAGGCTTGTCGTAAGTCGTAGGAACATTATAGGTGCCGATGGTAGGGTGGTAGAACGTGCGGCATCTGCTCGCTCCGTCAGGGTATCTGCCCACAGAAGCCTTCGGCGAGTGCATGTCGTAGCGCAGGGAGTCCTGCCAGAGGCCGTCGGGCGAAGTGAGAAAAAGGCCGATTCCATCGGCATTTTCGAGCTTGATGGGGAGGTGCAACGCCGTGGCGGATGGCTTCCCGTCGCACCACACAACCAGCCTTCCGCCTGGCGGGATGATGGTTGGCACCTCGCCGGATGCGTCAATCTGATACTTCATCGGCATCTTTCCGTCGTCGCTGAAGTACCAGCCAGCCACATCGACTGGCTCGCTGCCACGGTTGAAAAGCTCCAGCCAGTCTGTCCGCTTGCCGTAATCATTCACATAGATGTCGTTCGAGGCACTGACCTCGTTGATGCAAACCATTGACCACCCGCCATTGACCGCTTGTTCATAAATGGCTGAATAGCAGCCGTCTGCCGTGATTTGGCACGTCTTCTCCCTACTCAGCCACCTGCCCCATTGGTCCTTCCACCCTACGAACCGATAGCCCTCGGCTGCGTCCGTCGAGACAGACACCGGGCCGAACAGCACGCCGTCGAACTGGCCGAAAGGCACGTCCATGCCTTCAATCTGAATCCTCGCAAAGGGGCAGTTGGAGTCGAGGCGCACGTTGATGCTGTCTGAAAGCCGGTACGCATTCATGAGCGACCTGATGCGGGCGGCACGATGCTGTTCCTCCCACATCGTTTCCTGCAAGATGCTGTAGGTGAGCGATGTGGAACGACGGTCGAAGGCCAAGGCATCCTTCACCAGAAGGCAAATGCTGTCAGCCACGTCCTGACAGCGTCGGGGCGTGTAGATGCTGCCGTGCAGAAGGCAATAGGCCGTGACGAACTGGCGTCGGAACAAGGGATTTTGCTTCAGGTTACGGTAGAGTTTGACGACTTCATTAGCTTCCAAAGGCTCCACATCGGCATCCAGTCGCTCCACATTGTCGTTCCTCTCCCACGTCAGGTCTTGGTCGAAGAAGACGAAATGGAACAGTCCGTCGTCTGACCATGTACGGTAACCCTTCAGATTGTTACTGTTCAGGAGCCAGTCCCCTGTACCTGTGTAGCAGACGGCGGCCATGTATCGGACGAACTCGTCCATGTCCATCTGCTCACGAAGCCTTGCGTAGCCTTCGTCCGTCTCTGCCTCATACGATGTCTGAACCATCCTGTCGAACGCCTCACGCGTGCCGCTTTTCTGCCAATAACAGCCCTCGCTGTACTCAAAAGCGTCCATTTCATCGTCATCATAGCCATAGTTGGCCTCGCCATGGAAGCGGCCTGTCGGCTCCCTGACGTTCATCATGGCAAGATACTTACCGTTGATGAAGACATGGACAGGCTGGTATTCCTGTGCATCGACATAGAACCCACTCGTGGTCAATACTTGCTGTGTGACTGCATCCATGATGCGCGGGCCGCCATACGTCCTGTTGTTGTTGCCGCCATTACGTACCATCAGCTGCTTATAGACCTGGTGCGGCTTGCCGGGGAAAACAGGGTGGTCGAAGTGGCCGATGCCGTCGTAGAGCTTCCTGGCCTGCAACTTGAACGACGCCGGCTTGAAGTGTCGGCTCCATCCGCCTGCCACCTCGAAGCTCGCCTCCTGGTTGATGACCATACGCCCATCAGCTGTCAGGTATTCGAAGCCTACCGGTCGCTCCCAATCCATGTTGAGGTTCGACTTCACTGCCGAGCCTCTGCCCACGATGCCGTTCGCCCCATCCACATAACAGCCCGTCATGCTGTCGTAGAGATTGCGTGGGTCGGTCGTGATGCAGACGATAGGCAAGTAGTAAAGCCTATCTTTATAAATGAATGTGCGGCTCGTCACGGGACTCGGAAGGCTGTGGGGCGAGAACAGACGCAGCCGCAGGACGGTGGTCTCGGAGACAGGGAAGAGGCCGTCGGCACTTGTGTTTCCGTTGGCAAGCGTCGGTGTGCTTCCGTCCGTTGTATAGCGGAGCGTCGTCCCCTCCGGAATATCGACTTGGACGGAGAAGGCTTCCGTGAAGAGCTGCGAGTCACAGCTGACGACAGGCGCAGGCAGTATGTCCTGGGCAAAGGGGCCTGCATTTGCCTCGCCAGGAGTGGGCTGGCCGCTGTATTGCCACACGTCGGCATCCATGCTGACCTTTGCGAAGCTGCATCGAGGCACGGACGGCGGATAGTCGAGGGACAGGTCGCAGGCCGTACCGTCGTGCGACAGATAGAGCCTGCCGCCTTTCCTGTTCAGCTTGAACGCCACTTGCCTTGCCGCCTCGGGACCGTATGCGCCTCCGTCTGCAGCGTTGTGGTCGAAGAAAAGCAGGCAGTAGCTGCCGGACTTCACGAACTCCTCTTCCGTGAGCCTGTGCTTCTTCAGGTTCGCCTCATCATCGCTGATGTACCACCCGCCGAGTGAGACGTCCGTGCCTCCCCCGTTGTAAAGCTCCACCCAACCGCCGTAATTGTTCGAATGATCGAGCGTCTGGTCGATGTTCGCCACACAGATTTCCGTAAACATGAGCGTGGACTGAGCCATCGCAGGCAAGCCCGCCAGAGCCAACACGCCGATGCAGAGATTCCTTTTCACCATTTCACTTTTTCACTTTCCTTAGTATAGATGCCTCCTAAAGGCAAAGGACTGCATCGCTTCAAAAATAGCTGTGGCGGTGCAGTCATGCACGACGAGGCCGTATCACTACTGGTGTCGGAACAGAAAGAAACAAAGGAAACGATTATGCAGGAACGTGTCCCATGCCAGAGAGGCGTATTGAGTTGAGTTGCTTCACTTGCTTCGGAACCGATAGCCGCTACCAGCTTACCCTTACTCCGAACGGGCAGGTGAACATAAAGGGATGCTCCGTCCAGGTAGTATGCGTTTCGCTGCCGCTGGGGATGAACCAGTTGAACGACGGCTCGGCGAAGAGGCTGGTGTGAGGAGCAAGCTTGTATTGCAGTCCGAAGCTGATGCCTGTCTGCCATTGCAAAGCGGGCGTGAAGTACTGACTCGTTGAGTAACGGCTCTGCCAGCCTACCATGTACTGCGTCTCCTGCTTCCCATAGAGGGGAACATGTAGGGTGATGCCGAGCGAACTGTAGGCCGAAAGGCTTCTATATTCAAGCCATCTGTACGACACACGAAGCGGTATGCCGAGGTAATGCGCCTTCTGCTTGGTGTTGATGGAATAGCCGTTCTCACCCATCTGGAAGTCGGACTTGAGCAACGAGTACTGCAATCCCGTCTCGAGGCTCCAGCTTCTTCCGAGCTGCTTCGACAGGGAGAAATGGAATGTAATGGGCATGTCGTGATGCTCCCTCTGCACGATCTCGCCCGTGTTGTGTTCCGTTATCCGGATAAGGGCAAGCGTGTCGGCAGGAATGACTGCAGAGGAAGAGGAAACGAACCGAAGATATTCCGCATACTCTTCCCATGTGTGTACGTAAGGCGGCACGACGTAAGTGGGCGCGTCGGGTTCCGGAGCATCGGAGTCAATAGGGGGAGGAGGCGCCTGATTCGTGGCAAGCATCATGCTTCCGCTTTGAGCCAAGGCAGGACCAAAGCTTCCGCCCACGGCGAGCTGCCATTTCCTTTTCTCCCTGTGCCTGTTTTCTTCTGCTATATTGATATGAGGCAGGATTTCTCTCCGTACGATGGAGTCCTTCGTGACCTTGCTTACAGAATCGTCTTCAGCCTTTGCTATAAAGACATCCTCACTTACGTCTGGGAGGGAAATGACGGTGGCAGTGTCCGAAGACCCTTCCCGTTCTTCGGACTCAACCCATTCCTCTCGTGATGGAAGGGAAGAAGTCTCAGCTTCATGGGGAAGTTCAGAGGCGTCGTCTCCCTTCTCTGCAAGGGAGGAAGAACGTCTCTCCTTCACGGGAAGATCTTGAGGGGTCTTCTCCTGCCGAAGAAGAGATGACACGAAAGACAAGAGCATGAGGACAATCACGCCAATCGTCCTGTCCGCCATCATTGCTCTTAGCAGACGCTTGGCCCGTGCCAGTTGCGACGACGAGCTGTGTGGCTCGATGCCAAGCATATCGGCAATCTCCTTGTGGGAAAAGCCTTCGATGACCGAAAGCCTCAGCACTTTGCCGTAGCCTTCCGGCAGACGTCCGATGAGTTCGAGCAGTTCTTTGTGGTAAAGTTCTTCGTCGGGTGTCGGGGAAGAACTGGCGAACACGGCATCTTCCTCCTTCAGGGAGCTGACCGGCAGCAGGCGGACTTTGTCTCTCCCTGCTACATATTTCAGCGATACGTTCCTGACGATGGTCGTCAGCCACTCGCCGAACCTGTTGTTGTCCCTGAGGCCGTCCAAGGAAACGAAAGCCAGGATGAAGGCATCATGTACAAGGTCACGGGCTACGGTCTTGTCCTCCCGGATGATGTTCATGCAGACGCCGAGCATCTGGGGGAAGTATGCAGTGTAGAGCACGGAGAATGCCTTCGGGTCTTTCTCCTTTGCCTTCTGGACAGAACTGTGTAAATCCATTTAACCGACAGGGCGCAATATGGCGGCAGCCCCATGTCTATATAGATGCAAATGGCAGGCTAAAGACTGCACCATGGTAATGTACTATTTAACAATTTACTATTCCCATTCCCTTAAGGGAGGGATGGGGAGGGCCTTTCATGCCATAACATGGAGATGGGGCTGTCTCTCCGGCACCTACATCAGCAGTGTTCCTATGATGCCGCAGACGATGCCGATGAGGGTGCCGCCCAGGACTTGGCCGAGGGTGTGCTGACGAAGTATCATGCGGCTCGTCATGACGCATCCTGCAACAAAGATGGCCAGCGAGAGCCACCATATAGGATTGAAGCCGAAAATGGCGGAATATGCTGTCAGGGCTCCAATGACGCCGCCTGCTCCTGCTGAATGCATGCTGACTTTCCACCAGACATTGATGATGATGCAGCTGCACTGAATGAGGAGCGAGATGCCTACTATCGCCATGAGGAAGTGCGGCATGTGGGTGGCGGCAAAGATGTGCATCAGGCAGAGGTAGCAAAAGATGTTGATGATGTATGGGACGGCTCGCTTGTGACGAATGCGGAGCTCGGCAGCGCTCCATCCATGAAGCCTGCGATATATGTAGATGCCCAGTGCCGGCAGACAGTACGTGAAGCCATAGACGAGCCCAAGAATCCACAGCTTGAAGCTCCATGGGAAGATGCTCAGATAGGTGAAGCTCAGCAGGATGAATGTTCCGACGGTGGGATAGTACGAGGGACGGAACACGGTGGAAAAGATGCGTGCTATGAGAATCGTCTGTTTCATTTCCTCATTCTTGCTATGGGTATGCCCATCTGTTCACGATACTTGGCGACGGTTCTGCGGGCAATGTTGAAGCCGTCGGCCTGGAGGAGTTGCGTCAGTCGTTCGTCGCTGAGTGGCTGACTCTTGTCCTCCTGTTCTATGAGACTTCGCAGGGCAGCCATCACCTGCCGGGCTGTGACGTCGTCGCCCTCCTTGTTCTGTGTGGCTTTATGCGTGAAGAACCATTTGAGGGGATAGGTGCCGAAGGATGTCTCCACGTACTTGCTGTTGGCGGCACGGCTGACGGTGCTGATGTCGAAGCCTGTGGCGGAGGCTATGTCCTCGAGCCGCATGGGGCGGAGAAGCGTCTCGTCGCCTGTCTGGAAGAAAGGTTTCTGGTAACCGACGATGGCTTGCATGGTGTGCATCATCGTGTCGGAACGTTGTTGCAGTGCGTTGATGAACATCTGTCCGCGCTCCACATACTGCCGTACGAAGGTGTCCTGCTGCCCGTCGACATCAGGACTGATGATGAGCGACGGCTGGTTGCCGCGACTCAGAGTGACGGTGATGGTGCCGTTCTCGTCAGTATCGACCAGGAAGTCGGGCTGAATGGTCTGTGCTCTGTCTGCAGTCCTGGCTCCGACAGAGCCGCCGGGGCGTGGATTGAGTCTGAGGATCTCGTGTCCGAGCGCCTCAGCCTGGGCGTGACTGATGTGCAGACGTTGTTGTATCCGTTGCCAGCGCTTGTGTATGAAGTCATCGTAGCACCCCTCCAGCAACTTGACGAGCAGGTCGCGATAAGGGTTGTCCTCGTCTCGGCGGACTTGTATGAGCAGGCATTCCTGCAGGGAGCGTGCCCCGATGCCTGGCGGGTCGAATTGCCAGAGGACGCGTAGGACTTGCTCCAGTTCCCCGGGAGTCGTGTTGAGACCTTGATAGATTTCTGCTTCGTCGGCAAGGATGGCGAGCGGCTTCTTCAGGAGTCCGTCCTCGTCGAGCGAGCCGATGAGGTACTCCATGAGCTCTTTCTCGTGGTCGGAGAGCTCGAAGTCGGCCATCTGTTCTCTGAGGCGGTCGGTCAGGGAGAGCGTGTCGTCGTAGGCCATGAATTCAGCAGCGTTGTTGCTGTGGCTTGGACCTGTCAGGAAGTCCGGCATGTCTTCTTCGGAACGATAATCGAAGGAGGCATCGTCAGCCTCCTTCTCAGACCCGCCGTCAGTCATTTGCCATTCTCCGCTATCGGAGTCCGGTCCTTCCTCCTCTTTCCTTTCCAGCCAGGGGTTCTCCAGACATTCCAGCTCCACGCGGTGCTGCAGAGTCTCGACAGGCATTTCCATCAGCCTGACGAGCATCACCTGCTGGGGCAGCATCTGCTGCACCTGCACTTGCCCTTGCGTTTGCGCCTGTTCCTGTATCTGTATGTTCCCTTGACTCATGTCTCGTGTTTTGCTCTGCTATGCGTCGGCGAAGACTCTGCCGTCCTCAAGCGTTACCTGAATCTTGGCATATTCACTGTGGAAGTCATTCTTCAGGCGGTCGAGGTATCGCCGTGCTTCCCACTTGCACATGGGCAGGTCGTGGAGCAGGTAGTTGCCGCACGTCTCTGGTTCCGTGGCAGGAACTTCCTCTACGGTGAGCATCCACTCCAGACACTGGATGGTCAGCCTGCGCATGTCCTCGACGGAATAGTTGCCTGTCATGACGATGTACATTCCTGTAAGACATCCCATCGGCCCTACATATACGACATCATCTTTGACCTGCGAGTTGCGGAACCATGTTGCCATCAAGTGCTCTATGCTGTGTATGGCGGCAGGTGCGACGGCAGGCTCCTTGTTAGGTTCCGTGATGCGGAGGTCGAACGTAGTGAAGCCTTTGTCTTGCCTCGACACGTATATGCCGGGCTTCAGTCTTGTATGGTCGATGGTAAAACTCTGTATAACTTCCATAACTTTACTATTTATTGAGTGCGAGTGGGTGTCAGGTTCATCTCTTTTGCCTTCTCGAGCATGAACTGGAAGGCGGCATCGTGGTCGTTGGGAATCACGGAGTCCCAAATGGCGTCCTTGACGGTTTGCTTGAGGATACCTATCTCGCGGCAGGGCTGAAGGCCGAAGGTCTCCATGATTTCCTCGCCGGATATTGGGTTGTGCCAGGTGCGGTAGTTGTCGCGTGCCTGCAGGTCTGCGAGTTTCTCCCGCACGAGCTGGAAATTCTCGAGGAAGCGTTGCTTCTTCTCTCGGTTCTTGCTTGTGATGTCGGCTTCGCAGAGGCGCATGAGGTCGTCGATGTCCTCTCCGGCTTCAAAGAGCAGGCGGCGGACAGCGCTGTCGGTCACCTCCTCGTCGGCAATGGCGATGGGGCGCATGTGCAGGCCTACGAGTTTCTCGACGTAGGCCATGCGTTCGTCCATCGGCAACTTCATCCTGCGGAACAGTGGCGCAACCATCTTCTGCCCGATGTAGTTGTGGTTGTGGAACGTCCAGCCTGCCACGTTGTCCCACCGCTTGCTGCGAGGTTTGCCGATGTCGTGCAAGAGGGCTGCCCAACGCAAGTAGAGAGGAGCTTGCCCCTGACAAACATTGTCCAGCACCTCGAGTGTGTGGTAGAAGTTGTCCTTGTGTGCGCGGCCATTGCGTGTCTCTACGCCTTCGAGGGCTGCAACTTCTGGCAGGATGATGGGCAGCAGGCCGCTGCGGCTCAGCTCGATGAAGCCGATGCTGGGCACAGGCGCCAGCATGATCTTGTTGAGTTCGTCGATGATGCGCTCCTGCGAGATAATCTTGATGCGTTCAGCATTGCGACGAAGGGCATCTGCCGTCTCTTCCTCTATCTGGAAGCGCAATTGCGTGGCAAACCTGATGCAACGCATCATGCGAAGTGGGTCGTCGCTAAAGGTGATGTCTGGGTCGAGGGGCGTGGCTATGATGCCGTCCTCCAGGTCGAGCAGGCCGTCGAAGAGGTCGATGAACTCGCCATAACGTTCTTTGTTGAGGCAGAAGGCAAGGGCATTGATGGTGAAGTCGCGACGATGCAGGTCGTCGTCGAGCGTGCCATCCTCCACGATGGGCTTGCGACTATCCCTTTGATAGCTCTCGCGACGAGCACCCACGAATTCCACTTCATGCTCGTTCCACTTGAGTTGCGCTGTGCCAAAGTTGCGGAAGATGCTGACGTGAGCACCTCTGCCAAGTGTCTTTGCCAGAGCCCCAGCAAGGCGGATGCCGCCTCCTTCTCCAACCACAAGCACATCGATATCCTTCGATGGACGTTCCAAGATGATGTCCCTTACATAGCCACCTACGACATAACACTCCAGCCCCAATGCGTCGGCAGTCTCCCCAATGCGATGAAGCAAAGGGTTGTCGATGTCACGAAGCGAATCCGTCTGGCGTTCCCTTTGACGGAAGTTGTCGTATTCCTTTATGGCATCCTGTATGGTCATTTCTGCTTTTTGATGTCTTCCTGAAGCTTGCGTTCGAAGAATTGCTTCTTAACATTGAGGCGTTCCCATTCCTTTCCGGAGACGAGCTTGAGGCTGTCTGTAGCGGCGTTCATCTCGATGCTGTCGAGCAGGAGGATGGCTTGTCGGCGAGCCTCGATGGCTGTCGGGCACTTGCGTCGGAGTGAGAGAATGGTGTCGCGTGCTTCGCTGTAGAGGTGATGATGCAGGGCATAGCGGGCATCCCTCAGCATTCTGGCTGCTTGTTCTTCCGGCTTCTCCTTTGTGCAAGAGGCTGCCAGAATGGTTATGATGATTAGAAAGAGATACTTTTTCATAGGCCGAAGAGGGGGAGGATGAAGTTGCGGACATCATTGCTCATAGCAAGGAGCATGAGTGCGATGAGGATGAAGATGCCTATCTTTTCTATCCATTCCATCGCTTTATCCGAGGGCTGACGTCCCGTGATACCTTCGTAGAAAAGCAAGACGATGTGTCCGCCGTCGAGTCCGGGGATAGGGAGGATGTTCATGACGGCAAGGATGATGCTGATGAAGGCTGTGAGCATCCAGAACTTCTGCCAGTCCCATGCCTCGGGGAAGATGTTGCCGATGGTGATGAAGGAGCCCACGCTCTTCGCTCCATCTGCGCTGGCCACGTACTTCAGGTCGTTTACATAGCTCTTCAGGACGCGCCATCCGTAGCTGAGACCTGCAGGGAAGCAGTTCGCCAGGTTGTAGCTGAGATGTTCTGTTTTAAGGTCAGGGAAGTGGCGTGTGACGCCCATCATGTAGTTCTCGTCGAGCTGAAGGCTGAGAGTGTCCATGCGGCTTTCGTCAGCCGAAGCAAAGACGGCATTGAGCGTGCGCCAGCGGAGGCTGTCCTCAGGCGTGCAGTCAGGCGAACTGAGCACATCCTGCCTACGCAGCGTCACCTCGTAGTCGAAGTCGGCCCAGGTATTGATGTCCTTGCCGTTGACTGCCACGAGGCGCATGCCCTTCTCGATGCCTGCCTTATCTGCCGCAGAGCCAGGCACGACGGAGTCTATGAAGGCTTCTGCGATAGGCTGAAGGAAAAGTGGCTGTGCCTGCAGCATCTTCAGCAGGGACAGGCCTTCCTCGGGCATCGTGAGCTTTGTTTCCTTACCCCCCCGGAGTACTGTGACGGTCTTTGCATTCGAGATGGTTCGCATGATGGCTGTGCTGAACTCCACAATCTCTTTGCCGTCGGCAGCGATGGGAATGTCGCCGTCCTGGAAGCCGATGTTGTGGGCCTGCTCGTTGTACTGGAATCCCTGTTCGATGCTGGCTATGGGATAGTAGTCGCGCCCCCATGCAAGCAGCACGAGGCTATAGATGACCCAAGCCGTGATGAGGTTCATCAGGACGCCTCCAAACATGATGAAGAAGCGTTGCCACACGGGTTTCGAGCGGAACTCGTTGGGCTGAGCCGGCTGCTTCATCTGCTCCGTGTCCATGCTCTCGTCTATCATGCCAGCTATCTTCACATATCCGCCCAGGGGAATCCAGCCGATGCCGTACTCCGTCTCCTTGTCCTTGAAGCTGGGGAAGAGGCGCGTGAACCATTTGCTCTTCGTGCTGAAGAGCTTGAACTTCCAGTCGAAGAACATGAAGAACTTCTCGACTTTCACGCCAAAGAGCTTGGCAAAGCCGAAGTGGCCGCCCTCGTGAAGGACGACCAGAATGCTGAGGCAGCAGAGCAGCTGCAGGGTCTTTATGAGTACTGTTTCCATTTATGATTGAGTATGTCTTGTAGTGCTTTTGTTGTTATGAATGTTGCATCGTTTAATGCTTGCCAGGGGAATTGCAAACGCCCTATAGGGGAGTGAACGACGCGTCATTTATGTTTTTTAATCATATCTTCAGCGACTCGGCGCGACTCACGGTCGCAGTCGAGGTAATCTTGTAGGGTTGGTTTTTCTTGATGCGGCATTTTCTCTAATGTCTTTTCGATGATGTCGGCCATCTGGAGGAAGCTGCAGCGCTCCTGCCGGAAGGCGAGGTTCACCACCTCGTTGGCGGCATTGACGATGCAGGCAGCATTGCCTCCCCTGCGGATGGCTTCGTATGCCATCTGCAGGCAGCGGAACTTCTCGGGGTCAGGCTTCTCGAAGGTCAGGTCCTTGAGATCCCACCAGTCGATGCGCGGGAAGCTGCTCTTCAATCGATAAGGGTAGGAGAGGGCCAGTTGTATGGGGACGCGCATGTCCGGCATACCCATCTGTCCCTTGACGGCACCGTCCTCGAACTGGACAGCACTGTGCAGGATGCTCTGCGGATGTACGACGACCTGAATCCGCTCGGGTGTGACGTCGAACAGCCAACGGGCCTCGATGACCTCGAAGCCTTTGTTCATCATCGAGGCACTGTCGATGGTTATCTTCGCCCCCATGTCCCAGTTGGGATGCTTCAAGGCTTGGGCAGGTGTGACCGTGCGCAGCTGGTCGAGCGTAAATGTGCGGAAGGGACCGCCGCTGGCTGTCAGGATGAGCTTTTCCACAGGACTTTGTTCCCCCATGAGGCTCTGGAAGATGGCGCTATGCTCACTATCGACGGGCAGCAAGGGCACCTTGTGCTCCAGGCAGAGGCTCGTCACGAGCTCTCCTGCCACCACCAGCGTTTCCTTGTTCGCCAAGGCGATGGGTTTGCCGGCCTTGATGGCACTGATGGTGGGGCGCAGGCCGCTGAAGCCCACGAGCGCGGTGAGTACCACGTCGACGGGTTCCATCTGCACCACTTGGCACAGGGCTTCGGCGCCGGCATACACTTGTATGGGCTCTTCGCTCAACGCCTCGCGGACATATTCATACTTGCTCTCGTCGGCAATTACCACGCTCTGCGGCTTGTATTCCTTAGCCTGCTTGATTAGCAGGTCGGCCTGCGTGTTGGCCGTCAGCACGTATGCCTCGAAGAGGTCGCTGTGCTCGGCAATGACTTCAAGCGTCTGTGTGCCGATGCTCCCTGTGGAGCCTAATATGCAGATACGTCGTTTCATAGTTCGAGTAAGCCATCGGGCAGCGTCATATGGATGGTGCGCTCCTTGTGGTTGATGTCAGTAATCCATTCTTCGGCAGCAGGGATGTATCGCTCGCCAACCTGGAAGAGTACATTTTGCGTGGTTTCATCGACAACATCGATGGTTCCGATGCGCCCCGCTGCCTCGTCGAAGAGCTCGAAGCCCGTGAAGTATCGCCATGTGTAGGCATCGTCTTCGCTTGCCTCAGGGGTGAGGGAATGAGGGAAGAACACTTCGCATCCTACGAGCATCTGCACGTCGTTGGCCGTGTCATAGTCGAGGAACTTCAGGAGCGCCGTCGTGTCACTGCGGAAGCGATACTCTTCGAGGAAGAACGGCACGAGGATGCCCTCCACGCGCAGGAACAGGTATGGAGCCTCGGCACGGTCCCAGACGTCGTCGGTGAACTGGAACGTCACCTCGCCCTTCACGCCGTGCGTGCGGCCTATTTGTCCTATCTTGTATACATCCTGCTCGTTTATCATTAGCGGCTTTATTATAGGTCACTCAAGGTATTAGCATGCGTTGGCCAAAGTATTAGCATTCCTTGGCCAAAGTATTAGTATTCCTTGGCTCATGCATCAGTATTCTTTGGCTCATGCATCAGTATTCCTTGGATGGCGTTATTCTATTCTCTTTATCTTAGCTCCAAGGGCACAGAGTCGTCCCTCGATGTCCTCGTAGCCACGGTCTATCTGTCCGATGTTGTCGATGCGGCTTGTTCCCTGCGCACTCATAGCAGCGATGAGCAAGGCGATGCCGGCGCGGATGTCGGGGCTGGTCATCCGGCCTGCATGAAGTTGCCGCTGGTGGTCGTGCCCCACTACGACGGCTCGGTGCGGGTCGCACAGGATAATCTGTGCCCCCATGTCGATGAGCTTGTCGACAAAGAAGAGTCGGCTCTCGAACATCTTCTGGTGAATGAGGACGGAACCCTTGGCCTGCGTGCTGACCACGAGCAGGACGCTCAGCAGGTCGGGCGTGAAGCCTGGCCAGGGCGCATCACTCAGCGTCATGAACGAACCGTCGATGAAGCTCTCTATCTCGTAGTGTTCCTGTCGGGGGATGTAGAGGTCGTTGCCGTCCTTCTCGATGCGAATGCCCAAGCGGCGGAATGTATTCGGGATGATGCCCAGGTGCTCCGGTGCGACATCACGGATGCGGACGCCGTCGCCCACCATTGCTGCCATGCCTATAAAGGAGCCCACCTCAATCATGTCGGGCAAGATGGTGTGCTCCGTACCGTGGAGCGATGCGACGCCTTCGATGGTCAACAGGTTCGAGCCGATGCCTGCGATGCGTGCTCCCATCTGGCAAAGCATACGGCAAAGTTGCTGGATGTAGGGCTCGCAGGCAGCATTGTAAATGGTCGTGGTGCCTTCCGCCAGTACGGCCGTCATGATGATGTTCGCCGTGCCAGTCACTGAAGCTTCGTCCAGAAGCATATAAGAGCCCCTGAGTCCGTCCGTTTCCACATTATAGAGATGCAGCGCTTCGTCGTAAGTGAAGTGGCCGCCCAGTTGCTGAATGCCATGGAAGTGCGTGTCGAGCCGCCGTCTGCCTATCTGGTCTCCCCCGGGCTTTGCGACGATAGCCTTGCCTCGCCGTGCCAGAAGTGGGCCAAGCATCATCACGCTGCCCCGCAACTGCCTGCATCTCTCTATGTATGCCTTGCTGCAAAGATACTGGTCGTCGAGCTTTCCGGCACGGAACGTACAGTCGTGGGCGCCATGCCTGGTCACCTCCACACCCATGTCCTCCAGGAGTCTTATCTGATTCTTTACGTCGACAATGTCGGGAATGTTATTGATGCGAACCGGTTCGTCGGTCAGCAAGACGGCACATAGCACCTGCAAGGCCTCGTTCTTCGCACCCTGAGGCACAATGTCGCCTTTCAGCCTGTGCCCGCCTTCTATGATGAATGAAGCCATACGGTCTATTTCTTCTTTTTGCGTTTCTTTCCTCCTTCAGAGGGTTGCAAGGGCGATTCACCTACAGTATCGAAGGTGAAATTGTCCAGGTCCAGATGAAGCTTACCACCTGAGTAGCGCTCGATGTCCTGCATGACCAGGGCATTGTCCATCGAGTCGCGGTTCCAGATATAGAGGTCCTGCTTCATTTGATTGGCAATGCACTCGGTGATGTATTGGCGCATCTCGTCGTCTTCAACAGTCTTTGCATAGTCTAGGGTCTTCTCTACAAGGTGGCCATAATGGCGGCGCGTGATGTTCTTCATCGGATAGGGAAGCGGTGCCGGATGCGCCTGAACATCTTTCTGCGGCACGATGCTGACGGGATAGTCAATGTCAAGCTGATAGTGACTGATGCGTGCCAAGTGATTCCAAAGGCGGTGTTCATTCTCCTCCTTTCCGCCAGTGGAAGGGATGAGGCCCGCCATGATCCGGACGATAGTATTGGCGCATCTCTGGCGCTCCTCGCGGCTCTCTATCTTCATGGCCATGCCTACCATCATCTGTATGCCACGCCCATATTCGGGCATGACAAGCTGTTCTCTTTGTGTATTGTACTGCATTACAACAGGGTTTTAGACTTTATTGCGACGAACTCTTTCAGATAGAAAGGCTCAAAGTATGCTACGTCCTGCCTCTCTCCAAAGTGGAGGGAACGTTCTGCCAGGGGGAACATCCACTTGGCCAAAGGCACGATGCCATCGATGAAATGGGCATTCTTGTGCTGAATGACGCCTTTGCACTTCTCGGAACCAGTGCCGAAGAACCAGACGGGATGCTCTTCGAGATAAGGGAGATAGGTGTCGGCATCAACGATGTCTGCGCCTATGGGACGAGCTTCATGCAGCGAGCGGTCATAGACTGTGCTATAGACCTCCATCCTCCTGGCGTCTATCATGGGAACGAGCAAGGCATCCTCCGGCAAATCCTCCTTGCCGAGCAGGACGGGGACGCACAGCAGTTTGAGCGTCGGGACACTCAGAAGCGGCAGGTCACGGCCATAGCAGACGCCTTTTGCCAGTGATACGCCGATGCGCAAACCAGTATAGCTGCCTGGACCTTCGCTGACGGCTACGGCATCGACGGGTATGGCGTGCGAGTTGGCAAAGGACAATGCTTCGTCGACAAAGACGCCGCATACGGCAGCGTGGTTCGGTCCCTCGAGGTCTTCCTTGTGGAAGATGAGTTGACCATTCTCGCTTAGTGCCACGGAGCACGCTTTTGTGCTCGTCTCAATATGCAATATGCACGCCATTCTTGTCCTATTCTTTATTTTCGCGCTGCAAAGTTACTAAATTCTCGCAAAATAATTGTACATTTGCGGCAAAATTCTGGACAAATATGATTTTATCGATGACTGGATACGGCAAAGCCTCGGCCGAATTCCAAGGAAAGAAGATTACAGCAGAGGTCAAGTCACTCAACAGTAAGGCTCTCGACCTTTCGACACGCATTGCGCCACTCTATCGCGAGAAGGAAATGGAGGTGCGTGCGATGGTGACACAGAGCCTGGAGCGCGGCAAAGTGGAGTTCAACCTATGGATAGAGCAGCTGGAGCAGGCGGATGCCTGTCCCATCAATGCTGACGTGGCAGCGGCTTACTACCGCCAGATGCAGGAGATTTCAAAGAAATACGGCATTCCCGAACCCGATGACTACTGGCACACCATCATACGGATGCCTGAGGTGCTCTCCCGAAATGAAGCCCTGCAGGAGCTCTCCGACGAGGAATGGCAGGTGGCTCAAGGTGTCGTGCAGCAGGCTATCGACCAGCTCGTCGCATTCCGCCGGCAGGAGGGCGAGGCGCTGCAGCGTAAGTTCGAGGAGAAACTCGACAACATCGCAGCACTGCTCGCCAGCATTGAGCCATTCGAGAAGCTGCGTGTGGAGAAGATTCGCCAGCGCATCACCGACGGACTTGCCTCGATTCCCGACGTGGAATACGACAAGAACAGGCTCGAGCAGGAGATGATTTACTACATCGAAAAGCTGGATATCAACGAGGAGAAGCAGCGTCTGGCGAACCACCTTCAGTACTTCCGCCGGACGATGGACGAGGGGCATGGACAGGGCAAAAAGCTCGGTTTCATCGCACAAGAGATGGGCAGAGAGATCAACACCACGGGTAGCAAAAGCAACCAAGCTGAGATGCAGAACATCGTGGTCAAGATGAAGGACGAACTCGAGCAGATAAAGGAACAAGTGCTAAATGTGATGTGACATGGGGAAGCTTCTTATCTTTTCTGCTCCTTCTGGGAGTGGCAAGAGCACAATCGTGAATTACTTGATGAAGGAGCATCCTGAGTTCAGGCTGGCTTTCAGCGTGAGCGCCACCAGCAGGCCGCCTCGGGGCAAAGAGCAGGATGGTGTGGACTACTATTTCCTCACGCCCGATGAGTTCCGCCGCCATATTGAGCAGGACGATTTCCTGGAGTATGAGGAGGTTTATGAAGGCCGATTCTACGGCACCCTCAAGTCGCAGGTGGAGGAGAAACTGGCTGCGGGAATGAATGTGGTGTTCGACGTCGACGTGAAAGGCGGCGTCAACATCAAGAAATACTATGGCGACGAGGCCATGAGCGTCTTTATCCAGCCACCGTCCATCGATGCTCTTCGGGAGCGCCTGATAGCAAGAAATACCGATGAAATGGCGCAAATTGAACAAAGATTGGCTAAGGCGGAGTACGAAATGACATTCTCTTCGCAGTTCGACCGCATCCTTGTCAACGACGACCTCGATGTCGCAAAACAGGAGGCGGTTGACCTGATCAATAACTTCCTGCAACCTAGTTGTTCAACGAAGCGTGTTTAGTTTGCCAACGCGGCACGCCATCTTTGCCAACATGGCACGCCATCTTTTCACATAAACACAGATGAATGATTCAGTGCGACTTATAACGGGCATATATGGAGGTAGTTTCAACCCCATTCACGAAGGGCATCTTTCCCTGGCTAAGGCTTTAGCAGAGAGCGGTCTTGTCGATGAGATGTGGTTTTTAGTCTCGCCGCAGAATCCCTTCAAGGTCAACGCTGACTTGCTCGACGACGAGGAAAGGCTTCGGCTGGCTCGGCTGGCCGTGGCTGATGTGCAGGGCGTAGAAGTCTGCGACCGTGAGTTCTCCCTGCCGCGTCCGTCATATATGTACAACACGCTGCGTGCCCTGAGCCAAGAGCATCCCGACCGCGAGTTCGTACTCGTCATCGGGGCCGACAACTGGAAGCGTTTCCCAGACTGGTATTGCAGCAAGGACATACTGTCGGATTACCGCATCATCATCTATCCTCGGCCAGGCTATGAGCTTCGCGACGTGCCTCGCAAGGTAACCATAGCTGATACGCCTTTGCTCGACATAAGCAGCACGGAGATTCGCCAGCGCATTGCCGACGACCCGCATTACGATGGGGAAGGACTCACGGCTGCTGTTTGGGAAGAAATAAAGGAAAAGGGTTTGTATAATCCGCAAAAAGCAGTAACTTTGCAGCCGCAAAGCAAAAGAATATGACAATGATATCGAGTAAACAACTGCTGGTAGTGTGCAGCATCCTCTCTTCTGTCCGCCTTTCAGCGCAAGAAGAGTTAGTCAAGTTCGGGAATTTCGACTCTTGGATTACGCGCTCCGTCAAGGAGAGCGTGCTTGTCGGCGGCAAGACGCAAACACTGTACGAGGTCGGGCCGAAAGGCACTTTCGACGGTGCCCACCCGTACACCAACCAAGGCGGCTCGCCCTGGGGCAACAGCAACATCTATGCTAAAGTGGCTGGGGTCGTAAAGACCAATGTCAGCGTCTATCCTGATGTGCACAAGGAAGGACAGTGTGCCAAGCTCTATACACATCTTGTCACCTGCAAGGCCATTGGCGTGGTCAACATCAGTGCGCTCGCTTCAGGAAGCATCTTCCTCGGCACGATGCTCGAACCAATCACCGGTACGAGCAACCCTATGAGTAAGATGAGTATGGGCATCCCCTTCACCAAGAAGCCAAAGGCAGTGAAGTTCGACTACAAATTCAATACGCCAGGCGGTGAACGCATCCGTGAAACGGGCTTCGGCAAGCGCCAGAAGGTGGCTGGAAAGGACATGGGACAAGTCACATGTCTGTTACAGAAGCGTTGGGAAGATGCCGATGGCACGATTCATGCCTTGCGAATTGGTACGATGTGCCAACGCTTTAGCCAGAACTGTGAGTGGAAGGAAGGGCAGTCCTTCACCATACATTACGGCGACATCACCCACGAAAGTTTCTATCAGGAAAGCATGAGCTTGATGTCGGGCGGCAGTAACGGCTTCTATGCGCTCAACAGTAAGGGAAAGAACGTTCCCATTCAGGAAGATGGCTGGGCAGAGCCGGGCGAGACGCCGACCCACATCATCCTGAAGTTCGACAGCAGTCACGGTGGTGCTTACGTCGGCACTGTGGGCAACACCCTTTGGGTCGATAACGTGAAGTTGGTTTATTAAAAGAGCCATGCGCCCCTATTATCTCGTACAAGAGAACTTGCTTCGCCGCAATCTGCAGCTTATTAAGCGAGTCGCCGACGAAGCCGACGTGGAGATAATCCTTGCTTTCAAAGCCTTCGCCCTGTGGCGCACATTTCCCATTTTCCGCGATTTCATCGGTCATACTACGGCAAGTAGTCTGTGCGAGGCCCGTCTTTCGTTGGAGGAATTTGGCTCTTTGGCCCACACATATAGCCCGGCTTACGAGGAAGAGGAGTTCGACGAGATACTGCATTGCAGCGGTCACGTCACCTTCAATTCCCTGTCGCAATACGAGCGCTATGCTTCAAGAATTGCCCATTTCACCGAGCATTTTGTGTCTTGTGGGCTTCGTGTCAACCCCGAATACAGTGAGATAGAGACCGAGCTATATAACCCCTGTGCACCGGGCAGCAGGTTTGGTGTGCTTGCGGAGCAATTGCCGGAACAGCTTCCTGCAGGTATCGAGGGTTTCCATTGCCATTGTCATTGCGAGAGTCCTGCTTCTGCATTGGAGCACACACTGGAGCATCTTGAGGCAAAGTTCAGCCGTTGGTTCCCTCAGCTGAAGTGGCTTAACCTCGGCGGAGGGCACTTGGTGACGCGCAAGGACTATGATGTGGAGCACCTTATATATATATTAAAGGACCTGCGCCAGCGCTATCCTCACTTACACATCATCCTTGAGCCGGGCAGTGCCTTTGCCTGGCAGACGGGACCCTTGGTGGCTCAGGTGGTCGACATCGTGGAGAATCATGGCATTCAGACTGCCATCCTGAACGTCTCCTTTACCTGTCACATGCCCGATTGCCTGGAGATGCCTTATCAGCCGGAAGTGCGCGGAGCCGAGAGCTTGCCATTCGATGCTGCCTCGAAGCCTGAGGCGAAGTTGCAGAACATATACAGGCTCGGTGGCAACAGTTGCCTGAGCGGCGACTACATGGGCAGTTGGAGGTTTCCCGAGCCACTCAGGGTGGGGCAGGAGATTGTGTTCGAGGACATGATACACTACACGACGGTCAAGACCACAATGTTCAACGGCATCATGCATCCCTCGATTGTCCTGGAGCGGGAGGACGGTACGCGTCAGACGCTCCGCACCTATACATACGAGGACTATCGCGACCGTATGGATTAGCATTATAGGATAATTCCCCTCTTGTTTAGGGAAAACCCCTGCAATCCTTGCCTTTTTATGTCTTACCTTTGCACTGTGATCAGAAACAAGAGTGCAAACATTAAATCGATACAGCTATGAAAAAGTTACTCCTTTCCATTATGATGATGGCAGCCTGGATGGGTGTCAGCGCAATGAGCTTCGAGCGTGCTCAGGAAGAGGCTCTCTACCTGACGGACAAAATGGCGTACGAGCTCAACCTCAACGAGCAGCAGTACAACGATGCCTACGAGATCAACCTCGATTACTTCCTGAGGATTGATTCGCCTTCCGACCTTTATGGCAGCTACTACAACTATCGTCTGAACGACATCCGCTGCATACTTCACGACTGGCAGTATAATCTCTTTCTGGCTGCCGACTACTTCCTGCGCCCCATCCTTTGGCGTGCCGGCGGTTGGCACTTCCCTATCTACAGCTACTACAACCGTGGCTACTTCTATTATAGCCGCCCGAGTGTGTGGGTTTCCTATCGCGGAGGACACAGCCGTTACTACTATGGTGGAGGTTTCTATGCAGGACGTCGTCCGATGTGGGACGGTGGATTCAGAGGTCACGACAGGGGTCGTGTGGTTCCGGGCCGTGGCGGTCACTATGTAGCAGTGCCTCGCTCTGGTGCGGGAAGGAATAACGGAGGAAGCCGGCTCAGTGGTAATGGATATCATGTAGACCTGAACGGACATCGCGGAGGCAACGGGGATGGCGGTCGCGGGAGCATGAATCCCAGCAGGGACAACGGCTCTGGCCACTCTTCTTCAGCAGGTTCTGGCAGCGGACGAGGCTCTGGCATGAGCCACGGCAACTCATTCGATGGCAGCAGTTCTCGCTCTGACTTCTCACGTTCAAGTGGAAGTGGCACGGGAAGCAGCACAAGTCGCGGCTATACCATGTCGCCTTCACGCAGCGGTTCACAGAACTACGGCGGCACGCGCAGCACTCCTTCCGGCACAGGCGTCAGCTCTGGCAGCTCCCGCGGAAGCGCTTCTCGCGGCAACTTCAGCAGTGGTGGTTCTCGCGGAGGCAGCTATAGTAGTGGTGGTACACGCGGCGGCGGCTTCAGCGGCAGCTCTCGTGGTGGCGGTTCCACTGGTGGTTCAAGCCGTGGAGGTCGCAGATAAAAACGACGGTCCAAATATAAAGCAGGGGTCCTCACTTGTGAGTGGGGACCCCTGCTTGCTTTAGTTTTCTTGTCTCTTTCTTATAGGGGCGTCGCCCGGAGCATTATTATATACTATTGGTATCCGGTAAGATTTTATATTGACTGCAGCCAGATTGTCCAGCTCCACACATGACGTTTTCCCAATCCTGTAGTCGCATAGCCCAAAGGGACGCGTCGCTCTGCCAATATGGACGCGTCGCATTGCCCAAAGGGACGTGTCGTTTTTACAGACACCTCCGGAAGGCCCCTGCTGGGGGCGCCGGGATGTCAACCCTGTGGTCTGAAGAGCCAGCGAGCCACTTCTGTTTATAATTATTGGCCTGACACCTATAACACACGGGGTATACACGAGGCTGAAACTTATTTAACGGACACCAATGATTAGATGCTCTCACTGAAAGAGGATTTTCTTGCCGCCTACGATGTAGATGCCGCGGGACAGGTTGCTGCCCTGAATGCGTCGTCCCTGCAGGTCGTATATTTCCATCGGCTGATTCTTATTGTCAGCCTTCAGTTCGTCCGCGATACCTGTTGCGACGCTGTGCCCAGTGCGTGATATTGCAATGACAGTGGGGTAGGAGCCACTCTTTGTCGAAGTGAAGGTGATGGACGTGATGACTTTCGTCACGTCAGTGGTGATGTCCTGCTCAAAGAGGCGGAACTGGTTGCGATAGTCTTTGTCGTCGGCCACCCAGTCAGCTTCTCTGCGCGTGATGACGCGGGAAAGTCCGTAGAGAGCTTCGCCTTGACCACTGTTGTTCGACCACCAGTCGGCAATGGAGAACGTCTCTTCTTTTGTCGTTCCGTCTTCGTAGTTGACTGAGACGAGCAGTTTGCTTTCACCGTTCGCGCTGATGGAAAGCAGTTGAACTTCGGTGGCTTGCTGTGGCGTAGCAAAGGTAAGTGTGACAGGAGCATTGGCCTGCTTCAGGCAGACGGCGTTGTTTGTCTTCACGTCAGATATTTGGAAGATGTTGCCGCTGGCAGCTGTGATGACACCATCTGCAGGCAGACCGCCTTCGTTGAACACGCCATCGGTGTAGAGTACCCAGCCTTGGTCGTCGAGGACGTTAGTGGTATGTTCGGAAGCGGGCAGTGTCTCGGCAATAACATCTGCGTTCCAACCGGACGCGATGGCAAGGGGTTCTTGCTCCTTGATGCCGTCGGGCAGCTGTTCATAGACGTTGAGCGAGCCATTCCACTCCTCGACTGGCGAGCTGAGTGTCAGTGCTGCAGCCACATACATGGCGTCGCGATACTGCGGAAGAATGTAGGCAAGAGGCTTGGAAGCATCGATGTCGTCGGTGCTGAACACCTCTGTCCACTGCTCTTTGTCGTTGCTCAGGAGGTAGCTGACGGCAGTAGGTTCTGCACTGCCAAACGTTGTTTCTATCTTTGCAACCTTCCAGGGATTGCTGTTAGCCGAAGCGACAATCCAGAGCTTGCCGTCTTCTTCGTAGGTCTCAGGCGTGGCGAGAGCAGCATTCGGGGCGTCGCTGTCGATGGTGAGACTTGCGTTTGCAGAGCGACGGGCGCCGCCATTGTTGGCTGTCAGAGTGACGCTTGCATAGCCGAAGACTTCGGATGCGGTGATGCTTACGAGGAAGCGGCTGTTCTCTGCGTCGTCCGTAACGTCATTGATGGTGATGTATTCGCTGTCGGAAGTTGCCGTTCCGAAGAAGTCGGCAGCACGCGAGTCGCCACGCAGGTCGTAGGCAAAGGTGAGCGTTGTCTGTTCTCCGCCCTTGACGATGGTTGGCTCGGGAGCCGTCACCTTCATGTTGTTGCTTACTTCTACGCCGTAAGCCTCAAACTCCCAGACGCGGATGGTGAACGAGGTCTTGGCGTAGGGATTGAAGCGGATGTAGCGAGCCCTTGTGGGAGGAATGTAGTCATTCTTGATGTTGTCGGCAGCACGGTCGGTGGCATCCACTACCAAGTCCCAGTTCTCGGCATCGGTGGAGACGTAGATACGATAGTTGTTGATGTTCTCGTAGTTCTCCCTGCCAGCCTTGCAGTCATAGATGCTGAAGCTGTAAAGCTCGTAGAGTCCTTCAAGGTCTATGATGGCCCAGTGGTTTGTAGCGTCGTTACACCACTTCAGACTTAAGTCGGCAGGCGATGTCTCACCGTCGATGAGATAGTCGGGTGTTTCCTTAGTGCTGTTGGCCTGCGAGCCTGAGAAAGAGTGGATGGACTTGTTCTGAGCCACATTCGTGATGGCTTCCAGACCTTCTTCCGACAGAACGTCGAAGAGGCGGCGTGTCTGCTGAACCTCCTGTCCGTCAGCGCCCACCACTTTGACCGTGAATACCTTCTGGCCTTCTGTCTCTGTCAGAACGGTAAGTTCTGGTGATTCGATGTCGCCTTCAAGGATGGACACGCCTTCGGGCAACGTCCATTCCACCGTCCACTCCGTAGCATTCTCCACGTTAATGCCTACTGTCACTTCATCGTCGATGCCGGCGAAGCTGGTCGATGTGTAGAACTTCACTACGAGGCCTTCTGTCTCCTCTTCGCTTTGCAAGGGATTGATGGTGGGGAAACGGTTCCACTGGTCGGCCATGCGGTAGCGTTCAACGCTCTCGGCAGGCACATAGATGGTGGCGTTCCAATTGGAGAAGCCACGTTCGTGCAGTTGTGGAGGCGTCGTGTTCAGCACCGTTATCTCACCGAGGTTGGGCGAGCTGTAGAAGGCGTTCTGCTCGATGGTGTGTACGCCTTTGCCGAGCGTGATGCTCGAGAGGTTGTAGCACTTCGAGAAGGTCATGTTGCCTATCACCTGCACCTTGTCGGGAATGACGACGGAGCTTATGCCGCTTCCCTCGAAGGCCATGTTGCCGATGCTCTCGAGGCTCTTGGGGAACTCGATGTTAACCAAGTTGTAGTCCGAACGGAAGGCATCCATGCCGATGTACGTTATTCCTTCGGGAATGACGACACCGAAGAGGCTGGCACAGGTGGAGAAGCATCTTTGGGCGATGCCTGTGACGGAATAGACGGTGCCGCCGTGCTCGACAGTCTGTGGGATGACCACGGTGCCCGAGTATCCGTTGGTGTATTCGTAGGCACTCTTCGGGGCTATTTCCACGGTGCTTGCACCGGTGATGGTGAAGTACATTCCGCCTTCCTGGAAGTCGGAAGCAAAGATTACGCTGGCGTAACAGGCCAAAAGCAGCAGAGTAATTTTCAATCTTTTCATGGGTCAAATCCTTTTTATTTGTTAATACCGTTATTCTTTTCTCAGTACTTTCTTGCCGTTGACGATGTAGATGCCGCCCGGCAGGCTCGTTCCGTTCACCTTCCGGCCTTGCAGGTCGTAGATGTCAACAACAACAAAAAGAGACCTGCATTTGGGATGCAAGTCTCTTTAGTATATTATAATGTAGCGTCCGGTGTCCTTACTGCTTCGGGCACGGGCTTGAGCTGCTTGAAGAAGTCGTTGCCCTTGTCGTCCACGAGGATGAAGGCGGGGAAGTCCTCGACGGTTATCTTCCAGATGGCCTCCATGCCGAGTTCAGGATACTCCACGCACTCGATGCTCTTGATGCTGCTTTGCGAGAGGACTGCTGCCACGCCGCCTATCGTGCCGAGATAGAAGCCGCCATGTTTTTTGCAGGCATCCGTCACTTGCTGTGTGCGGTTGCCTTTGGCAATCATCACAAGCGAAGCGCCGTTGGCCTGGAATTCATCGACGTATGGGTCCATACGGTTGGCCGTGGTGGGTCCCATCGAACCACAAGGATAGCCCTCGGGCGTCTTGGCAGGACCGGCATAGAGTATCGGGTAGTCCTTGAAGTACTGAGGCATTCCTTCGCCTGCATCGAGACGTGCCTTCAGCTTGGCGTGTGCGATGTCGCGAGCCACGATAATGGTGCCGCGGAGGTTGACGCGTGTCGAGACTGGATACTTGCTGAGTTCTGCGCGAACGGCATCTATGCCCTTATCGAGGTCGATGTCAATGCCCTTGCCACCCTCGCCAGGCAGACGCAGTTCTTCCGGAATGAGTTCGCTCGGGCAGTCGTCCATCTTCTCAAGCCAGATGCCGTCGCGATTAATCTTTGCCTTGATGTTGCGGTCGGCAGAGCAGGATACACCCATGCCGATGGGACAGCTTGCGCCGTGGCGAGGCAGGCGGATGACGCGGATGTCGTGGGCCAGATACTTGCCGCCGAACTGTGCGCCGAGGCCGATCTTGTGGGCTTCTTCCAGAAGTTTCTGTTCCAGGTCGATGTCACGGAAAGCACGTCCTGTCTCGTCGCCCGTGGTGGGCAGGCTGTCGTAGTACTTGATGCTGGCGAGCTTGACGGTCAGCAGGTTCTTCTCTGCCGACGTGCCGCCGATGACGAATGCAATGTGGTAGGGCGGGCAGGCAGCAGTGCCGAGGTGCTTCATCTCTTCTACGAGGAAGGGCAAGAGCGTGCCTTCGTTCTGGATAGTAGCTTTCGTCATGGGATAAAAATACGTCTTGTTGGCCGAACCTCCGCCCTTGGCGACCATGACGAAGCGGTACTCTGCACCCTCTGTGGCCTCGATGTCAATCTGAGCAGGCAGATTGCACTTCGTGTTCACCTCGTCGTACATGTTCAGGGGGGCGTTCTGCGAGTAGCGGAGATTCTCCTGCGTGAACGTATTGAACACGCCGCGTGAGAGTGCTTCTTCGTCCTCGAAGCCTGTCCACACCTGCTGGCCCTTCTCACCATGGATGATGGCCGTGCCGGTGTCTTGGCAGAAGGGAAGGATGCCCTTACAAGCTGTCTCGGCATTACGCAGGAATTGCAGGGCGACGTACTTGTCGTTCTCGCTGGCATCAGGGTCATTCAGAATCTGAGCCACCTGCAGGTTGTGCTCGCGGCGAAGCATGAACTCCACGTCGTGGAAAGCTTGCTGAGCCAAAAGTGTCAGTGCTTCGGGGGAAACCTTCACGATTTCCTTCCCCTCGAAATTGCTGACTGTGACGCCTTCCTTTGTAAGGAGGCGGTACTCTGTCTTGTCCTCGCCCATCTGGAACATTGGGGCATACTTGAATTCAGCCATAAAAGGACCCTCTCCCTAACCCTCTCCCGTAAAGGGCGAGGGAACTGCTTCGCAGGGTCGTGGGCAGTTTATGTTAGTATCAAATTATTCTTCGTAGTGCTCGAAGAGGAAGTCGTTGTAAGGGTACTTCTGGACGTGCAGTTCGCGCACCTTATTATATAGTACCTGCTTCAGGGTGTCCACGCCGGTGCGGTCTTTGGCGGAGATGAAAAGGCACTGCCCGTCAAGCCTTGCCATCCAGGTCTTGATGAGCTCCTGGAGCGAGACGTTGCGTCGGGTGGCCGGCGTCAGGTCGTCGGCATCCTTCTCTTCCCATGTGTAGGCGTCCGTCTTGTTGAAGACAATCATCTGTGGCTTCTCGCTGCATCCGAGGTCGGCGAGCGTCTTGTCGACCACCTTGATCTGGTCTTCGAAGTCGGGGTGGCTGATGTCGACGATGTGGAGCAGCAGGTCGGCCTCTCGAACCTCGTCAAGCGTACTTTTGAATGAATCGACAAGGTCGGTGGGGAGCTTGCGTATGAAACCTACCGTATCGCTGAGCAGGAAGGGGAGGTTATCGACGATGACCTTGCGGACCGTCGTATCAAGGGTGGCGAAGAGCTTGTTCTCGGCAAAGACGTCGCTCCTGGAGAGGAGGTTCATCAGGGTGCTCTTGCCCACGTTGGTGTAGCCCACGAGTGCCACGCGTATCATCTTGCCGCGGTTGCCTCGTTGGGTGGTCTTCTGCTTGTCGATTTCCGCGAGACGTTGCTTGAGCAGACTCATGCGGTTGAGAATGATACGGCGGTCCATCTCGAGCTGCGTCTCACCAGGTCCTCTCAGTCCGACTGAGCCTTTGCCTCCACCACTGCCAGAGCCGCCGCCCTGTCGCTCGAGGTGCGTCCAGAGCCTTTGCAGTCGAGGCAACATGTATCTGTATTGTGCCAGCTCGACCTGTGTCTTGGCATTCGCCGTTTGAGCTCGCATGGCAAAGATGTCGAGGATGAGCGTCGTGCGGTCCAGTATCTTGACCTTCAACTCGTTCTCTATGTTGCGGAGTTGCTTGGCAGAGAGCTCGTCGTCGAAGATGACCATCGACACCTCGCGCTCGGCATCCTCCTCGGCCTGTATGTATGCACGTATCTCTTGCAGTTTGCCGATACCAAGGTACGTGACGCTGTTCGGTCCACCAAGGCGTTGCGTGAAGCGACGTATGGTCTTGGCTCCGGCAGTCTCTGCCAGAAACTCCAGTTCGTCGAGGTATTCCGTTGTCTTGCGCTCGTCCTGATTGGGTGTGATGAGGCCGACGAGGATGGCCGTCTCGGGCGTGTCGTCGATGACGTTGTGGAACTTCACGTTCGTCATTCCGTCCTCGAAGGGCAGTGACGAGCGCGAAGAATTATAGTGTTTGCTACGGGATGTCCTCACAATTTACTATTTGACAATTTACTATTTACTATTTAGTAATTTAGCTATGTACTTCTTTTCTCCCCTCTCCTTGGAGAGGGGTCGGGGGTGAGGCTTTTATTTAACCAGCACCACAAGGTATTTGCTGACGCTCCAGAACTTCTGTGGGTCGGTGATGTGCAGTTCGTACTGGCCCTGGCTGTCCTTCGTCATCTGGTATGAGCCGGCAGGGTGCGAGGAAAGGAGCTGTGCGTTTTTGCTGTAGAACTTGATGTCCTTGTCGTAGCGGATGTCAATCTTCGTGAAGTAGTCCTTGTTGAAGTCACTGCTCTTCAGCACGTCGCCTTTCGTCAGGATCTTCTGTTCCTTCAGTTCGTTCTTGGTGCCGAACACGAACCATGCGCTGTTCAGTTCCTTGTCCTGCTGCTGCACCTTCTCCGTCTTCTGTTTGTTCTCTTCTGTCAGCGAAGCCACGTCGTTGCTGAGTCCAGCGATTGCCTCACCTTGTGACTCGATGAGTGCATCCTTTTCTGCAAGGCTTGCCTCGAGTTCCTGAATACGGGCAGACTGAGCATCAATCTGAGCCTGAAGGCTTTCGATGGTCTTCTGCATCTTAGTGTTCTTGATGCTACTGTTCTTGAGTTTCTCCTGCAGTTGCGCAATCATGTCGCGGTTCTGCTGCATGGCTTGCTTGATGAAGTCCATGTTGTCGCGTATGACATCTTTGCTGCTGGCACTCTCGGGGTTACCTTCCGCAATCGTCACGCGCCCTTCTGCCTCATTGATACGGCGGATGCCTTCCTGCACCTCGTTGAAGACGCCCAAGATGTCGTCCAGCTCCATATCCTTCTCATTGATGATGCGCTGCAGGGAATCGCGTTCCTGCTGAATGGCATCTTGTTGTTGTCCACCTGTCATGTTGCAGGCGCTCAAACCGAGGACGCATGCAACGAGTAAAAGAATCTTTTTCATATACCAAATCATTTAGCCTTCCCCGACCTCTCCTAGGGAGGGGTGAAGAGAAGGAAAGTTGTTTCTTCTTATTGTTTATAGTCTTTATCCTCTTCTCCGTTCCTCCCTCCTTTTGAGGGACCGGTGGAGGTTCCTCCCACCACTATGACGAATTCGCCGCGAGGCTCCGTCTCGGTGAAGTGCCCGAGCACTTCCTGAAGCGTGCCGCGCACGCTCTCCTCGTGTATCTTGCTTATCTCGCGGCAGACGCTGACTTGCCTGTCCGGTCCGAAGACCTCGATGAACTGCGTCAGAGCCTTCACGATGCGGTGCGGCGACTCGTAGAAGATCATCGTCCGCGTCTCCTCAGCAAGGGCTTGGAGCCGCGTCTGCCTGCCCTTCTTCTGTGGCAGGAAACCCTCGAAGCAGAAGCGGTCGCAGGGAAGTCCGCTGCTGACGAGTGCCGGCACGAAGGCCGTGGCACCAGGCAACGTGATGACCTCAATGCCGGCCCGTATGGCTTCGCGTGCCACGAGGAAGCCCGGGTCGCTGATGCCCGGCGTGCCTGCATCGCTGACGACAGCAATCGTCTGCCCGCCCAGCAGGCGCTCCACGATGCCCTCCACCGTCTGATGCTCGTTGAACTTGTGGTAGGAGAGCATGGCGTTTCTGATGTCGAAGTGCCGGAGCAGGTTGCCGCTCGTGCGCGTGTCCTCGGCAAGGATGAGGTCAGCCTCGCGCAGCACACGGAGTGCCCGCATCGTGATGTCCTCGAAATTGCCTACAGGGGTCGGCACCAAGTAAAGCGTTCCCATACTTTTATGTCCGTATACATTATCGCAGGGACAAAGGTACGAAAAAACATTGAACATTAGACATTGAACCCTGAACATTAAGTGTTTTTAGCATTTTTCTACCTCTTTCGGCGCAGGATTCACCAGAAAATAGTATATTTGTCGGACAAAAGAAGACCACAGACAATGAAAGACGTCGGTTCAAGTAATGGCGAGATGATGCGTCGCGGCAGGGTGGAAGTCGTATGTGGCTCGATGTTCTCGGGCAAGACAGAGGAGCTCATCCGTCGCCTTCGCAGGGCACAGTTCGCCAGGCAAAAGGTAGAGATATTCAAACCGGCCATCGACGTGCGCTACAGCGAAGAAGAAGTTGTCAGTCACGAAGGGACGAGTATTCCCTCCACACCTGTCGATTCCTCCGCCAGTATCCTGCTTATGACGCAGGAGAGTGATGTGGTGGGCATTGACGAGGCGCAGTTCTTCGATGAGCATATCGTGGAGGTATGCAATGAGCTTGCCGCCAGAGGTATTCGTGTCATCGTGGCAGGCCTCGACCTTGACTTCAAGGGTGTGCCTTTCGGTCCAATGCCGGCACTCCTTGCCATTGCCGACGAGGTGACGAAGGTTCATGCCATCTGTGTACGCTGCGGAGCATTGGCCTACATCAGCCATCGCATCGTGGCAGGCGAGAAGCAGGTCCTCCTCGGCGAGAAGCAAGAGTACGAACCGCTCTGCCGGGAATGCTATGCCGAAATCGTTAACAGTAAATCGTCAAATAGTAAATAGATTATATGTTCGAACAGGAGATTACTTTCGACCGCGTGGTGCGTTGGCTCATTGTGGTAGTGGTTGTGGCAGGGTGCATCCTGCTTGTCAATCGTCTTTCCAAAGTTCTGTTGCCATTCTTCATTGCATGGATCATGGCTTACATGATATACCCGTTTGTGCACTTTCTGCAATACAGGTGCCGATTGAAATACAGAGTCCCGAGCATTGTGGTGGCTTTGCTTGCCGTTTTAGCCGTCATTACCCTTGCTGCCTTTCTCGTTGTGCCGCCCATCATCGAGGAAAGTCTCCGGATGGCTGACCTGATAACCGTCTATTTCAACGATGCCTTGGTGTCGTCCGAGTTCATGGTAAACATCCAGGGCATGCTACAGAGTTATGCCAACGACGACTCCCTGATGCAGCTCCTGCAGCACAGCAGTTTGATGGATGCCTGCGAGAGTCTTGTCATGAAAGCTTGGGGGGTCCTTTCCGGCACGCTTAACTTTGCCATCGGACTGCTGGGAAGTCTGGTCGTGTTGCTCTATCTCTTCTTTATCCTGATGGACTACGAGAAGATATCCGAGGGCTGGGTTCGTTTAATTCCTGCTGGTCAGAGAGGCTTTGCGAGCATGGTGGCTGGTGATGTGAAGAGCGGGATGAATGCTTACTTCCGTGGGCAGTCGCTCATTGCCCTGCTCGTAGGCATCCTCTTCAGCATTGGTTTCCTTATCATCGACTTTCCGATGGCGATAGGTCTGGGGCTCTTCATCGGCCTCCTGAACCTGATTCCTTACCTGCAGCTGCTAGGCTTCATACCTACGATCATATTGGCTCTCGTGAAGGCTGCCGACACAGGACAAAGCTTTTGGGTCATCATGTTATGTGCCTTGGCCGTCTTTGCCGTTGTGCAGACTATCCAGGACCTTATCCTCACGCCAAGGATTATGGGTCACGTCATGGGACTGAACCCTGCCATCATCCTGCTGAGCCTCTCCATATGGGGCAGTTTGCTTGGCATCATCGGACTCATCATTGCCTTGCCACTGACGACATTACTCATCTCTTATTACAGGCGTTTTATTCTTAAGGAAACAGAAAATACCAGTGAAGAAAAGGTTAAGTAAAACCTTTCTCGTCTCTCTACTCTTGGCAGGAAGTCTCCATGCCGAAGAAGTCCCGTCACCCCTGCCTCCTCTGCCATCGCCTCAGCAGGTGGCTTGGCAGCAGATGGAGACCTACGCCTTCGTGCATTTCGGGCTGAATACCTTCACGGACCAGGAGTGGGGCTACGGCGACGTGCCTTTGGACAAGTTCAATCCCACGGACCTCGACTGCGAGCAATGGGTCAGAACCTTTGTCGAATCAGGCATGAAGGGCGTCATCCTTACGGCAAAACATCACGACGGCTTCTGCCTTTGGCCTACGAAATACACCGACTACAGCGTCCGTAACACGCCTTACCTCGATGGCAAGGGCGATATCGTGGGACAGCTGGCAGAGGCTTGCCGCAAGTATGGCCTGAAGCTTGGCCTCTATCTCTCGCCCTGGGACCGTCATCAAGCCTTCTATGGTACGTCGCTCTACCCTGAGTATTACGTCCTGCAGATGGAAGAACTGCTCTCTGACTATGGCGACATCTTCGAGGTCTGGCTCGACGGAGCGAACGGAGGAAACGGCTGGTACGGCGGAGCTAAGGAGGAACGTAAGATAGACCGTCGTACCTATTATAATTATCCTCGTATCATCGAGACAATACATCGCCTGCAACCTAAGGCCATCATCTTTTCCGACGGAGGTCCCGGTTGCAGATGGGTGGGCAACGAGAGCGGCATAGCCAGTACCACCAACTGGGCTTTCCTGCGGAAGGACGATGTCTATCCGGGCTATCCACAGTTCCGTGAGCTTGGCCCCGGCCATGCAGATGGCGACACATGGATGCCTGCCGAATGTGACGTAAGCATCCGCCCGGGCTGGTTCTATCATAAGGGAGAGGACGGGAAGGTCAAGACACCCGAACAGCTCGTAGACATCTACTATAGTTCCGTCGGCCGTAATGCCACGATGCTCCTCAATTTCCCCGTCGACCGCACGGGCCGCATCAATCCCATCGACTCTGCAAACGCGGTCGCCTTCCGAGGGCGTATCAAACAGGAGCTCAGCCACAACTTGCTTCCGCGCAGGAAGGCAGAGACGGACGGCTGCTTCGAGACATACAAGGTCCTGCAAAGCGGCGAGTCGCTGGAGGTGAAGCTGACATCGAAGACAAAGCTGAATCGCCTGCTCTTGCAGGAATACATACCGCTCGGGCAGCGGGTAAAGGCATTCCGCATAGAGTGGCACGACGGGAAGGCATGGCAAGCAATCGATGCTGGAGAAGAGACCACCACGATAGGCTATAAGCGAATCCTGCGCTTCCCCACAGTCGGGACCAAACGCTTACGCCTGACCATACTTGACAGCAGAGCACCGGTTTTGCTCAGCGAAGTGGCTGCTTTCTATGCTCCAGAACACGGGAAAGAGTAAAAAAGCACGGATAAAAGAAAAAAAAGTTACTTCACATTTTCTCCTTTTCAACTTTTTTCGTACCTTTGCGGCGCAACTTAAAGAAAGTTGCACTTAGGTTGACTCGCTAGCTCAGTTGGTAGAGCATCACACTTTTAATGTGGGGGTCTTGGGTTCGAACCCCAAGCGGGTTACCAAGAAGGAGAGACATTGAGCCTCTCCTTCTTTTGTAACCAGGGTTTCTCACCCAAGGGTTGACATTCGTCGAGCTAAAGCTTCTTCGCTTCGCTCAGGCGGCAAAGCCGGAACGAACCCCAAGCGGGTTACCAGGAAGGAGAGGCTTCAGGGCCTCTCTTTTTCGTTCTATAGTCGCGTAGCCCATAGGGACGCGTCGCATTGCCAAAAGGGACGTGTCGCATTGCCCATAGGGACGCGTCGTTTTTACAAGCATCTCTGGAAGGGCTCTGCCGGGGCACCAGGATGTCAGCCCTCATCAAGGCGTAGCCCCATTGATTTCATCGGGTCAAAGCTTTTCGGTAGAAAATGGCATGGCACCTGTGGCTGTGTGGGCAAAGCGATGGATTACTCCAGGGAGAACTCTGCGCGCTGGTTCCCAACTGCGGCACGGAACTGACCTGGCTCGAGAATCCACTCCAGGTTCTCGCCTACGAAGGAGAGGTCGGAAGGCTGCACAGTGAGTGTCACCGTCTTTGTCTCGTGGGCATCGAGTTCCACTTTTGTGAAGGCACGCAGTCGCTTGATGTCGGGCGTCAGCGAGGCAACGAGGTCGGACACGAAGAGGAGTACGGGCTCTTTCACCTTGCGGTCCGACAGATTCGTGATGTCTACGCTGAAGCGGATGTCTCCGTCGTATGTCGTGCCAGCCGCCGTCCGCGGAGAGAAGCCCCCAGCCGCCTTCTTCTGCCCGATGGCTTTGGGTGTCTCGACACGCAGGTTGGCATACTTCACCTCGGAGTAGGAGATGCCGGAGCCGAAAGTCCATTGCACCGTAGTATTGGCATCGTAGTTATAAGCCCCGGCCATCGTCTCGACATACTCGCATGGCTTGCAGTCATAAGTGATGAACGAGCCGTGATGCTTCGGGTAGGTGTAGGGCATTCGGCCGGAGAAGTTGGCTTCGCCAGAGAGGAGGTTGGCCAGGGCATCGCCACCGTAGTTGCCGGGCAGGAAGGTTTGGACCACCGCCTTAGCCAGTGGCTCAATCCCGCTCAGGATGCGGGGACGGCCTTCGTTCAGCACGAGCACGATGGGCTTGCCGTAATTTGAGAGCGAACGCACCATTTCCTGTTGGTTGGGGGACAGGCTGAGGTCGTCGATGTTGCCAGGAGTCTCGGTGTAGGAATTCTCGCCGATGAATGCCACGACGACGTCTGCGGCAGCAATCTGCTCGTCGAGGGGCGTGCCGTCCTGCACCTTGTGGTCGAGGTTGAAGTTCTGCTCATCGTAGCGAACCATCTCGCTGAATGCGACGTTCTCCCTGCCGAACTTCTCTTCGAGGGCTTCAAGGAAAGTATGGTATTTGCCAATCTTGCGGGCAATCTCGTCGGTCGTATTGCCCTGCCATGTGTAGGTCCAACCTCCATTCATCGTGCGGAAGCTGTTGGCGTTCGGGCCGCAGACAAACAGTTTGGTGCCCTTCTTCAGTGGCAGGACCTGCTGCTCATTCTTGAGGAGCACCATGCACTCCTCGGCCATGCTCGTCGCCTCGCGTGCAAATTTGTCGCTGCCAAAGTCGGGATAGAGGCTCTCCAAGTCTCTTTCACGGGAAGACTTCCTGCTCTTCTTCGCCACCAACGACGGCTTGGAGGGGATGTCCCACGTTGAACGGTCCAGCAAGCCGACGCGAATCTTCAGTCGCAGAATGCGGCGAACGGCATCGTCGATGCGCGACATGGGCACCTTGCCTTCGCCCACGAGCTCCTCGAGCAGGGTGCAGAAGTCGGTCGAGTAGGGGTCCATCGTCATGTCGATACCGGCATTGATGGCAAGGGCAATGGCATCTTTCTTCGTGGCGGCAACATGGTCGCGCCGCCAGATATTGTCGATGTCCGCCCAGTCCGTCACGATCATGCCGTCCCAGTCAAGACCCTCCTTCAGCCACTCCGTCAGCAAGCGGCGGTTGGCATGGAAGGGTACGCCGTTGTTGTTGGCCGAATTGACCATCAGGCTCAAGGCTCCCGCCTCCAGACACATGCGGAAGGGTTGGAAGTACTTCTCCATCATGTCGCGGTAGGTGACACTCGAGGGCGTGCGATCCTTGCCGCTCACTGCTGCACCGTATGCCATGTAGTGCTTCAGGCAAGCCGCCACGTTGTTCATCCCCACGCAGTTCGGGGCATTGCCTTGCAAGCCGCGGGTCAGCTCCGAAGCCATGACTCCGTTCAGCAACACGTCTTCTCCGAAACTCTCCCACACTCTGGGCCAAAGCGGCGAACGCGCCACGTCCATCACTGGCGAATAAACCCATGGAATGAGGCAGGCCCGGGTCTCGTAGGCAGTAATCTCACCAATGCGACGAGGTATGGAGGCATTGAAGCTGGAGCCTTGTCCCACCTCCTGCGGAAAGAGCGTCGCGCCCCAGGTATAGCTGGCTCCATGTATCTGGTCCACTCCATAGATCTGTGGCACCCCACATTGCTCCATCGAAGCAAGGTTGAGGGCGCGAATGACGTCCGACCACTTGTCGGGTGTCTGGGCAGTGCCATACGGGACATTCAGTATGGAACCTACCCTGTACTGGCCGAAGACTTCAGCCACAGCACCTGCCGAAAGCATCCCGCCTGCCAAAGTCTCCGAGGCATCTGCCGCGGCGGGATTCTGTGCTACCTTGTCAATAGCCAGTTCGCACATCTGCCCAACCTTGTCGCGGAGGGACATCTTGGCAAGTAATGCCTCTACCTGTGCCTCTATCTTTGCATCGCGGGGTATGCATTGTGAACGTGCAGGCAATGCTATGGCTGTACATAACAATGCAATTGAGAATACTCTGTAATTCATGATTCTACTTATCGTCTTACTTTTATCTTATGCTCTCCAACCTGTACGACATACTCTCCAGGCATGACTCTCATATCATTCGACTTGGCATCCCACCACTCGAATGTCGAGTCTGGCAAAGGAATGCTGACGGTCTTGCTGCTTCCGGCAGGGACCTCGACACGCTGGAAGGCACGAAGCGTACGGATGGGGCCGTCTACGTCACCAGTCCTGCTGATATACACGAGCACCGTCTCCGTGCCGTCACGCTTGCTCTTATTGCTGACGGAAAGGGTCAAGCTGCCATCTGCGAAACGCGGCTTGCCATAGACGAACTTGCTGTAGCTGAGGCCGTAGCCGAAGGGATAGAGCGGTTCGCCACGGAAGAAGCGATAGGTATGCCCCTCCATATTGTAGTCCTCGAAGTCTGGCAATTGCTCCACATTACGGTAAAACGTCACGGGCAACTTGCCACTCGGATTGATGCGGCCGAAGAGGATCTCTGCTACGGCCTGTCCGCCAGCCTGGCCCCCATACCAAACCTGCAGGATGGCATCAGTAGATTGCTGTTCCGGAACGAGTCCGATGGCACTGCCCGAACAGATAGCCAGGACGACGCGCTTGCCTGCCTTATGCAATGCAGCCAGGATGTCGCGCTGATCCTGCGGCAGTTCTATCATCGTGCGATCGCCCCCCTTGAAGCCTGGCTCGCTGACATTCATCTCCTCGCCCTCGAGGCGTGGCGAGATGCCGCCGCAGAAGATGACCGTCTTGGCATCCTTTGCAGCCTCAACCTGCTGCCGGACATCCCGCATCCAGGGTATCAAGGTTGCCGAAGGGATGATGCTCTGAATACCTTCCGCTATGGTAATCGTATGAAGTGGAAAGCCGTTGTAATTGCCCCATTGCATTTCCGCATCGTTGGCATTCGGCCCCATGATGCAGAGTCCTTGCGTGATGCTCTCAGGGAGAGGCAGGATGTTCTTCTCGTTTCGCAGCAAGACTATGCTCTTTCGGGCAGCCTCGAGTGCCAGGTCGCTATGTTCCTTACAGCAGAGTCGGCTGTCGGGAATCTTATTCCAAGGATTAAGATGTGGGTCGTCGAAGTCGCCTAAACGGAAACGCGCCTCCAGCAGTCGGCAAAGGCTCCTGTCTATGGTTTCCTCTTTAATGCGTCCCTCACGCACGCCATCCATGAGGCTACCATAGCTGCCGCCGCATTCAACATCTGTTCCGGCTATTACCGCAGCACTGGTTGCCTCGGTCATATTTTGGCTGTAATGGTGTCCGTAGTCTTTCCAGAAATCGTCGATAGCGCCACAGTCACTTGTCACCAGGCCTTCGAAGCCCCATTCCTCGCGCAGTATCTGCTGAAGCAGACGGTCGCTGCCGCAGCAAGGCTTGCCTTCGAAACGGTTGTAGGCACACATTATCTCTGCCACTTTCGCTTCTTTCACTAAGGCTCTGAAGGCATATAGATAAGTCTCGTGAAGGTCTCGGAGCTTGATGTCCTCGGCATTAAAGCGGTGACGGCTCCATTCGGGACCGCTGTGAACGGCAAAGTGCTTAGCGCAAGCCAGCAACTTCTGATAGTGAGCATCCATAGGACCTTGCAATCCTCGAACCACGCTCTTACCCATGACAGCCGTCAGGTATGGGTCTTCGCCATAGGTTTCTTGCCCCCTGCCCCATCGTGGGTCGCGGAAGATGTTGATGTTCGGCGTCCAAAAAGAAAGCCCTTGATACATCTCACGCTGCGTTCCGAGGCGGTGTGCTTTGTTATGCTTGACGCGAGCCTCATCACTCACAGCTGTAAAGATACGCTCCACAAGCAATGTGTCGAATGTCGCAGCCATGCCCATAGTGATGGGGAAAACCGTAGCATTACCATTACGACCTACGCCGTGAAGGGCCTCGCTCCACCATTGGAAGACTGGCACATCGAGGCGCTCGACGGCACGCGAGTAGTTCATCATGAGTCCAACCTTCTCGTCGAGCCTCAGTCTTCCACAGAGGTCAAGGGCCCGCTCCTTAGGACTGAGGTCAGGATTCTGATAAGGATACTGCCAGGCATGCAGAGAAAGGGATGGAATGATTAGCATGACGAGCATTAGGATACGATATGCGGGACTATTCTTTACCATAAGAGTATGTTTTGCCCACAAATATAGTGATTATTTCTCACAATACTTCTTCTTTATTCAAGAATTTTATAACTTTGCGACTGTAAAGGTTAAAAACATGCCCACCTATGTCATGCCCTAAGCTGCAACCGTTGTTCCTGCTCTTCTTCCTGGCTTCTATAGGCCTGCAAGCACAGCAGCAAGTCGAACTGGCCGATTCCATATTGATGCAGGAAGTGAGTGTCGACGGGCATCGGCAGCGCATCAGCTACCGCCTGGACAGACAGCGGATTGATGCCTCGCAGGTGCTCACGGCTCAAGGCGGAACAGCTCTCGACGTGCTTCTATCCGTGCCGGGTGTTGCCAAGGATGCCGATGGAAGTCTTTCTTATCGTGGCAGTCAGGAGTTCCTTGTCTATGTGGATGGCAAGCCTTCGCCGCTTTCTGGCACCGAGGCTCTGCAGATGATTGGTGCTGCCAGCATCAAGGACATCGAGATACTCACTACTCCGTCTGCCAAATATAAGACCGACGGCGAGGTAGGCATCATTAATATCGTGACCAAACACAGTGAGACGGAAGGCTGGGACATCGCCGTGAGCGGTACAGCCTCAACATGGCGGACGCTTGCCCTTGACACTAAAATCAATTATCGAACAGGATACCATAATATATATATAGGAGGACAAGGCTCGGACATCCACAACAAGAGCCAGTTCGAACAAGAGAAGACGACTTCGGCCGAAGGCACTTCTGTCACTTCCTATGCCGACGGTACGCGCTTCAGAGACTTCCGTACCTTCATTGGAAATGGCGGATATGAGTTCAACAACGGCAGGCATCTACTGGACATTGACTTGCAAGGCGGCAGAACCATCAACCCGCGAGGCGGCGACATGACTTATCTGACGAACCAATCTCCTGACCTGTTAGACAGTCACGACCGCTATAAACTGACGAAATACCTCTTCCAGACTGCCATCGATTATACTTGGAGGCTCAACGGGCGGGGGGATGAAGTCAGCATATCAAACCGCCTCCGCTATGACCGCTTCTCGGAGGAATACACCGAGAGCAATATGTTCGACCCGAACGGAGTACGGCAGGAGGGAACGCGCGGCTATGAGACTGAGCATCATTGGGACTGCGACGGAGCTTTCTCATACAAGTTGCACTACAGGCAGACCGGCATGCTCGAAGCAGGCTATCAGTATACGACCTACAGTGAGCACGGCGACTACCGCATCTGCTACTGGAATCCCACGCAGCAGACATTTGCCTGGCAGGACGACCTTTATGCACCTTTCTACTATCGCAGGCAGACGCATAGCGGGTACTTGCAGATGAATGACCGCTTCGGGCCTCTCCAATTCGATGCAGGACTGCGCATCGACCACCTTATGGATGACATGGACCTGCCCACCATCACCAGTCGCCACAAGAGATACACTGAGCTTTATCCATCGGCACACCTCGCCTATACGACCGGCGGAGCAGGCACTTTCTCGCTTGGATACTCGCGACGGACGAATCGCCCGGGCATATGGAAGCTGGAGCCTTATATAACTTACGAGGACTACCATACGCGTATCATCGGCAATCCCGACCTCGAGTCGGAGTACATACATTCGATGGAGCTCTCATGGCGCAGGATGTTCGGGCAGACACAAGTGACGTTGGCGGCTTTTGCACGACGCAGGACGGGAGTAGTGGACTATATCCGTCGGGCCTATGATGCAGGTGTGACGCTTGACAGTATCATAAACACGGGTAATGAATGGCGCGAAGGTCTGGAGGTACACGAAACCGACCGACTGGTGGAATCTCACTGCAAGCGGCACGCTTTCCCACTACAATTACCGTGCGACATATGAAGGTTGCACCAGTTCCCACGGCACGACGGGCACCATGGGGTGGATTAACAACTTCCGTCTGGCAAAGAACACCTCCCTCCAGTTCGACGGACATTTTGTGGGACGGCAGCATATTCCGCAGGGTAAAGAGTCGACTTATGTCTATTTCGACTTCGCAGCCCGCCAGTTGCTTATGCAGGGTAAACTCGCGTTGGGGCTTGCCATCCACGATATCTTCCACACGGCTCGCTACCACAGCTTGCGCCGAGCAGCACTCTTGAGCAGTGAGACTTGGGTGCGACCCACCTATCCCAACATCGCCCTGAGCCTCTCATACCACTTCCGCCAGCCCTCGTCGAAGACAAAAGAGGGGGCGATAAGTAAGGAGGCAGAGTTCGTTGGCAAAGACTTTTAGATTTACAATTTAGCAGTTTACAATTTATGTACGATTTAACTATTTAGCGATTTACAGGGCGGCAGCAAATGCATGGATGCTCCAGCACCATGGCGCGATTGTAGACGCGGAGCTTCATTCTTCATTCTTCACTTTTTAAATTCCTGATTATGAAAAGAGTATCACTTCTGTTTATGTGTCTGCTTGTCTCGTTGCTTGGGGTGGCAGACAGTCCGCTGCGCATCGGTGTGTCAGGTGTGGCACACGGACATCTCTGGAACCTTATAGGCGCCATGCATCGCGGCGACTTTGTCATCGTGGGCGTCGCGGAGGAGAACGATGACTTCCGTCAGCACAACAACCTTGTTGGCCGACTGCCCAAGGAGAAGTTCTATGCCTCGCTTGCCGAGATGCTCGACAAGGAGAAGCCTGAGGTGGTGGTCGACTATGGAAGCATCCTGCATCACATGCAGACGGTGGAGGCCTGTGCGCCGCGTGGCATCCATGTCATGGTCGAGAAGCCGCTTGCCACAACCTTCAAACAAGCTCTCCGCATGGAGGCATTGGCCAGGAAGTATGGCATAAAGATTATGACGAACTATGAAACGACCTGGTACAACACCAACCATCACCTCAAGTCTCTTGTGGACAGAGGTCAGCTGGGAAATGTCCATCGCATCGAGGTCTACGACGGGCATCAAGGTCCGAAGGAGATAGGGTGCGACCGTATGTTCCTCTCGTGGCTTACAGACCCGAAGGAGAACGGTGGAGGAGCAGTGATTGACTTCGGCTGCTACGGCGTGAACCTTGCCACATGGCTGCTTGGCGGCGAGAAACCCAAGAGCGTCTATGCCGTCCTGCAGCACAACAAGCAGCAGGTCTATCCGAAGGTGGACGATGATGCCACGATTCTGCTCGAGTACGAAGGCTGTACGGTGCAGGTGATGGGCTCATGGTGCTGGCCGATGAACAGGAAAGACATGTATGTCTATGGCTCGAGGGGCTATGCCCATCAGCGCAATGGAAACCGCATGCAGCTCTATGTCGACGGTGGGCAAGGCGCGGAGTTCAATGCGCCGAGACTCATGTCGCCGTACGACGACTCCTATCGCTACCTGAAGGCCCTTGTGAGGGGGCAGATAGTGGAACAGCCCTCCGACCCCTCTGCCCTGGAGAACAACGTCCTCGTTGTCCGCATTCTCGAAGCCGCCATCCGCAGTGCCAAGACAGGGAAGGCAGTAAGGCTTTGACAAAGTATTGGCATGCGTCGGGTCGCCCTCTGTGGTGCACCGGTGGATTTCGCCGTATGGCAGTCACGACTTTCGGAACTGCGACGGAGTGATTCCCTCGTAGAGGCGGAACATCTTGTTGAAATGCGAAGCCGAATCAAAGCCCAGGCGATAGGTAATCTCCTTGCATGAGAAATCGGTGCTGAGCAGGTAGTCCTTCGCCCGCTCCATCTTCAGCCGCAGGAAGTACTGTGCCGGAGCAAATCCCGTATAGTCCTTGAAGACCTTGCGGAACTTGGAATATCCCATCCCGACCTGTGCTGCAACGTCCTCCATGCGGATATTCACATTGATGTGGCTTCGCATGTACCTGATGGCAAGATTGATGCCCGTCATGTCGGGATTGTCCAGATAGGGCAGCTGTTGGCTTCGCGCGTAAACGGTGGTGATGATAAGGCCGACGTATCCCATCAGTTGTTGCTGGTAGGCAGGCATCTGTTTCTCGGCCACGTCGTAGGCCTTCTCGTAGATATCGAGCAGGCTGCCCGACACACCGATGTGGTGGATAGGGTGCGACCTGTCGGGGAAAAACTTGTCCAGCAGTTTGCCGGCAAAAAAGCCGGAGAATCCAATCCAAGCCTCAGACCATCCCGTGGTAGGATTGGGAGCATAGTTGTGCCATTCGCCCGGGTAGAGCACAATGGCATCGCCAGCCCGTAGCTCGGTGCGAGGCTGGTGGGCTGAGACGAACCAGCCGCTACCCTTGCTGATATAGAGAATCTGAGCTTCCTTGAGCACTCGCCCTGTCTCGGTGGAGAAGAGGTGCCCCTCGGGGTGGTCGGGAGTTGGATAGGAACTGCCAGGGTCCACGGCTTGCAGCCCCACCGTATTAGTGATGATTCCCCACCCGTGGTCCGTTTTCTGCGTAAGCAGGTACTTGATGGTTGCCATTTAAGAGATTTAGGAAATAAGAGATTTAGAAAAAGTGAAGAATGAAGCTCCGCGACTACAATCGCGCCATGGTGCTGGAGCATCCATGAATTTGCTTCGCCCTGTAAATCGCTAAATAGTTAAATTGTAAATTGTCAAATTGTAAAATAACTATGGACTCATCTTTTGTGCTTTTCCATCGCAAAGATAATGTTTTCCCCCCAAATGTCAAAATATTACACACAAAAATCATATTATTACCCTGTATATCATGGGAAAAAGGTTCCTTTGCACTACAGATGAGCGATTTATGAAGTAAAATGTTATCAAATCAAATCATTATAAGAAGATGAAGAAACTAATACTATCTCTCCTGATGGGCAGCCTTGCGGCAGCGGCTTTTGCCCTTGATGTAAATGGTCTACGCACGGAGGATTATCACAATCCCGTGGGTATTGACAAGAGCACCATTCACTTCTCCTGGCAGCTGCAAAGCGAGCTGAGGGGCGTGATGCAGACAAGTTATAATGTGCAGATTGCCAGCGACGCTGCCTTTGCAGGTATCGTCTGGGAGTCGGGGACTGTAGAGTCTGACCAAAGCGTATACGTCGAGGCCAAGGGCTTTACCCCCGCTGCTGAGACCCGCTACTATTGGCGCGTCACCGTTTCCGACAATAAGGGCGGAACGGCAACCAGCAGCGAAAAGGCTTATTTCGAGACTGGCTTGATGACGGCAGACGCATGGGGCGGCACACATTGGATTAAGGCCAGCACTAACGAACAGGGTTCGGAGGCAGAAGGTCCCGTCACGGATTATGAGGTAGAGGTGAAGTTCAATGTCAAGGCTCTTGCCGCCGGACTCATCTTTGCCGCTTCCGACCACAGCAACTACTATATGTGGCAGGTGAACACCAACGGCAGCGTCCGCTTCCGTCCTCATCGCTGGAGCGGAGGCAACCCGTCTCTCCTCTCCGAAGCAGCCATCTCTGGCGTCAGCATCAGGAACGGCGAGCAGCATACCTTGAAGGTTGTCGTGACGAATGCCAACGTGGCAAAAACTTATATCGACGATAAGCTTATCGATACCCGTACGGGCGACTTCGCTTATGGCGACTTTGGCTTCCGCGAAGACTACGACAATGGCAACCAGCCAGAGCAGGCCTACTTCGACGACTTCAAGGTGACGTCGGGCGGCAAGGTGCTCTACGAGGAGAACTTCGACGGCACTTCCTGCATGTTCTCGGGTGGGACGCTCGAAGGCGGACAGTACTACGTGACCGGCCCCGGCAAATATGTCTGGCAGCAGAAGGTGGCAAAGCCAGTCCGGTTTGATGTAGAGTACGATTTCACCCTTGTACAGGACAATGCCAGCATCTGCTTCAGTGCTACTTCCGGCGACACCTACATGATGTGGGCCATCAATACTTTCGATGTCGCACAGCCCATTGTCCGTCGCCATGTATATCTGAACGGCAACCTGACTTATAACGATACGCCCATCACGGCATTCAGCAAAGCCGACCTCATCGGCAAGCAACATCATATCGTGCTGGAGTGCGAGACGCCTTACGTGCGTACATATATAGATGATGTATTAGTCGATACCTATCAGGACACCCAAGGCGTGCTGGCTGTCGGCGACCTTGGCGTACGCGTCAGCGCTACCGGCAACGAGCGCGAGAAGGCATATTTCGACAATATCAAGCAAATTGTTTATGATGAGGAAGGCAACGGGACAGTGACCTTCAGCGAAGACTTCGAAGGCGCAGGCAATGCCTTCAATGCTACCGACATCCGCGATTTCGGTGGCAGCCGTCAGTGCTATATGGAAGCAGCCGTCGGTGCTGCCAAACGCCTCATGCAGCAGGATGGCAGCATCACCGCAGGCATGCCCATCTTCCGCAAGACCTTTGAGCTTGGCTCCGCAGTCCGCAGGGCTCGCCTCTATGCAACAGGACTTGGTGTCTATAATGTCTTCATCAATGGCGAACGTGTAGGACAGACCGACGACGACGGCAATACCTTCTACGACGAGCTAAAGCCGGGTGCAACCGAGATGAAGAAGACCGTCTTCTACACCACGCACGACGTTACGGCCCTGCTGCGCGAAGGCAAGAATGCCATAGGCGCAGAAGTGTCCAGCGGCTGGTGGAACGGCGGCATCGTGCACGGCATGTACGGCAATAAGCCTAATGCTTTCCGCGCCCTGCTGAAGGTTGAACTTGAGGATGGCTCCACGATGACTGTTCCCACCGACCTCACTTGGCGCAGCAATACCAACGGTCCGCTCCGCAAGGGCGACATCTATAACGGCGAGACCTACGACGCTCGTCTCGAAAACGGGCAGTTCACACCCGATTACGACGACAGCGATTGGTTTGCCACTGCCGAGTCGAACGATTTCAAGGGTGAGATACTGGCCTTCGAGGGGCCTGCTATTCAGGCTGTCGAGGCATTGCGCCGCTATCCGCAGACCATACAAATCTATGAAGGCACGAAGCCCAACGGCAAGACATACGGTGCGATAAATGTCGTAGAGGAGATAACAGGCCAGAACAGTTTCAACCTCTCGGCAGGCCAGACGGCCGTTATCGACCTTGGCCAGAACGCTTCCGGATGGGTTAACTTCACTGCTAAAGGCGTGAGTGGCACAAAGCTTCGCTTCCGCTTCGGCGAGATGCCCAATACGACAGGCGACCGCAACAGGGGCGATGATGGTCCTGCAGGCTCTGTCTATACCGAGAACCTTCGTTCGGCAGAGGCAACGCTCTACTATACCTTGAAAGGTGCAGAGGAGGGCGAGAACTTCCATCCCACAACTACTTACTATGGCTTCCGCTATATTGAGGTGACATCCTCGGCAGATGTGGAGCTGACCAATGTCATCGGCGAGACCGTGACAAGTGCCGTCGACGAGAACTCATCCTTCCGTACCAGCCACGAGGATGTCAATAAGCTCTACAGCAACGTCATGTGGGGACAGCGCTCTAACTTCGTCAGCGTGCCCACCGACTGCCCGCAGCGCGACGAGCGCATGGGCTGGACGGCCGACACGCAAGTGTTCTCCATGGCAGGCCTCTTCAACGGTGATACCCGCAACTTCTACAAGAAATGGATGCGCGACATGCGCGACGCCCAGCGCTCTGACGGCGCCTATCCCGTCATAGCTCCCTACCATTGGGGCGTGGAATACGCTTCAACGGGATGGTCCGAGGCTGGCATCATCGTGCCATGGAACGTATATGTGATGACCGGCGACAAGGATATCCTGCGCGACAACTTCGAGGCCAACGAGCGCTACATGCAGTTCCTCACCACCAAGGCTGGCGGTGGCTACCAGTACAATGGCTCCGACCCCATCCACGGCGACTGGGTGGCTTACGTCACGACCGACGGACGCTACATCAGTGTAAGCTACTATGCCTACACAGCCGACCTCATGGCCCGCACCTGCCGTGCCCTTTCCGAGCAGGAGGGCGACCTTTACAGCCAGAAGGCAGAGCAGTACGAAGAGCTCTTCCAGAACATCAGGACAGAATGGCAAGGGCGTTACCTGAACAATTCCAAAGTGCCTACGCAGGGCACCCAGTGCGGCTATCTCATGGCGCTCCGCTATAACCTGCTGCCCGACGAGCAGTCCATCACCCGCACCCGTACCTATCTGCACCGCGCCATCCAGAACAATGCCTTCAAGCTCAACACTGGCTTCCTCGGCACAGCCATCTTGAACCAGACGCTCACCGAGAACGGATTCATCGACGATGCCTATACACTGCTCCTGCAACGCAACGATCCTTCCTGGCTCTATAGTGTCGACCAGGGCGCGACCACTATCTGGGAGCGTTGGAACTCCTATACCGTTGCCAGCGGCTACGGCCCTGTCAGCATGAACTCCTTCAATCACTATGCTTACGGCATCATAGCCGAGTGGATGTTCCGCCATATGGCTGGTATCGTTCCCGACGAGGCTCAGCCTGGATTCAAGCACTTCGTGCTGCAACCCTATCCCGACACCCGTGCCACGTTGCGTTATAACCAGAAGCGCATCACGTCGGTCGATGCCGACTTCGCTTCCGATTATGGCCAGATAAAGGCAGAGTGGCAATGTGAAGGCTCGAAGGAGATGACCTATAGCGTCAGCGTTCCTGCCAACACGACGGCAACTTTGCGCCTGCCTATAGCCGAGGGCCTCTATGTCTACGAGAGCGGCGAAGTGGCAGAGGAGGCCGAGGGCGTCACCTACATCGAGACAGCCGACGGCTATGCCATCTACGAGCTCGGCTCCGGCTCATACCTCTTCTCCGTCAGCACAAGGGTCCCCGACGGCATACAGAATGTAGGCGAGAATACGGTTACCAATAAAAAAAAGAATGAATACTACAGCCTGAACGGGATGCGCTTGCCTGATGAATCCTCTGCCCGGGGCATTGTCATCACGGACGGGAAGAAGGTTTTGGTTAAGTGATTAAGCCAGCCGCAGGGGGCATAATTAGAGGTATTAGTATTCATGGACCAAAGTAATAGTATTCTTGAGCCAAAGTATTAGTATTCATTGCCCCAAGCAATAGTATTCATGGAATCAGGACTCATAATGGGTTGAAACAGTGATATACCAGAAGATGAAAACCAAAGATAGAAGCCTTGTGCGTGCCATAGTACTTCTGTGCTGCCTGTGGTGCGTAAGCTGCCAAACCAGAAGCGAGGAGGTGCCTCTGCTCGAGACGAAGGAGTTCGCCAAGCCCTCTATGTCGTGGCGCCCCATACCCCTGTGGTTCTGGAACAACACGCAGGTGTCAGGGCAGACTCTCCTGGAACAGATAGGCCGTATGGTAGAGAGCGACGGCTACGGCGGCTGTGCTATCTTGCCTTTCGGAACGGGTTTCCGCCCGAGCTACCTCTCTGATGACTACTTCCAGCTCTATGGAGAAGCTGTCGGCAAGGCACGCTCCTTGGGGGCTCACATGTCCATCTACGACGAGAACGGTTTCCCAAGCGGAAGCATGGGCGCCATTAACGGTTCGGGCGTGACGACCTTTATGAACAATCATCCTGAGCAAACCATCAAGCGCCTCGACAAGATAGAATACCGTGTGAGCAGTGGTGCGACCTTCAACCGCCAGTTAAGCCTGCAAGGGAAACTCATGTCGATTGTGGCCTGGAACACCAACACCAAGGAGATAGTACCCCTCCGCGACAACTATGACAAGGAGACGGGACAGGTGACCTGGACTGCTCCCAATCAATCGGGATGGCGCGTCATGGTGTGCCAATGCGTCAAGGACGGCGACCCGAACGTGGACTACCTTTCCCCGGAAGCAGTCAGCCTCTTCATCCAAGATACGCATGAGGCTTACTACCAGCACTTTGCAGACGACTTCGGCAGTACCATCGTCTCCACCTTCTTCGATGAACCCACGATGTACAGAGCACAGGGGCGAATGTGGACCGGCGACTTCAACGAACAGTTCGAGGCGCGTTACGGCTTCTCGCCCGAGGCACTCTATCCAGCACTATGGTACGATATAGGACCCGAGACTGCCTATGCCAGGAACCTCCTCTTCGGCCTGCACTCCACGCTCTATAGCGAGGGCTTTATGAAGACAATCAGCGACTGGGCGTCGGCTCATGGCATCCTTGCCACAGGCCATCAGGATCAGGAAGAAATCGTAAACCCAACCAGCGTGTCGGGTGACTTGATGCTCGTCGGGAAACACCTGACGATGCCAGGCATAGACAAGATAGGAGGTGGGCGCCCGACCGAGGATTTCTACAAAGTAGTATCCTCGTCGGCCAACAACTGGGATAAGACCTTCGTCATGTCCGAGACGTATGGCGCTATGGGCAACATCTCGGTGGAGACGCTCTACCAAATAGCCATCGAGCAATACACGAAGGGCATCAACCACCTCATTCCTCATGCCGTCTGGTACAATGATGGCGACGTTACCTTCCTGCCCGAACTCTCGTGGCGCAACCCGCTCTACAATGTAGAGCTGCCTCGGTTCAATGCCTTCCTCTCGCGCTTGAACTATGTCTTGGCTCGCGAGGGACGTCATGTGGCAGACGTGGCAGTGCTCTATCCCATACAGACGCTATATGCCGGCCATTACCTTGATGGTCCGAAGGGTTACTATGAAGGCGGTGTTGATGTGCCGGGGACGGACTATCCGCAAGTGTCGCACTACTTGACCGACGACCTTGGCATCGACTTCACCTACCTTCATCCCGAGGTTCTCGACGACCGATGCGATGTTTCCGATGGCTTGCTGAATATGAACAATGCCATCAACCACGAGCACTTCCGCCTCATAATACTTCCGGGCGTCAAGGTTATCTCGCTGAATAATATGCGCAAGATAGAAGAGGCTTGGCAGCAAGGCGTCAAGGTCATCTTCACTACCCAATGTCCTCAGCAGGCAGCCGATGGTGCGGAGGGCGACGAAGAAGTGCAAGGCATCGTAGCCCGGATGCTTGCCTCGGAAGAGAACAAGGCTTACTTCATATCTTCACCATCAGCAAGCTCTCTGGCAGAAGTGATGGACGAATGCTTGCCCGAGCGCGATGTCCGCTTCTCGGAAGGCACACATCCCTTTAACTATATACATAAGGTAATAGACGGGCATGATGTCTGGTACTTTGGCAACATCGATGCCTCTTCTGCTACAAACACAATCCGGCTTAAGACATCTGCCACTAAACTCACCCTGCTCGACCCACATACGGGCAAGACGACAGCACTCCCCCAGAGTGAGAAAGGGGAGGGGGCCTTCTCCCTTACGTTGCGTCCCAGCCAGTCGATGTTCCTTGTCGACGAGGCCCTGTTGCTTCAGAATGGTTCACCTATCGACCCGGCAGACGAGAAACTCTCATATACAATAGAGATGCAGGCAGAGATAGAGCAGCTGTCGGCTGGCCTTTGCTTCTCCATCACCGATGGTGGAAGCTACTACATGTGGCAGTTCAATGCCTCCGACCCGCAGCATCTTCGCCTGCGTCCTCATCGCTGGCTGGGCGGCAGCGTCTCCCTTTTGGGCGAGATAGATCTGCCAAGTGGAGTCAATATCCAAGCCGGCCATCCTTTCAAGATTAAAATAGAGATAGAGGATGAGGCTTATGCCAAGACGTATATCGACGATATCCTTGTCGACGAACGTAGCGGCAGCTTTGCCTTCGGCAGGATAGGGTTCCGACAGGCTCACGACGATGCTTATGGCAAGACAGAGATTGCTTGGTACGATGACATCAGCATCAGGCTGAAGTCGGGCAGCGTGGTCTTTGCAGAAGACTTCTCTGCCTCCAATCCCTTCTCTGATGGCAGCATAGTGTCTGGCAGGTTGAAGGTCGCCGGGCAGATGTCGCGCGACATCCTTGCCTGGCTTCAAGAGACGCCCGACGGCATCAGTGATGTGAAAACGGAAAAGTCAAAAGCGGAGACCGTCTATAACCTCAGCGGCCAAAAAGTAAATGGCAGAAGAGCGAATGGCAGACATCCAAGGGGCATTGTCATCGCCGGCGGAAGGAAGTTGGTGATGAACTGAGGTCCCCCCAAAAATGCGGCACTAAAACAAGAAGACTACTATATATTAACCAAGTATTTACTTTAAACAATCCAACAACAATGAGAATCAAGAGACTTTTGGTGATGCTTCTGGCAGTCATGGCCATGGGCATCCAGGCGTGGAGTTACAGGATTACTGATAACTACACCATCGAGACGAAGTTCAAGATTAATGCCGTCGGAGCCGGTATCATCTTCGCCAACTACAATGGCTACAACGGCAACTTCTACATGTGGCAGTTCAATGTGGGCGTCGACGGCACGAAGTCGCTCTTCCGCCCGCATCATTGGAACCCGGGAGCCTTGCTCGAGGAGAAGAGCACAGGCGATGTCGTGCTGAACACAACAGACTGGTTCGTGACGACGATTGAGGTGACTAACGGCACTCATGCAGAGACTTACCTCCGCCGTGCCGACGATGATGTCGATGTGCTCATTGACTCTCGCGACGGAGACTTCCGCTTCGGCATGATAGGCTTCCGTCAGGACCACGACGGCAGCGTCAATGAGTCGGCTTCCTACGACTATGTGAAGATTACAGACCAGAGCGACAATGTCCTCTACTTCGACGACTTCGATGCTCCCGTCTCTTGGCAGAACGACCCAATCATTGCCGACGGAGCCTTGACAGCCGAAGGGCGTGATCTCTCGGAGCGTCGCTACCGTCCCACAAATATGTTCCAGGATGCCGTCGACATGCACTACACCGTAGAGGCTGACATGACCTTCGTAAACGGCTTTGCCTCCATTGTCTTCGGCCTCGACGAGAGCAATGGCGGCAGCAACTACATGTGGCAAATATCTCCGGGCTATAGCGACGGCGCAAGCTCTATCGTCTGCAACTACTATCACCTCGACTATGGCAATGAGTCATGGAAGGCACATGCAAAAGGCCCGGACTTCCCCGGCATCGATGCTATCGACTTCTATGACGTACAGCACCATGTAATGATTGAGGTGAAGGGCAACGTGGTCTACACCTACATCGACGGCACGCTGGTGGACACCTTCGTGCAGTGTGACATGACCGACCTCGACCTGCTCAACCCAGGCAAGGTGGGCATTCGCGTCGATGCTGGCAATGGCGTTTGGCACAATGTATATGTCGACAACGTGAAGGTGACGGAGTACGACAAGGATAACAATGCAACCGTTACGTTGAACGAGACCTTCGAGAACGGCTTTGCACACTACTTTGAGATTACAGGCAAGAATGCCACATACGCCAGCGTGGAAGATGTGGAAGGCAACTACATGCTGCATATTGAATGCGACGGCACAGTGGACAAGAGTGCCAAGGTGCGTCTCATCCAGGCCGACGGCGAGATATGCATCCACAACTATGAGAACGGCATCTGCACTTATTGCGGTGCATATGAAGAGCCTGGTTATGACGCAGAGCTCAGCGCTTACACCATCAGCAACCTCGGCCAGCTCATCCGCTTCTCGCAGATTGTCAACGGAGGCGAGCAGAGTGCCAACGGCTCTCTGACGGCCGACATCGACATGGAGTACAGCGAACTCTTCCAGCCCATCGGTCTGAACAACGATGCTACTTGGCAGAAGCCCTTCATGGGAACCTTCTACGGCAACAACCATGTCATCAGCAACCTCTACGTCAAGACCGAATGCGAAGGCGGCCTCTTCTCCCGTACCCGTGGCGGCAAGATTTACAACCTTGGCCTCGTGAACGGTCACATCGAGAGCACAGCCAACCTGCGCTGCGGTGCCATTGCAGGCGAGCATCACGACAATGCCATCATGCAGAACTGCTATGCACGCGGCACCTTTGAGTTCGTGACCACGCACGCCCAGAAGGATGCCATGGCAGGCGAGACGGCTGGTGGACACTTCATCAACTGCTACACCACGCTCCCGCTGATGTCCCTGTCTTATCCTATGGGCGGCGACAAGACAAACTGCTACGAAGGCGTGACGGCAGAGCAGGCAGCCACGGGCGAGATTGCCTACAAGCTGGGCGATGCCTTCTTCCAGACCATTGGCGAGGACACTTATCCCGAACTCGACGACACGCATGGCGTTGTCTTTGCTATGGACGAGGCTGGCTATGCTACGCTCTACAACAATGAGACGGCCGGCACACTTTCCAGCAACGTGACTGTCTATACAGGCAAGAAGAATGGTGCATACCTTACCCTCACAGAACAAGGCAACACCATTCCCGCTGAGATAGCTGTTATCCTAAAGGGTGACGAGAGCTACTACAGCTTCACCCCTGCCGCTTCTGCTCCTGCCATCACTGGCACGAACGACCTGCTTGGCACTGCAGCGCCTCTGGCTTCTACTGGTAAGGAATATGCCCTCGCCAAGTTGGACGGCGTAGTCGGCTTCTATAAGGTTGCTGACGGCACAAGCATCCCTGCGGGCAAGGCTTACATTGTAAACGAGGGCGGCAGCGAAGTCAAGGGCTTCACCTTCAACTATGGTGGTGACGCAACTGCTATTCAGCGGGTAGAAAACGGCCGGCAGACGACAGACGGAGCTATCTATAACCTAGCTGGCCAGCGCCTACAGAAGGCACAGAAGGGCGTCAACATCATGGGTGGCAAAAAGGTGCTCTACTAAACAGACTCCCCCGAACATAATCATTAATTCGAGAAGACAATGAAAAAGATTTATTTGGTTCCTGCTATGCAGGAGGAAACGGCTCAGGCCGCTCAGATGCTTGCCGAGAGCTTGCCTATCAGCAATAATACGGTGGACGGCGCTAACGCTCTCACCAGGGAAGATAATTCTTGGGATATCTGGGAAGAACAGTAAATTTCGGATTCCTTACAATAACCAAAGAGGGGGCAGAGCCTTAGTGCACTGCCCCCTCTTCCTGTCTTATGGATAAGAGTAAGATTGCCCGGTGGGGGAATGAGAAGTCCTCCTATAAGAATCGCTTGGAGATACTGAAGATGCGGCCGCGGATACGGCGGCGAAGAGGGAAACGCTCCTTGAAGACTTCAGGCGTGAGCAACACGCTGCTCCTCTCGATGTCGTCGTAGAAGATCTGCTGCAACTCGTGGGTCGTGGCAGGGGAGAAGATAAAGGCATTCACTTCATAGTCGAAGCAGAGCGAACGCGCGTCGAGGTTCGTGGTGCCGACGGTGCAGAAGAGGCTGTCTATCATCATCACCTTGCTGTGATGGAAGCCGTCGCCAAAGTAATAGACCTCTGCTCCGCGCTTCATCAACTTACGCATCTCGAGGCCAATCACGTCGTCATTCACCTTGGCGTCGCTCACCTCGGAGACCATGAACTGCACCCTGACACCTCGCTCCAACGCCCTGCGCAGCGCAGAACGCACTTCTCCGAAGAGCATGGCATAAGGGTTCACAATCTGCACCAGGTGGTCGGCATTGTCAATGCAGATGCAGTAAGTCTGCCGCATAATTTTTGGTGTCTCCTTAGGCCATCGGGAAGCGAAGGCAATGGGGACGGAGCAGGGGGCAGGAGGATTGCTGGGGCTGTCAGTATTCTCCCAGTCCCCAGTCCTTTTCAACTTTTCAACTTTTAACCTTTTCAACTTTTCTTGCTCCTTTCCCCACATCTTCCAGAAAAGTTCCTCGTAGGCCTGCACTATGGGCCCGTCCATTCGGATGTGCATGTCGCGCCACTTGCCTACCTTCGGCTTGCCGTGCAGGTAGTAGTCTGCCACGTTCATGCCTCCCGTGTAGACCATCTTCCCGTCTATGACGGCAATCTTATGGTGGTCGCGATGCATGAGATGGTTAATCCAGGGGAAGCGCACAGGGTCGAAGGCGGCAATGTTCACACCAGACCTGCGGAGCCCCAGCCGCAAAGTGTCGGAAAGGGGGAAGTCGCTGTCGCGATTGCCATAAGCATCGAAGAGGACGTAGACCTGCACGCCCTCGCCAGCCTTACGGCGCAGCTTCTCGGTCAGAATGCCGCAGATGCTGTCCTGCTGGAACTTAAAGTAGTCCAGCAGAATATACTTCTCCGCCCCATCCACAGCCTCGAAGAGGTCGTGGAACTTGACTTCCGCTGTCGGCAAGATGCGCGCCTGGTTGCCCCCATATATGCGAAGCCCCAACTGCTGAAAGTCCCGCATGGTGCGCTGGGCAGAGTCCTCGCCCAGGCAGAGCATGGAGGTCAGCATCATAAAGGTAAGTATGAGGAGCTTTTTATTCATGAGTATGCAAAGGTAATGAAAAATGAAAGAATGAAAGAATGAAAAACGGAAAAAATTGTGAATAATAACGCATTTCATTTTTTCCTTCCTTCATTCTTCCATTTTTTTTCGTACCTTTGCGCGGGAAATGACAAAACAGGAAACAAAGTTATGAGTAAAGTAGTAATTAACTCCTTCGAAGACTTTCAGGGGTACGTGGGAAAGGATTTGGGCGTCAGTGATTATGTAGAGCTCAGCCAGGAACGCATCAATATGTTTGCCGACGCAACGCTCGACCATCAGTGGATTCATGTCGATACAGAGAAAGCCAAGCAGGAAAGTCCCTTCGGCCAGACCATTGCTCACGGCTATTTGACCTTGAGCATGTTGCCTTATCTATGGGATCAGATCATCGAGGTAGGCAACCTGGAGCGCATGATGAACTATGGCATGGATCGCATGAAGTTCGCTATGCCCGTCCTCAGCGGCCAGCATATTCGTATGAAGACCAAACTCGAAGAACTCGTCAACCTGCGTGGAGCTATCAAGACGACCATCAAGTTCACTATAGAAATACAGGAGACAGGAAAGAAAGCCCTCGAAGGACTGGCCACCTTCATCTACTACTTCAAGTCCTGAACTCAGAAAAGCTCCAGCTGGATGTGGTGCGGACCAGCTGCCGGAGTCACCTGCTCCTTATGTTTTTCGCTATGACTCACGAAATCGAGGAATAGGTCGAGCTGTATGGCAAAGTCAGGCTTGATGGCATAGGTGCCATAGCGCGTACGAGTGAATGGCGATTCATTCCGCAGGCTCTGCTTCCATAGGTAAAGTCCCACAGCATTGCGAATCTCGCCATAGTCAAGGTCGTGCACAAAGAAATCCGCATGCCTGTTGTATATCCTGCGTGCAATGTTCTTGATGCGCAAGCCATCGCGTCCACATTCGAGCAGGATCTCGACAATGTCCCTATGGTAGATGTTCTTCATCCCTGCAAATATATGCTTTTCTGTGCAAAGATACATATTTAATTCATAATTCTCAATTCAAAATTCATAAAATCTTCTCACCAAGGGCAATAATTCTTCATTCATCACTCTTCATTCTTCATTTATTTTGTATCTTTGCCCGCAGAAGTAGAATAAATATAATGTATAATATGAATAAGATAAAGACCTTACTCATCGCCTGCAGTGTGCTTTCACTTGCCTGTTCATGCGCCGATGACCCCGAGAGGCACGAACTCTGCCCTGTGGAGCAACCCTTCATCCTCTATGCCGACCAGACGACTGACTCGCTTTGCTTCTATTCCTACGACAGCTGGTCTGTGGTGCCGCAGGACAGTTGGATTGCTGTTGACGGCGATTCCCATTTCGATGTCCAATATGATTACTCGAAGCGCTACCTCTTCAAGGTGTTCCTGAATATCCTGCCTAATACGACAGGGGAGACACGAAGCGGAACCGTGCTGGTGCAGTCGTACGACTATTCCTATTCATCCCCCTTCGTGCAGCTGGGCATGCTTCATGTCTCACACCCCACCTATACCACGGATGCCTGGCTTGATGCGTATGGCATCATCCCGAAGACGGCTCACTTCGAACTGGTAGACAGTGCCCATTGGACGGAAGACTCCATATGCTTCAAGGTTGAGAACAACTGGACTCTCGAGTTCGTTGGTAATAAACCAGAATGGATTGACATAGACAAGTCGACTGCCCTTCCCGGTAAACACAAGGTAAACCTTACACTTGCTGCGAATACTGACAAGGAGAATGGACGTGAGGCGAAGCTGAAACTTACCAGCGGCAAAGTCTCCAATGAGATAGTCGTTCGCCAACTCCCTGTTAAGGCTGACAAGGAATAACCCTGCGCCCCCCCCCCCCATGCAGTACGAACTCTTCAGTGATGCCGACTTCCGGCAGGAGACACCCTTCGCTGGTCGCGCCTTATGCCTGCTTGGCTCTTTCCGTGCCAGTACCAAGGGCTTGCAGCAGAAACTTCAAGCCCTTGGCATCGAGATAAAGCAAGGCGTGAGCCGTAATGTGCATTATGCAGTGCTGGGCAAAGATGTCCCTGCGGCTTCCCTTGAGCAGCTGAGGCAACTGGCTTATAATGGCTATAACCCGAAGGTGTTGAGCGAGAATGACCTTGAGTGCATCCTTAGGGGAAGCTACAGCCAGTATGCCGTTCCAGTGCAAATCAGCAAGGACCTCCACCTGACGCTTCAGCATTACCTCGACTCACGATTGAGTTACGAAGGAGGCTTGAATCCTCTCTATACAAAAGAACTCTATCTTGCCCCCGATATACAACCGGAGCTCTATCAGATGCTCGGCAACCGAGGTATCTATGCGAATGCTTATATCGATGACACGACAAATGTCATCGTCATCAGCGGTAGCTCGCTTGAACGGCTGCAAGCGGGGCAGACAGATGACAATCTCCGATACATCGAGCAGCAATACAACCAGAGCCGTGCTCAGGCATTCCGCTTCGTAATGACCAGTGAAGGAGAGCTCCTTGCGTGGCTCAATAAAGCGAGTTAAAATAAGTGGTGAAACATCAAGTCGTAAGTCGTAAATAGTAATAAGGTGTTAGGCACAATCACCAATACCATTACCATCATCGTGGGCAGCGCCTTCGGAGCCTTGGTGGGAACCGGCATCGCGGAGAAGTATAAGAAGGTTCTCTTCGACGGACTTGGGCTTTGCTGTCTCGTACTTGGAGCAAACGCTTCGCTGCCTAATATGGCAAAGAGTGAGTTCCCTGTCCTCTTTATCCTAAGCCTTGCAATTGGCGGCTTGATTGGTACGAAACTCGACCTTGCAGGAAGAGTCGACCGCCTCAATGCCCACTTCAATGCCAAGAAGAGTGAGGGGAGTAATGCTGTCCAGGGACTCGTTACGGGATGCCTGCTCTATTGCATCGGCACGTTCTCTATTGTAGGCCCAGTGCTTTCAGCTCTCTCCCCATCGGCAGGATGGGCATGGAATGAATCGGCAAATACTTTCCTCTATACCAATGCGACACTCGACCTCGTCACTTCTGCCGTACTTGCTGCATCGTATGGCTGGGTAATGCTTCTTGCAGCACCAGTGCTCTTCTGCTGGCAAGGAATGTTTTATGCCATAGGATATTTCTGCGGCGATGGTATGCCAGAACCGATGAGGGCAGAACTGAGCATCGTGGGCGGCATACTTATCATAAGTTCCGGCCTTAGCATCTTGGGCATTAAGGACTGCAAGACAGTCAACCTGTTGCCAAGCCTGCTGATTCCTGTCATATTCTATCTTATAAAGAGTCTGTAAAAGTTCGTAAGCGCTCCCATTTGTGTGGGAAAACGCCCTCAGGAGGGTTTGCCATTTCCCCTGTAGGGCGTTTGCAGAAGCCTGCTGAAGCATTTCCTCAAGACCTATACCTCTTTGACCAAACAGGTAGCCCTTTCCGCTTCATGACCTATACCTCTTTGCGTGGACACCTTTGCCGCATAATAAAAGAGAAGTGAACAACTTCCGTCACATTATTGAAATTTATTTACAGCACGCTATTGCGATTATAGTTGCTTAGTAAAAGAAAAAGGGGGAAAAGCTTGCACAGTTCAAAAAATCTTCCGACCTTTGCAGTGCCTTAAGACCAAAGGTCCCTTTTTAACAGAGTTCGGAGAGATGGTAGAGTGGTCGATTACACCGGTCTTGAAAACCGGCGTGCTGAGAGGCACCGGGGGTTCGAATCCCTCTCTCTCCGCTGAAAGCAAAACTGATGACTTTTTGGGTAGTCAATCAAATTTCAACCCAAACAGGTCATAAAGTTGCCAAAAAGAGAAAAAGCGTTGTAAGTCTTTGATTTACAACGCTTTTATTTTTGTCTAAAAGCAATCTTCCCTGCATCTTATTGATGGTCTGACCATCGCCTGACTACCCGAAATGGGGTCTGATAGTCATCTGTTAGTCACGTTTGTGTTACATTTAGTGTTACATTTTTCTGGAGCACAAAAAATGTAACACAAGACTACAAAATGACTACGATATTGACTGCGCTAAATCTTTGAGCGTTAGATATTTATGTTTAACTTTGCAGCTTGTTTCGAGCAAATGAAAGTGGGTTAAAACAGCGTGTTTTCTGTAACACAAACCACCCATTTAGTCACGAATAACTGCATAAAAAGATTTATCGTATGACGGAAAAATTGAAAATCTCGTTCTATCTGAGAGCGAACTACTTCAACAAGTTGGGAGAATCGCCCATCAACATCAGGGTATTCCTGAATGGAGAGAAAAGGTATTTCGGTTCTACAGGCTTCTTTATTAATAAGGATATGTGGGACAACGACGCTGACCGTGTGATAGGACGTACCCCTACTGCACGTACCATTAACATGGGGCTTAACGAGATTGAGCTTAAAATTCTCGACATAGCCAGGTCACGCGAAGGTGACAGCGGTTTCACGGTCGAAAAGCTGTATAACATCTATGCCGGAAAGGTTAAGACCATTTCTAACTTCATTGAATTCTATGAGGACTTCATATCAGGAGTAGAACAGCAGATAGGTCATGGCAAGTCTGCTGCTACTGTGCAGAAGTATAAGGCAACGAAGAAGCACTTCCTGAATTTCCTGAAGATAAAGTATGGCTGGACTTCCGTTTCGGCATTTGACATGACACCAGCCTTAATCTCTGACTTTGACATTTACCTCCGTACAACTGGCGGTATGCAGAGCAACTCAGCCACCAAGACCTTGAAGTCGTTGAAGACGGTCACCATCCAAGCACAGAAGGTTGGTTTCCTGGATCATGATCCGTTCATCAACTTGCGATTCCATCTAAAGCCAGTTGATAGAGGTTTCCTTACTGAGGAAGAGATAGAAGTCCTGATGTCAAAAAAGTTTGGTGTCAAGCGACTGGAGCATGTCCGTGACATCTTTGTCTTCTCTTGCTTCACTGGTCTGGCATATATTGACGTTTCCAACCTTACCGACGAGAACATTGTCACCATTGGTGGAACGGATTGGATTATGACCAAGCGACAAAAGACAAGCATCACGGAGAATGTACCTATTCTCGATGTTGCACGAGAAATCATCAACAAGTATCATTCATCGGTAGACAGAAACGGTCGTCTGCTACCTATCCTCTCCAATCAGAAGATGAATGCATATCTGAAAGAGATTGCTGATTTGTGCGGCATAAAGAAACGACTCTCCTATCACATGGCTCGCCACACCTATGCCACGCTGCTTCTTTCCAAAGGTGTGCCGATGGAAACTGTGTCAAAGCTGTTGGGACATACCAACATCAAAACCACACAGATATATGCCCGAATCACCAATAAGAAGATTGAGCAGGATGTGATGCGAGTGGCAGACCAGCTCAATGCGTTCAATAGCTTTCGTAAGTTGTGACCGATAGCGTTTTCCCCTACCGTTCACTTATAGTCCCATCAGACACAAATAAAAAAGTCTGGTGGGATTTTTTTTGCGGTCAAAAGAAAGAGACGAAGAAGTCTTGTCCAACATATTTGTTTGGTTTGGTCTGTTTTTATAGTACAGAAGATTGGAGTAAACAACTGAAATGAATTTAGTCCGAAACTTTTTGTGTATGTACTCACAATGGACTAAACCAAACCAAATCATCAAACAACTTTCTTGCCTTCAAAAAAGAAAGAATTCCTTTTTCTTTTGTCGGCAAAGTCCTTATAGCTTCGTATGCGCTATTAACTTCGTTGTTCTCCTTTCTGGGAGTCGATGAAATTAGGTTGTAAAGGTAACTGTTGCTCCTTCATCTACCCAAGGTGAACCAATGGTATGTCTCAAAATCTCCACGCCATTCGGGTTGTATTTGGAGCCATAACCTTGTGCTGATGTAATAAACTTCAAGTTTCTTTGATTTATTCACAAATTTTGCCTAAATTTTGCGCGATTGCCACCTGAAAACGCAACAATCGGCATCACAACTACAACTAAATCTGAAAACCCGGCAAGTATGCCAATAGTATGACAATACTATGCGTGTAAGTCCGTATCACCTCCGACACACCTCCAAATCATCTCCAAGTTAATTCCGATACATTTAAGGAGAATCTAAGAAACACCAAAGGACGATATGTAGCGGCTCACCTGATCTTCTTCTTGCTTTTCCTCTTTTTATCCTCTTTATTCCTTTTTTTGTCGAATCTCATGCTGCTGCCTAACAGGACAGCTAATAGCCGAACATTTCCAATCTCTTTTTCCACTCTTCAGTCTTAGCCTTCCACTGCATAGTTTCTTTGCTTGTCGATGGGCTTTCTTCGTTCTATATGCTTCCGTCTGATAGCGGAATAATACGCTATTCCTCGCTAAGTCCTTCTCTGGTCGATGGCCACACCGTGCTTTAACTGGGCGTTGGACTGTCGGGCATTCTCCTTTTCGTATCTGTCACTGAATTGTTCTTATTCCGACTTCCTCATTGATGACTTTTCCGGGCGAAGCGAGTCACACTTACTTTTTCCGTCGCAAAGTTAGTGCAAGCCGTATTCTGCA
>CAJOLC010000007.1 GCA_905235305.1 uncultured Bacteroidaceae bacterium | reverse complement strand
GCCTATCCTCAAATGTATGCTTCTTTCGTTTTAAATCCTTTCTCGTATTCATAATAAACCCCGAAAGTTTTTTGTCTAACTTTCGGGGTTCACTTCATTTTGACACACCCCCTTTGTTGTTTATTGAGGCACGTTACAATCCGCTTCACTCATAGTGACGGATTCTGACGTCGATGCCTTCGGACTGCAGCTCTGCAGGGAGATTCTTGACGTCCGTCTGCCCGTAGTGGTAGGGGAAGAGCACCTTCGGCTTGACGATTTTAGCGGCCTTGACCAGTTGCTCCGTTGTCATCGTGTAGGGTTGGTTGCAGGGCAGGAAGGCGATGTCGATGTCCTTGATGCCTTCCATCTCGGGGATGTCCTCCGTGTCGCCGGCGATGTAGATTCTCAGACCGTCGAGGGTGAGGATATAACCATTGTCGCGGCCCTTCGGATGGAACTTCTCGCGCCCTTCCGTCGTGTTGTACGCGGGCACAGCCTCCACGCTGAACTGCTTGGAAATCTTCAGTTTGTCGCCGTTCTTCATAGCCTTCCCCTGCCCGTACATCTCGGCGCAACGCCCGTTCAGGATGGTCTGCGTCTTCTTTCCAGAGAGGAGTTTGAGCGCCTGCTCATCGTAGTGGTCGCCGTGTTCGTGTGTTACGAAAATGAAGTCGGCCTTGGGGAAGACAGCATAGTCCACAGTTCGTCCGCCGAGCTTGCCAACCGGATCGATTTCTATCTCCTTCCCGTCGAACTCGATACGAATACTGGCATGCATCAGGGCATGCATTCTGACGGTCTTTCCACTCTTCGTCTGGAACTCGTCGACCTCGTAATTCTGCTGAGCGCAGGCTGCCGTGAAGCCCAACGTGGCCAACAGGCAAGTAAGAATCTTCTTCATGTGAAAGATGGTTTGATGTGGTAAATCCGTGACAAAGATAGCGAATTGTTTCGAATAAGCCGTACTTCGCCATCATTTTTTTGCTGGTGGCCGACGAATTCCTGCACTCCGCGTCAACCCACTCAGGCAATTGGGAAACCAGACGCAGCAGGATGGGTTGTTTGAACATACATGTATGTGCAATTGAATGTACATGTATGTTCAATTGAATATACATGTATGTTCAAACAACGAAGGCGGAAGCGTTCACAAAAGCAATAAGAAGAACGCCCCCATGAAGGCAGACGACATGGGTGCTCCACATGAGAGGAAAGGGACGGGGACGCCGGTTCTCTGGCTCCCTTTCCCTTGAAGATTATCTTCTCCTGAGCAGCGACAAAAAAAAAGAGGTGTATGTCAGCGGTCACTGACGTACACCTCTTATCTCTAAGCTCTATAAATCAGATGCCGAGCTTCCCTCGGATATCCTGCGGGATAGCATTCTTGTTGATGACGATGTTCATAGTCTTGTAGGCGGCGTAGGGTTGGCTGACGTACCAGAATCCCTTGAAGGGACCAGTCTCACCCCATGAGTTCTTCATCATGAAGTACTCCTTGCCGTACTGATCCTTGGCGAGGCCGTAGATCTGCATGCCGTGGTCGTCGGTCGTCTCCCAGTTGTCGTAGGCCTCCTGACGCATCTCCTGCGTGATGACCTTCTCGGCGTTGGCACTGACCACCTCTACCTTCTCCGATGCTTGGTCGCCCGTCCATCGTGCCTGGTCGCTGCCTACGCCAGCCTTCCACTTCGTGTCGGGCACCATGGCCACGCTCTTGTTCTTACCGCTGCGGCGGCTAAATCCTTCCTCGCTAACGTCGGCTCCCCATGCAAATGTCCAGCCGCTCTTCACGGATTCATACATTACGCGCATGAACTCATCGAGGGGAAGGTTGTAACTACTTGCCCAGCGCCAGTTGTCCTCTATTTCGAGGATGAAGGTGGAATAGAATGGATGATGCGTATAGCTTGTGAGGCTGACGTAATCATTAGGGTCGAGCTTCAGATAATCCTTGACAAAGCTTTGCGGCGTATAACGCACGCCTTTGTACTCAAACTCATCGGGGCATTTGCCGAAATAGCCGTCGAGCATCGTCTGCAATGCCGACTTCCATGCCTTCGGGTATATTTTCTTGGCACTGCTCTCAGAGATGCTCTTCAGGTAAGCTGCCATTGGCGGGAAGAACTGGCCGAAGTTGAAGAGCGAATCGCCGTATTCGGTGAAGGGATAAGGCATGATGCCCTCGGGGATGAGGCCGTAGTTCTCCATGCAGAAGATAGCATCCTCGAAGCTACCTCCCTGGCTGAATGAGGCGTCGCCATGTGTTCGGACATGCTTGTCGGCACGGTCCACGTAGGTCTTGCTCACGAGGAATGACTCGCAGAGGTCGAGGTCGTCCTTCAGCGCAGGGTTCTTCTTGATGGCTTCACTCTCGAGGAATGCCAGCGAGGAATACGCCCAGCAGGTGCCCGAACTGTTCTGGTTCTTGATGCTCGTCACAGGATTCTCAATGATGGTGGTGAAAATAAGGCTGTCCTTGTCTGCCTTCTTCTCCTTGTCCTTTGCAGCTGCAGGAACGACCAATAAGGCTGCTGCAGCAAATGCGATTAGCTTTTTCATCTATGATATTGTGTTAATTGGTTTTCTCTATCTCGTCGATGTGGTAGGGGATGCGTTTTTCGCCGAGGAACCGGCAACCCTGCTTCGTGATAAGAATATCGTCTTCTATGCGGATGCCTCCGAAGTCTTTGTACGTCTCAAGCAGGTCGAAGTTGATGAACTCCGCACAGTGACGCTTCGCACGCCACTCGTCGATGAGTGCCGGAATGAAGTAAATGCCCGGCTCATCCGTGATGACAAAGCCTTCCTGCAAGCGTCTTCCCATCCGCAGACAGTTAGTGCCGAACTGCTCCAGATTGGGGCGTACCTCATCGTCGAAGCCTACGTAGGTCTGTCCCAAACCCTCCATGTCGTGAACATCCATGCCCATCAAAGGCCATGGGGCAGGAACATGGCATGAGCACCGGCGCGGACGGCCTCCTCAGTGTCTCCCTTCATCAAACCAAGTTCTTTGAGGCGTTCGGTCATGAGGCGGCACACGCCAAAGTGTACGTCCCACCACTTTACCCCTGGGGCTGCAAGCGTCAGAGCATGGTCGTGGCAGGCCTCGACGATACTGTATATCTCGCGCTGCCGTTGTGTGAATGTGCCACTGATAGGTGTCGTGCGGGTATTATCACTACAGTAGTTCTCGTTGGTCTCTGCTCCGGCATCGCAAAGGAGCAGGCGTCCTGCCTCGAGAGGCCTAGGGCTCGGATAGCCATGCATAATCTCGCCGTGCATCGTGACTATGGAGGGAAAGCTCTCCATGCAACCGTAGCTGCTTGCAATGCCGCTGATGCGTCCGGCTATTTCCTGTTCCGTCACGCCTTCCCGGCACATCTTCATGGCCGTAGTATGCATTTCGTAACCGATGGCACAAGCGCGTTCTATCTCTTCTATCTCGCCCTGAGTCTTCACAGCCCTTTGGTCTATGACGGCTTTGATGAGCTCTACGCTGGCAGCTTCCCTTTGCTGCGAGGGATGGATGCCCAGCATGTCCATGAGCTGAATCATGTGGTCGTGACGATACGGAGGCAGGAAGTGGATGCGACGCCCGCTGGCTTTGGCTTTCTTGAGGAACTCCGGAAGGCCTCTCATAGGCAAGGTCTTTGCCACGCCACACTCGGCTGCCATGTCCGCAACACTGTCAACGGAGCCGAACCACACTATGTCGTCGATGTCGATATCATCGCCAACGAGGTATTCCTGATTGTTGTCAACGTCGATGATGCCAGCCATGCCTTCGCGATGCTGCCCGTAGAAGTAGAGGAAAGAACTGTCCTGACGGAAGCGATAGACGTTGCTGGGATAGTTGGCAGGCGAGTCATTGTTGCCCATGAGCAATATGATGCCAGAGCCTATCCTTTCCTTGAGCAGCCTTCGCCGCTCAATATATGTCTGTTTATCGAATAACACTTTACGAAATTTACAGTTTGACAATTTACAATTTGATATCTTTCCTTACCTGAGCTTTTCTGCTGCCTGACGAATGACGTCAAGGGTTGTCGTGTCGCAAGCGAAGACGGCATTGAGGCCTTGTTCTTCCTGTGCTGGATCGCCTACATAATCATCCCACCGCTGCCAGCGAACATGCTTTGGCTCTGCATAACCGCCCCATGCCCAGAAGCAAGTGCCCTGCAGCTTGCCTTCCTCCATCAGGCTGAAGACATATTCGTAATATATGTCGCGTCCTTGAGTGGACGAACTTGGCTCGATGCGATAGCCATCGCGGGGATAGCCGAACTCCTCCAAGACCATTGGCTTGCTCAAGTCCTTCACGATACTCCAGCAGTGGTCCATGTATGCATGGGTCATGCGAGCTGCATGAGTCACGCTGTCCACAACGGAGGTTTCGCCGTTCCCTGCCAGGCCTTTATCGAGAGGACCGCTTGCCGGACCGAGCCAATGCCAGTTGTATGGCCAGATGTGGATGCAGATGTAGTCTATTTCGGGGAAGGCATGAACCTGACGGAAGAGGTCGGGGTCCTGCTCGCAGCCTTCCAGACCTTCGCTTCCGGTGGTGACGAGATGGTTGGGGTCAAGGCTCTTGATGAGCTTGGCCTGTGCCTCGACCCATTCTGCAAAGCAGGCCTTCGTCACGGAGTCGCGGGCGAAAGCACGAGGTTCGTTGGCGAGTTCCCATGCCATAATGGCAGGCGATTCGCTGTACGGCTTGCCGGTGACGGTATTGGTGCGCGTTACGATGTGGCGGACATGACGTTCTGCCATAGCCTTTGCGCTGTCGTTCTTGACGAACTGGCAGTGATAGTTCTGTGCGATGGTCCAGTCCGACCAGTCGGGCACAGGGCCGCATCCTGCCCATTCGAGGTAGGCGCCATATCCTCCGCTCCACTCCCAAGCATTGTTCAGGAAGAGGACTGCCGTCATCTGGCGCTTCTCGAGTTCTGCTATGAGGTAGTCCAAACCCTGGAGAATAGTGTCGTTATAGACGCCGGGCTCTGGCTGAAGGACTGGCACAACGTGCGAGGCAACCGTGTCCGGGCCTTCGCCTGAAGCCAAGACGCGTACGTTGGTGATGCCTACTTCCTGCATCAAGTCGAGTTCCTTCTGCAGACGTTCACGGTTGCCGCCCTGGCCTTCACTTGCCAAGACAGCACCATACCAGAAGTTTGCACCGATGAACTTGTACTCAGTCTCGCCGCGATAGAACCTGCCATCACGAGTTGTCACAAAAGTGCTGCTGTCCTGTTGACCGCCATTGCAGCATATATTGAGCAACAATACAGCAATTGTTGCCAAAGTTAAGCAGATGCGCTTCATTACTGTGAACTGTGTCAGATGATGATTTTGCTTTTGTGATAGTTATCGCGGAATGCTGTGGGCGAGCATCCCTTCTTCTTCTTGAAGATACGGTTGAAGTTGCTGATGTTATTGAAGCCACAGCTGTAGCAAATCTCGGCAACGCTGGTATGCGTATCGACAAGCAGGCGTGCGGCATAGCCTAAGCGGATGTCGATAATATAGTCGCTGACGGTCTTGCCTGTCCTTGCGCGGAAGAAGCGGGAGAATGCGGCGGGCGTCATTCCGGCTATGTCGGCAAGGGTCTTCAGGCGTATCTCTTTCTTGAAATTCTGGTCGATATGTTCCTCGACGGCACGTACCCGGCGGCTCTCGGGCGTATTCTTCACGTTGGCAAACGTCTTGCTGGCCAGGAGATGATAGTTGTCCTGGAGAGAGAGTTCATAGAGTATCTCGAGCAGCGACAGCATACGGTAGAAGCCTGGCTGCGCCGATGTGATGCTCGTTATCTTACCGTACAGCCCCATGATAGCAGGCAGTTCGAAGGCGATGCCGCGCTTGGCGTTCTCGAAGAGGGCGCGAAGGCTGGAGAGCTGATTCTTCTGGAGGAACTGCTCGCCGAGCAAGTCGGGCGGGAACTGAATGGTTATCTCGTGGATGGAATGGCTTTGGCAGTCGTACTGGTCCCACATGTGTTCCAGTCCACTGCCCACGAGCACGAGGTCGTACTTGCCGAGCACTTCGATGCTGTCGCCTACTATGCGGCGTGCTCCGTCGCAATGCTCCACGAAGTTCAGCTCCATCTCCTCGTGCTTGTGGAGTGGGTAAGTGAACGCATCTTTGTCGCGGTCGACCATCAGAAAGCAGTCTTTCTCGCCAAGCGGGGTGACTTCAGTAAGTACTTTGTCCGTCATAATTGTCAAATGTAGGCTTTAGGGGTTAATATCGTAAACTATATAGCGGCCCTGCAAAGTTACGATTTTTTGCCAAGACTTCCAAACTTTAGGATGAAAAATAGCCTTATCCGTGATATTTAAGAGGAGCCTTCCCCTGCTCACCCTCACACCTTTTTCCATCCAAATCCTTGACAAAATCTGGCGACGCAGGGTAATGAATCGACCGGCTCAACGTAGAGCGTCGGCAAACGCAATATATTGCGTGGGGCAATCCAATATATTGCGTTGGTCAATCCAATACATTAAGTTGACCGACGCAATACGGCGATTTTGCCGGTTCATTATGATGAATTTGTCGACATAGAACAGGTGAGTGGTACTTTCTTAACACAACGTCGCAAAACTCGGTTTTGTAACCGACTGATTATCAAGGCCGACTTGATTTAAGGCATTTTATTGCCTTCTGAGCAGGAAAGTGCCGGAACGACAAAAACAAGCCGTCAGAAACGACTTTCCAAGGAAAAATCTTTACAGATTTGCCCGCATCACGCCGCTGGCAGGACGGCCTGCCAGGAGCTCCCCACGCATGTAATCCATGTAGGGAGCTACATGATGGAAGAAGATCTGATAGCCTGCACAGAGGTAATTAAGCCCGGGCTCGCCGTCGGCCGTCCTAAGGAATCGCAAGCGGGGACACTCTCCATGACATGCCTTAAGCCATTGGCACTCACGACACTGGCGTGGGAGAGCCTCTTTCTTCAGGCGACTGAAGCGGTTCTGCTTAGTGCCGTAGAGCATCTGCGGCAGGCCATGCGTGCGGATGTTGCCGAGTTTGTACTCCGGGAAAACAAAGTGGTCACAGCTATACACGTCGCCGTTGTGCTCCATGACCGCAGCATGACCGCACTCCTCAGCATAGACGCAGGTGCCGGGCTCCATGCCCAACCAGCCCGCAAGGGTGGCATCGAAGAGTTGGACGAAGACTTCGCCGACGTCCCGCTTCACCCATTCGTCGAAGATGGCACACATGAACCTCCCCCACTCCTCCGGCCGGATGCTGAAAGGCGCCACGGGACAATCGTCGTCGAACAGCTGAGCCAGATGCCGCCCATCGCTATGCTCCTTGATACGCTCCACGACGGGACTGATTTGCAGAAACTTGCATCCGAGCTCGTCGCGGAAAAAGCGGTAGAAGGAAAGCGGGTCCGTGGCATTATGATGGTTGGCTGTCGCCATGGCATTCCACTCCACGCCGTACTCGTTAAGCATCCGGATGCTCGCGACCACCCTGTCCCACGTGCCATTGCCGCCGGCATCGCGCCGGTAAGCATCGTGCTGCTCCTTGGTGCCGTCTATGCTGATGCCCACGAGCCAGCCCTCGTCGTGCAGGAACTGACACCATTCCGGCGTGATGTAGAGGCCGTTGGTCTGTATGCTGTTGCTGATGCGCTTGCCTCGGCCATAGTAGTGCTGCAGCCGGACTGCCTGCCTGTAGAAGCTGAGGGACCTCAGCATAGGCTCGCCTCCATGCCATGTGAAGAGCACGTCCGGCACCTGTTGCAGCTGGATGTAGTCGCGGATGTATTGCTCCAGAAGCTTGTCACCCATCCCGCCACCTGCACCGGGTGGAGCGATGTGCTGCTTCTCCAGATAATAGCAATACTGGCACCTCAGGTTACACTTCGGGCCGGCAGGCTTCGCCATCACATATAGCGGACGGGCAAAAGGATAGGCTGTGGCAGACATCTTATGGGAGAATCAGGGAATGAACTGTTCGGGATGTGAAGGGACAAAAGGCTGGGAAAAGGACTGCTCTACTTGAGAAGGGTTCGCGTAAGGTAGCGGACGGGATACCAGATAGCAAGCCAACCGACCACGAGGACCGTCACGAGGACGAGCAGAATGTCCGTCGCGTAGACGCTGACAGGATAGGCCTCGATGATGAAGCTGCCTTCGCTGTCGCCCATAGTCACCAGGCCGTACTCCTGCTGAAGCCAGCAAAGCACGCCGCCCAGCACAAGGCCGAGCAAAGCGCCTGCCAGGCTGATGATGTGCCCCTCCAAGCGGAAGACGGTGCATATCTGGGAGTCGTCGGCTCCAAGGCTGCGAAGCGTCTGGATGTCCTGCCTCTTGTCTATCATCAACATCGACAGGGAGCCTATGATATTAAAGCAAGCCACCAGAAGAATAAAGGAGAGAAAGACGTAGGATATGAGTTTCTCGATGCGCATCACACGGAAGACGTCGTTCTGCTGCTCATAGCGGTCCTCCACCTTGAAGCGTTCGCCAAGCTCTGCCCTCAGCTGCTCCTTGACCTTCTCTGCCTTGAGCCCGTCCCTGAGCTTCAGTTCCACGGCCGACACCCTACCCTCTCGCTCGAAAAGCTTCTGGGCGAACTGAAGGCTCGTGAGGATGTAGTTGGCATCATACTTAGCCTGCCTCACCATGAAAACAACGCCGGGGCTTTGCAGCTCGTCGTGATTGAAGGAAGACAAAGGGTTGCCGATGTTCACACGCTCACCAGGTTTGGGAGCATAGACCTGCAGAGGGTTCTCGAAGTTGGCAGGGAGGCCGAGCTGCTGCGCAAGCTGAATGCCGAGGATGCCATACTCCAGGATGTCGGCATGCAGGCAGAAGCGTCCGTCGCCATACAGTATGTCTTCCACGTGCCCTTGCTGCGTGATGTTGTCGGCCACGCCTTTGATGGTCACGACCTGCTGCTTGCCTCCTTCCACCACAAGCGCCTGCCCCTCGAGGACCGGCGTATAGACCTTCACCACATCACTCTTTCGAAGCTGAAGCAAGGCAGCATCCTTGGCATCAACCGTCTGCCCGTCCCTTGGCTTGACCAACAGTTCGGGGTCGAACGCAGTGAAGAGGTCGGCCACAAGGTCCTGGAAGCCATTGAAGACGCTCAGCGTTACGACCATCGCCATAGTAGCAACGGCCACGCCAAGCACCGAGATGCCACTGATGATGTTGATGGCATGATGGCTCTTCTTGGCAAAGAGATACCGACGGGCTATGAATAATTCATAACTCATACATCATAGTTCCTAAACTAATACCTCGTTGTATCTGTCCGTTCCCAACTTATTCCGCTACCCAATTATGAATTGTGGAGGAGCTCGTCGATATGTTCGACGTAGTCCAACGAATCGTCCACGAAGAACTTCAGTTCAGGGATGATGCGCAGCTGCTTGCCTACGCGAGTGCCCAGCTCGTAGCGTACCTGCCTTTGGTTGGCATTGATGTTCTGCACAATCTCCTGTGCTTTCTCGCTCGGGAACACGCTTAAGTAGGCACGGCAAACACTCAGGTCGGGGCTGATGCGGCAGGTGCTGACGCTCACCAACACGCCTCTCAGCTGGCTCGTCTGCTTCTGGAAGATATCGCTCAGCTCCTTTTGTATCAAGCGGGCTATCTTGTTTTGTCTTGTTGTTTCCATATCTAATCTTCTTCGTTGAACATTGGATCCCATGCCGGAAGGCGGACGGGCTTCTGCTTCAGCAGGTCGAGCACGCCGGCGGGGCAGTATTTGCGATTCACGACGACACGGAACATGTACTCACGGAACCACTCGTCCGTCATGATGATATAGCCTTTCTGACCGCTTTCAGCACCCCAGCTGTTCTCTACCTTCCACTTCTTTGCCTTGCCCTCGCTGTCGAGATCGACCGCCATAAGCGTCATGGCGTGCGAACTGCCACTGTCGAACGTCTCGATGCGCTGCTTCTTATTCATGCCGAAGGTCGTTCCGAGCAGGCTTTCATAGTCGAAGTTCTTGACGTCGAGGATGCCGGTAGTGCGGTCGAGGTACTTTCCGACGTCGCAGCTGAAGTACATCTGGCTGCTGTCCCTCAGGGAAGCGATGGCGATGTCCTCCAGTTCGTCGATGGACAGATTGACGTAGAGCCAGTTGTGCCCATCGTAGACATGGCGGTCGTAGTCTATCTCGTATACCTTATTATAAGGGCGGCTCGGGTCGTTCATGAGCATGACGTAGTCCTTGTTGAGGTCCTCGCCGTCGCTGATGCAATAGGTCTGGAAGAACTCCAGGGGCGTGTAGGACTTCTCCTTCCATGTGAACTTCTGGGGAGGCACGCCATAGGCCATGACGAGCAGGCGATAGACGGTGCCGAGCTGTTCCACCTTCAGAGCCTGCAACTGCTTCTCGCTCATGCCTGCCTCGCTCTTTTCGCGCAAGATGATACCATACTCGCGGAGCTTCCTCTTCAGATGTCCGCAGAACTCGCTGGTGCTGTTGCTGACGTATGTCTCAGGCATCGCCTCGGCAGGCACTACGCCATATTTCGAGGCAAGGTCGGCCACGCCGGTGTACGTACCACCATCGGAAAGCGGATGCTGGAAGAGCCAGCGCACCATCTCGCTGTCTATGGGCTGCTTTCTGGTGTCAATGATGCCCTGCAGGAACAGGTTGCTCTTCTCCAGCTGGTCGTAGAAGAAGAGGTAGCATTGACTGAGGACGAAGTCCTTCTCCCCAAGTTTCTTCATCGCCCTTCCTCTTAGGACGTTCAGCCCAGTGAATAGCCAGCAGCGCCCGCTACTCTTCTGGTCAGTGATGCCGGTGTTTTTTATCTCGATACTAAAGTTCTTGTCGGGCAGTCCCAGGTTCTCTTGATTGACGGCCATCTTCGATATGCCGACGCCTGCAATGGCATTCCTGACGGCCTTCTCAGCAGGGGAGCCTGTGTAGCAGCCTTCCAGCTGCCGGAGCACATCGGGCGTGATGCTTGTCTGAGCGCCGATGCGCGGGCAGAGCAATGCCAGTAGCGAGCAGATGATTACTTTCTTCATGGTGGCTTAATTTATTGGTTGATAGTTCATTCCGAGTGCAAAGATACGACATTTCCGCGAACCCCCCAAGCCGATTGGCAATAATTTTGATGCATACGCAGAGAGCCGCCCCAGGTGCCCAACAAATGGGGATCGGCCCGGGGAGGGTGCTATAGCTGCCTGCTTGCAGTGCTTTCATGCCTGCCCCATGCTAATGGGTTGCTTGAACATACATGTATGTGCAATTGAATGTACATGTATGTGCAATTGAATATACATGTATGTTCAAACAACCCTCCCTGCCATGTTCCCCGACGCAGATGGGTGGAGCGGCCAAAGAGACTGCCTTGGCGGCCCGTTCGAGACAGGCGGATCGCCCCGCCCATTAAGCTCCATTCTCCCTTTATTTCTTCTTTCCTTCATTTTTTTCATGCCTTTATTCCTCTTTTCTCCCTTTTTTTTACTATATTTGCGGTGGTTTTTCTCGCATACCTATGAACAAGAGCAATTACGACAAGCAGCCTTCCACGCACATCGACGGCAAGGTAATCAAAGGCTGGACAGGCATCGTGGAGACGCTCTCCCGCGCATGGGCCGACATGCCGGTATGGGTGATAGACCTCTACCCAGGCTCTTACGAGGAGGACTTCATCGAGGCTTTCTCCAAGACTGGTAGGAATATTATCGACACACGCTCGCTGATGCGACCGGAGGACGAAATACGTCAGCTCACCGAACGCTTCGTGACCGACGACCCGCTCTTCGGATATATGTCGAACGTTAGACTGGAGGAGTACTTCAGCTTCGGCCCAATTCATAATTCACAATTCATAATTCATAATGACACCCCTTGCGTCATCATCGGCACGGGCGCTGCTTTCGTTGCACAAAAGCTCTCCCCAAAGGGGGGAGCGGGGAGGGGGCTGGCTTACGCCGACATGGCCCGTTGGGAAATTCAGCAACGCTTCCGCAGGCATGAGGTGAAGGCACTCGGCCTGGACTGCCACGAGGACAGTCCCTCCGAACAATACAAGAGAGGCTACTTCAACGACTGGAACATCGTCGACCACTACAAGGACGAGCTCATGCAGAGCGGCTGCATCGACTTCTGGATAGACTCGAATCGTCGCGATGAGCCTAAGATGATAACCGACGCACAGATGCGGCAAGGACTGGAACGCACAGCTCGGAAGCCGTTCCGCGTCGTCCCCTTCTTCGACCCTGCCCCCTGGGGTGGTCAGTGGATGAAGGAGGTGTGCGACCTGCCCCGCGAGGAGCATAACTACGGCTGGTGCTTCGATTGTGTGCCTGAGGAGAACAGTCTCTATCTGGAAGCCGAAGGCACGCTCTTCGAACTGCCTTCGCAGGATGTCGTACTGGCCCACGCCAGGGAACTCCTCGGGCAGCAAGTGTGGCACCGCTTCGGCAAGAGCTTTCCCATACGCTTCGACTTCCTCGACACCATGCAGGGAGGCAATCTCAGCCTGCAGGTACATCCTACGAACGAATTTGCCCAAAGGGAGTTCGGCCTGCCATATACGCAGGACGAGAGCTACTACCTGCTCGATGCGGAAGACGATGCCGTGGTTTATCTCGGCCTAAAGGAAGGCATCGACAAGGTGCAGATGATAGAAGACCTGCGAGCTGCACAGCGGGGCGAGATACTGTTCGACGCCGAGAAGTACGTCAACAAACTGCCTGCCAAGAAGCACGACCACTACCTCATCCCCTCCGGCACCATTCACTGTTCCGGCAGAGGTAGCATGGTGCTCGAGATAAGCAGTACGCCCAGCATCTTCACCTTCAAGCTTTGGGACTGGGCAAGACTCGGCTTGGACGGCAAGCCAAGGCCCATCAACGTGGAGCGAGGCAAGCATGTCATCCAGTGGGAACGCACTACGGCCTTCGTCAAGCATGAGATAGCCAACCACTTCGAAGTGCTCCGCGAGGAAGAAGGTATCAAGGAGGAACGTACAGGGCTGCATCCTAACGAGTTCATCGAAACACGAAGGCACACCTTCAGCCGTCCCGTAGAGCACGACACGAAAGGCGGCGTCAATGTCCTCAACCTCGTCAGCGGCAAAGCAGCCCTCGTGGAAAGTCCCGAAGACAAGTTCGAACCTTTCGAGGTACACTACGCCGAAACCTTCATCATCCCCGCCTGCCTCGGCCGCTACACCATCAAGCCCCTGCAGGGAGAATGCATGACCATCAAGGCCTTCATAAGAACATCCTGACAATCAGAGTAATAACCCGTAAAACAAAAACCCTTATGACTAAAGACAAGAAAATCGTGCTGACGCTGGATGCAGGCGGCACGAACTTTGTGTTCTCAGCAATCTGTAACAATGAGGAGGTCGTAGAGCCCGTACGTCTGAAAGCCGTAACAACCGATACAGAAGGCTGCTTGGCAACTCTTGTGCAGGGTTTCACTACCGTCAAGGAGAAGCTTGGCATCGAGCCTGTTGCCATCAGCTTTGCCTTCCCCGGCCCTGCAGATTATGGACATGGCGTAATAGGCGACCTGCCCAACTTCCCTTCCTTCCGTGGCGGCGTAGCACTCGGCCCGTATCTGGAGAGTGTCTTCAAGGTTCCCGTATTCGTGAACAACGATGGCAACTTGTTTGCCTATGGTGAGGCCTTGGCAGGTGCCCTGCCTCGCGTCAACAAGGCACTCGAGGAGAGTGGCTGTCAGCGTCGCTACAAGAACCTGATAGGCGTTACCCTCGGCACGGGTTTTGGCTGTGGCGTAGTAATCGATAAGGTCTTGCTGACAGGCGACAATGGCTGCGGAGGGGATGTCTGGTGTGTGCGTAATGGCATGTATCCTTTCGTCATTGCAGAAGAGAGTGTCAGCATTCGCGCCATCCGCAGAGTATATGCCGAGATGTCGCATGAGGACATCGGTGACCTTACGCCCAAGGACATCGGCGACATTGCCAATGGAACTCGTCCAGGCAATGCTAAAGCAGCTCAGGAGAGCTTCCGTCAACTGGGACAAGTCACTGCAGCCGCATTGGTGAATGTGCTCAATATCGTGGACGGCATCGTTGTCATTGGTGGCGGACTGACCGGCAATGCCGGATGGATCCTGCCAGGCATGATGGAAGAGTTCAATCGCCCCGTCGGTACCTTCTCCGGCCATCTGCTCCCAACCCTACAGTCTGAAGTGTATAACTTCGAGGACCCGAAGCAGCGCAAAAGCTTCCTCAAAGACAAGGACATCTATGTTGATGTGCCTCATACAGACAAGAAAGTGCTCTACCAAGCTCAGCGCAAAGTGGCAGTCCTGGTGTCGGAGCTCGGTGCGAGCAAGGCAATCAACCTGGGAGCCTACAATTTTGCCATCAATCAGATAGGCAAGTAAGCGGGTAAACATCGCATTAACTATTTGCTCCTTATTATGAATAACAAGAAGCTTATCCCCGTCATGCTGTGCTTCTTTGCCATGGGCTTCGTTGATATGGTGGGCATAGCAAGCAATTATGTAAAAGAGGACTTGAGCCTTTCCGACTCGATGGCAAACATCTTGCTCTCGCTTGTGTTCCTCTGGTTCCTCATCTTCAGCATCCCCACGAGCTTGCTCATGAACAGGATTGGCCGCAAGAACACGGTTCTGGTGAGCCTTTTCCTGACGTTAGCAGCCATGATTGTGCCCATGTTCACCCTCAACTTCACGATGCTCATCCTGTCCTTCTCCCTTCTGGGAATAGGCAATGCCATCATGCAGACCTCGCTCAATCCACTCGTGGACAGCGTGATGAAAGGTGGAGCATCTGCCAGCACCCTGACTTTCGGCCAGTTCATCAAGAGCATCGCCTCCTTCCTTGCTCCCATCATTGCTTCGTGGGGAGCCACGACAAATGCATTCGGCATGGGATGGAGAGCACTATATCCTATATATCTGGCTATAGGAGTTGTGGCCACGCTGCTGCTTTTCGGGACAAGAATCAACGAGCAGCAGGCCACTGCGGAGCAGGATTCTGTGGGCGAACAGTTTGCCGGAGCGTTCGGTTTGCTTAGGAATCCGTTCATCCTGTTCTGCTTCCTTGCCATCATCTGCCACGTTGGCATCGACGTCGGAACCAGTGTTACTGCCCCGAAGATATTGATGGAGCGCACCGGCATCGGCCTAAACGAAGCCGCCATCATCGGCACTATCTACTTCGTGGCAAAGGCGGCCGGAAGCTTCAGCGGCAGCTTCATCATGAAATTCCTCAAGGATTGGACGTTCCTGCTCCTGAGTGTTTTGCTGATGGTACTGTCGGCCTTTGGTCTCATCTTCGGGCAGAGCACAGCCATCATCTATGCCAGTGTCGCCCTGATGGGCTTCGGCAACGGCAATCCCTTCAGCATTGTCTTTGCCAGAGCCATGCAAGCTGCGCCTGAGAAGAAGAACGAAGTGTCCGGGCTCCTCATCATGGGCATTTGCGGAGGAATGATATTCCCGCCGTTCATGGGCTTGGCAAGCGACGCAATCGGACAGGTCGGAGCCGTCCTCGTCATGTCTGTCGGCATCCTCTACCTACTTGGCTTCTGGATGAAAGGCGGCAAGGCATCGGCCGAAGGATGCTAATCCTTGATGGGGGATACACCTGCATTATCAGATACACATACACATACATTATTATATATAGAAAGGGGCAGCCTCACGGTTGCCCCTTTCTGTCGTTAGATTAATTGTTTTGAGAGAATTGATTGTTTAGAAAAGTTCTTATGTGTAAAAACGGAAAATGAATATCTTCATAAAGCCACGATGGTGTCGGCAGGCTGTGCCGTGAGCTCGGCCGACTGCTGTTCGGGCTGGCCGATGGTGATTTGCTGCAGGCTGTCGGGAGCGATGTCCTCTGCCATTTGCTGGCCGTTTGCGATGTCATCATCCGAGAAGCTCTGGTGAGCTGCATTGCCGATGGTAAGGAGGATGGCGATAAGGCCGGCGGCCCTATAGAAGGGACGGAAGCGATGCATCACCGTGATGCGACGGGCTTTACATACCTGAATCGGAGACTCTTCCCCGACCATTCGGAGCATCCTGTCGGCGAAATCTCCGGCCAGACGCTCCTCTGCCATCTCATCTTGCTCTATGAAGAACTGACGATAGGGCAGGAGGCTTGCCGGCACATCCTCCTGGCGGAAGAAGTTGCGGAGTATTGTTTCCTCTTCGAACGTTGTCTGGCATTCCCAGTAACGCTCAAGCAGTTGCTCTATGTATTTGTAATCCATTCCTTTATTTTTGTCCTGGCTCGATGCAGGTAGACTTTCACCTGTGTCTCGCTTATGTCCAACGTCTGTGCTATCTCCTGATAGGTCATGCCCTCGATGTCGCGCAAGAGCATAATGGTTCGCTGCGTCTCGGGCAGGCTGTCCATGAGTCGCCTGACATGAGAGAATTCTTCGCGGACCTCCATTTGCTCGTGCGGCGAGTGCATAGGGGTGGGCTGTGATTCGTCGAGGGGTGCCGTGATTCGTCCGGCACGCTTCACGAGGTCGAGCGCCCTGTTCCTGCATGTTGCCATGGCGAACGCCTCGAGATTGTCTATCTGGTTCCAGTCCTCGCGACGCTCCCAAACTTTCAAGAGGGTGTCCTGCACCACATCTTCGGCCTCTGCCTTGTTCATCGTAATGCGCAGGGCGAGGCGGAAGAGCCTGTCGCCTAATGGCAGAACGGTGGTTCGGAAGCTGATGTTTTCCATCTCTCTATTTAGGAAGACGATTCAGGGCTGCAAATGTTACAGCCCTGAACGATTTTTTTTCATTTTATTGTAGTTCCCCTTGAGCCATCGATGTTGTCGGAGTGTGTGATGACGACTTGTCGCACGCCTTTGTGGATGGCGGCGAAGGCGTTTTCTATCTTCGGAATCATGCCGCCGGCTATGATGCCTTCGGCTATGAGCCTGCCTGCCTCCGGCTCGTCGATAAGAGGAATCACGCTGCTGTCGTCGTCTGCATCGCGAAGCACACCTGCCTTCTCGAAGCAGAAAGTAAGGGTGACTTCATAATGCTCTGCGAGAGCCTGGGCAACGGACGAAGCAATGGTGTCGGCATTGGTATTGAGGATGTGCCCCTCGCCGTCGTGCGTCAGCGGTGCCACCACAGGCACTGCCCCACTCTCTATGAGTGCTGCGAGGAACTGGGCATCCACCTTGTCGACGTCGCCCACGAAGCCGAAATCGACCATCTGCTCGGTGCCGTCGTCCATGCGGACGAGTTTCGGCGGCCGGCGATGACTGCGGATGACGTCGCCATCGGCACCGGTCAGGCCGATTGCCTTTACTCCCTTTGCCTGCAAACCTGCCACGATGTTCTTGTTGACCAGGCCGCCATAGACCATCGTCACTACCTGGAGCATCTTTTCATCCGTGATGCGCCTTCCGCCCACCATGCGGCTCTCCAGTCCGAGGCTGGTTGCCACCGACGTAGCCAAGCGCCCGCCGCCATGCACCAGCACTTTGCGCCCGTCCATCCCTGCGAACTGACGGAGCAACGAAGCAAGCGAAGCGGCATTCTCCACTACGCCTCCTCCCACCTTAATTACATTTAATTTGTCCTTCATATCGTATTGTTTTTTCCTATGCAGCCAGCCGGGTTGTTTGAACATACATGTATGTGCAATTGAATATACATGTATGTGCAATTGAATGTACATGTATGTTCAAACAACACATCTGTCATTGTGCACTGCGGTACTTGCCTTCGTCCTTGTCTTCAAGCATGGAGAGGTAGCTCGTAAAGCGACTTTCTGCGATGCTCCCCTCTGCCACAGCCCGGAGGACAGCACAGCCCGGCTCGTGGGTATGGGTGCAGTTGCCGAAGCGGCAACCTGCCGATGTCTGGAAAATCTCACGGAAATAGTGCGACACCTCCTCGCGTTCCATGTCGAAGGTGCCGAATCCCTTGATGCCCGGAGTGTCGATGAGCGAGCCTCCCTGCGGCAAGAAGCACATCTGCGAGAACGTCGTGGTGTGCATCCCCGAGTCGTGGGCGGCACTGATTTCCGCAGTCTTGGCATCGGCATCAGGCACCAGGAGGTTGAGAAGAGTGCTTTTCCCCACGCCGCTGTTGCCGCTCAGCAGGGTCGTCCTGCCCTGGAGCTCCGCCCGAAGGCCATCGATGCCGTCGCCCGTCTCCGCAGAGCAGGCCAGGCAGGTATAACCGATGCCTCGATAGAGAGCTGCAAGTCCCTGGAGCTGCCTCTGTTCCGCCTCACCGTACAGGTCAGTCTTGTTGAAGACGATGAGCACAGGAACCCGATACGCCTCCGCACTTGCCAGGAAGCGGTCGATGAAGGTCGTGCTCGTCTCCGGATGGGCGATGGTCACCACAAGGGCAGCCATATCGACATTGGCGGCAATGATGTGGCTCTGCTTCGAGAGGTTGGAGGCACGGCGGATGATGTAGTTGCGGCGCTCCTCGACATCCTCAATCAAGGCAGTCAGCCCGTCAGGACTTGGCGTAAGCATCACCCTGTCGCCCACAGCAACAGGGTTCGTGCTCCTGATTCCCCTAAGGCGGAAGGTCCCCTTCACCTTGCATTCGAGCATTTGGCCATCGTCCGTCTTGACGGCATACCAGCTGCCTGTGGTCCTGACGACAAGTCCTTTCATCTTAACGAAGAGTGAAAAATAAAGAATGAAGAATGAAGAATCTGCTTCCGCGCTCAATTTCGAGTAAAGACACAGGGCGTAGCAAATTCTTCATTCTTCATTCCTCATTCTTAATTCTTACACGGTCATGATTTCCTTTTCCTTGGCAGCAAGCAGTTCGTCTACCTTCTTGATGAACTTGTCGTGCATCTTCTGCATGTCGGCCTCAGCATCCTTCTCCAAGTCCTCAGAAAGGCCATCCTTGATGCCCTTCTTCAGCTTCTCGATAATGTCGCGACGCGTGTTGCGGATGCTCACCTTGGCCTGTTCGCCCTCCTTGCCACACTGCTTGGCGAGCTGCTTACGGCGTTCCTCCGTCAAGGGAGGGATGCCTAGGCGGATAATCTCGCCGTTGTTCTCGGGCGTAATGCCCACATTGCTGTCCATGATGGCCTTCTCGATGGGACGGAACATATTCTTGTCCCAAGGCTTGATCGTAATGGTGCGCGCGTCGGGAGTATTGACTGCTGCCACCTGATTCAAAGGCACCAGGCTGCCGTAGCTATCTACGCGGATGCCGTCCAGAATCTTCACATTAGCCTTGCCCGCACGGATATGCGCCAAAGCCTCCTCAAGGTACATCACAGCCTCTTCCATTTTCTCCTCAGCCTTGCCAAGGATTTCTTTTACATCTACCATAGTACTATTCGTGTTATATAATTATAATATAATGTATACCAAAGTTGCTTTTCTATAGCAAAAGTAGTGTTTTTTTTGTTAAAACACAGCATCGGGGAATGTTATTTGCACAAAAATGCCTATATTTGTCCCGTGGAATGCAAAAAAGAATGGAAATTGATGCTCGCATAGACGAATTATTGGCCAATCTTCAGCCCATAACGCTGGAGGAGATGTTGGACATCCGTCTCATGAACAGAACAGACACAAAGTTCGTCACCAACAAGGAGACAATGGCCCGTCTGCTTGAGCTGGCACAGGGGAAATACTATGCCCAGTTCAACGAAGGCTGCAAGATAGCAGACTACTTGACCACATATTGGGACACGGAAGGCCACAAGTTCTACCTTGAACACCACAACGGACGTGCCCCAAGGCAGAAAGTCCGCGTCCGCACCTACATGGACAGTAACCTCACCTTCCTCGAGATTAAGACGAAGAACAACCACGGACGCACGAAGAAGAAACGAGTGGAAGTGCCCGACCAGGAGATAACCGGCGAGGGCGGCAACGAAGAGTTCCTGCAGGAACGCGTGCACCTCGGCATGGCCGACCTACACCCCACGGTGCGCAACCACTTCCGCCGCATCACACTCGTCAACTATGGCAAGACCGAACGCCTCACCATCGACTACGACATCCACTTCCACAACATGGAGACAGGCAAAGACGCCAACGTCGGGCCCCTCGTCATCATAGAACTCAAACGCGACGGCAATGTCTTCAGCCCCGTACTCGACATCATCAGGGAGCTGCGCATCAAGCCCAGCGGCTTCAGCAAATACTGCATCGGCTCCGTCATGACCAACAGCGCGCTCAAGCAAAACCTGTTCAAGCAGAAACTCATCAAGCTCAATAAAATCGCAAACAAACACCTCTAAGACAACAATAACACAGACAAATGGGAAACTTAAACGACATTAACTACCAGTTAGGCAACCTCATCGGCCTGACGCTCTTTGATCCTCAGCACTTCTACTCTCTCCTCCTGCGCTTCTTCTTCAACCTGTTGACGGTAGCAATCATCTCCCGATGCTTCTACTATCCGCGCAGCCGGAGACGCGACTATATGTACATCTTCATCCTCATGTCCATCAGCATCTTCCTGCTGGTAAGCCTCATGGAAGGCGGCGGCATGAACATCGGCGCCGCAATGGGCCTCTTTGCCATCTTCGGCATCATGCGCTTCCGCACGGAAGCCGTGCCCATCCGCGAGATGACATACCTCTTCATGCTCATTGCTCTGAGCGTCATGAACGCCCTCTGCCGTGCCGAATACCACCCGAAGGCTGACTACTGGGACGGATTCGGACTGGTCACCATCTTCATGGTCAACATCACCTTCCTCATCATGGCATGGCGCTACGAGAAGAGCAAGCTGGTGAAAAGGAACTGCAGCAAGTACATCAAGTACGACAACGTGGCCCTCGTCGCCCCAAGCAAGCGGGAGGAACTCAAGGCAGACCTCGAGAAGAGGACCGGGCTGAAGATAGACAGGGTCGAAGTCGGCATGATTGATTTCCTCAAGGACGCTTGCCTTGTCCGCATATACTACGACGACCCCGAGGACCGCGGCAACAGTCTGGAGGACGTAACCAAAATGCCCAGATAAATGAAACCGCGTCACTATGCACTTGCCCTCATGCTTCTTGCCCTGCCCGCCATGGCAGGAGAGAACGATGAAGCAGGCATCTGGTCGGAGCTTGGGCTGGAGAAGGCCATAACGAAGCAATGGGATGTCGGTATGGAGTTGGAATACCGCGCTCAGAACAAGGCACGCTTCTCCGCAGGGCTCAGCACGAGCTACAAGGTGAACAAATACCTTAAGTTCGGCCTAAGCTATGGTCTCCTCTATACCTGCAAACCTGACAAGTACAAAGACAAGAGCGAAGGCGAAGTCGGCTCGGAGTATTGGGAGATTGGTTCTAACTTCACGCCCGAATACTGGTATCCGCGCCACCGCTTCAGTGCAGAGGCTACGGGCAGCATCAAACTATGGAATTTGCTTAAGGTCTCGCTGCGCGAACGCTACCAGCTGACGCATGCCCGGGAAAGAGTCTATGATAAACATGTCTATCGCGAAAGCTGGAGCATGCAGCCGCAGTATGAAGAGGACGGCTGGGATTGGATCTATATAGGGGACATCCCTGAGATGAATGGCGACCCTGTCGACGAGTGGAGAGTCGAGACGAAGCCTGCGTACACCGACCAGGTACTACGTTCACGCCTCAAGTTCGAGTATGACAAGAAGCGCTGCCCCTACTCGCCCTTCGTATCGACAGAGTTCCACAACAGTGTCAGCGTCGGCGACCACATGCTCTTGCAGAAGATACGTACTGCCGTCGGATGCTCCTACAAGTTCCGCAAGCACAACGAGATTTCGCTGGCTTACCTCATTACATTCGACATGTTTGACGTCGAAGAGAACGAGACTACGATGGAGACAGAAACGGTACGCCAGCACGACAGGATGCACACTATCAACATCGGATACAAATACAGTTTCTGACATTACATTACGCTACTTTAATAAATCCCCAATACATCTATGAATACTAAGAACGCTTTGGCAGCTCTGCTGCTCATGATTAGCACAAGCTTGATGGCCGACAACTACCTTACCATCACTTACAGCGGTACAAATCAGAACATATTTCTGCCCACCGTAAAGAGGATTACTTTCCAGGACGATAATGTCACGGTGATAACTTCCTACGGAGAGCACAGCTATCCTATCTCTGCCGTTGAGAAGATCTCGTTCACCGATATGCCGGATGCCATCAAGACCTTGCCCGAGCAGGAAGAGAACCTCGCATACAAGAACGGCACACTTTCCGTCAAGGGCGACGGCTTCCTCCGTGTCTTCAGCACGAACGGCATACTCATCAGCATTGCCAATATCGAGGAAGGCGCAAACATCAGCCTCGACAATCTGCCCGCAGGCGTTTACATCGTCAGCATGAACGGAAAAACTATTAAAGTCAAGAAGTAGGACAGCCCCTTTCGGCAGAGCCACTTCTACTGACGATACCTTACAAAATGGTTAAGTAGTTAGAGTAGCTAACTACTGACCACAAACAGGACAATAATGAGAAAGACTTTTATTATGGGCATATCCATGCTCTGTGCTTTTGCTGTGCAGGCACAAGAGCAGGTTCGTGTATGGAAGGAGGGCGAGAGTAAGCGCTTCACCACTTCGGAACTCTTGTTCTCCGAGGACGGCACGTCTTTCCAAGTGAACGACTCTACTTATTCCGTCACGCAAATAGACAGCATCACCGTAGTCCATACCGTCACCGTTACCTTCGATGGCGATACGGCATATGTTGACCTTGGGCATGCCCCAAATGTTACAGATACGATTCAAGGTGCGAACGTCAAGTTGATCAGCACTGACACGAAGAACGAGTTGGAGTTTGTGCTGCAGGGACAGAGCACGCATGGTTCGTTGTACTACGACGGGCCGCTGAAGTGCAAGTTCTACCTGAATGGGCTCAACCTCACGAGCGACCAGGGGGCTGCCATCGACATCAAGTGCGGCAAGCGCGTCGACTTCATACTGAACGAAGGCACCGATAATTTCCTTGCCGATGCGGCAGGCGGCGACCAAAAGGCTGCCCTGTACTGCAAGGGCCACCTCGAGGTTTCGGGCGGCGGCTCACTCACCGTCACTGGCAATGCCAAGCACGGCATCGCCACGAAGGAGTACATGGAGATAAAGAAGAGCACGGGCAACATCACGGTGAACAAAGCAGTCAGTGATGCCATGCACATCGGCCAGTACTTCCTCATGAGCGGTGGCACCGTAACACTCAGCGGACAGAAGGGCGACGGACTGCAGGTGGAAATCATGACTGACGTCACGGAAAGCGGCGACACCATTCCAAGCCCCGACAAGGAGGACAATGGGCTGTTGTTCATCCGAGGCGGTTCGCTCAACATAACAGCTGCCGAGGACCTCACCAGAGGCATCAAGGCACCGCTCGACATGACCGTCAGCGGCGGTACGCTTCGCGTGGAAGCCAAGGGCGACGGGACTAAAGGCATCTCCGTCACACGCGACATGCTCATCAATCAAGACAACAACAACACCCTCATTCAGGTCAAAGTCACAGGCGACACCTATGAGTTCGAAGACGACGACGAGGAGTTGAATGTGGGCATCCGATGCAAGGGAGAATTTACCGCCAATGCCGGAACCGTGCAGGTAAACAATGTCCAGAAGGTGAACTACGGCATCAGGCTGAACTGGCCAAAGAACCGGCACATCGCCGCGGATGCCAACGTACAGGCCAACTGGTCGTACACCTATAAGTGACACCCTACTGAGAAGAAACTGGCGCCCTATAGGGGAATGGCTCTTCCCCTATAGGGCGTTTTTCTATGCATACTTAGAGGTCTTTCTTTTCGCTGCCGAAGCGCTTAACGTCCTCTATGACTTTGAGCAGATACTGCCCATATTGGTTCTTGAGCATAGGCTGTGCCAGCGCACGCATCCGCTCTTCGTCTATCCAACCCTTGCGGTAGGCGATGCCTTCCAGACAACCGACCTTGAGTCCCTGACGCTTCTCGAGCACCTCGATGTAGGTAGAGGCCTCGGAGAGGGAGTCGAAGGTGCCGGTGTCGAGCCATGCGAAGCCGCGGCCAAGCGTCTGCACCTTGAGCTCACCGTCGGCAAGGAACTGCTGGTTGACAGTCGTAATCTCATACTCGCCGCGGGCACTGGGCTTGATGTTCTTCGCCACCTCGACCACCTTGTTGGGATAGAAGTATAGGCCCACGACAGCATAGTTGCTCTTCGGATTGGCAGGTTTCTCCTCGATGGAGAGGCAGTTGCCCTGCCGGTCGAACTCTGCCACGCCGTAACGCTCGGGGTCGTTCACCCAGTAGCCAAAGACAGTTGCCTTCCCGTCCTGCTCTGCAGTGCGTACAGCCTCACGGAGCATCGCGCTGAAGCCGTTGCCCTGGAAGATGTTGTCGCCCAGTACGAGGCAGGCACAATCGTCGCCAATGAAGTCAGCGCCGATGGTAAAGGCCTGAGCCAATCCGTCGGGCGAAGGTTGCTCGGCATAGGTGAAGCTGACGCCATAGTCGCTGCCGTCGCCAAGCAGGCGCTTGAACCCTGGCAGGTCGAAAGGCGTGGAGATGATGAGAATCTCGCGTATGCCTGCCAGCATCAGCACGCTGATGGGATAGTAAATCATCGGTTTGTCGTAGATGGGCATAAGCTGCTTGCTGATGCCCTTCGTGATGGGATATAACCGAGTGCCGGAGCCTCCGGCAAGAACAATTCCTTTCATGGTTAGTCTCTTTATTAGTTTCAATATTGCGTTATAACGGCATAACGTTATGACGACTACATAATCTCATAGTCCAGACACGTGCGGAGGCAGGTGTAGGGGCGCACCTTTCCGTCTGCCACAGCCACATGTTCAGGGTGAACGGCATAGGCCTTCAGCGCAGCCTCGTCAGTGAAAGTGCTGTCGAGCATCACGTCGGCATTCGACGACTCGAGGCGTCCGTCGACATTCACGACGATGCTCAGCAAGCCGGGGATGCGGCCGGCCAAGCCTTCAAGGCCAGCCTTGATGTCCTTCTTTACGCGCTGCTTCTCCTCGTCCGTGAGGTCGTCTCTCAGTTTCCAAAGTATGATGTGCTTTACCATAATATATTATATATAATGTGTAATCGTGCCACAAAGATAACAAGATTCGCCGACATCTCCAAATTTAGCAGGCAGAAATCAACCGCCATACGTATGTATGCTTGTGCCTTGGGCTGAAGGCAGATAGTTTATTCCCCACCAACACATCTGCAGACACAGGAAGCAAATCACCTGCCACAGCAAGGCTGGAGTGACTGCTTCGGGCCGACTCTTGCGCAGATGCACATAGATGAGGTAGCACATCCACGTTGCAGCGGCCCACGTCTCCTTCGGGTCCCACGACCAATACGTGCCCCATGCCTCCTTGGCCCACAGTGCTCCGAAGAGCATACCGATGGTAAGGAACGACAGACCCACTCTGGTCAGGTTGTCAATGGCTGCCAGCTGGTCTTGTTTCCTACAGAGTTGCCACAACGCCATCAGCGTTGCGACACCCGTCGTGGCATAGGCGAACATATAGATAATGACGTGAGGTGCGAACCACGGGCTTTGCAAAGCGGGCATCAACGCCTTGCTATGTATCTCCGGCCTAAGGATGTTGATGCAGATAAACACTGTGCTGAGCAACGTGCTGAAGGAGAGAATCCACCGATAATGCCAGCGGAGGTAGGTTATCAGGCCTACAAGAGGGAGGAACCAGGAATACCAAAGTCGCGTCTCACCCATGGTGCGCATAGGCGGATGGCCTAATGAAATCCACATCATGGCGATGTACGAGCCGAAGATGAGCAAGCCGAGAACCGTCAGCAGGCAGGCAGCCTTCTGTCTCTTTCCACGCAGGGAAAGCACAGCCGCCACTGTCCAGCATATCAAAGCCAGTAGGGCAAAGAGCCACAAATCATTCCAAGTCACCATTTCTTACTGATAAAAATACTTAATGCGCCTGCCAGCATCATGAAGATTCCTATATATACATAGGGCAACCAAGGGTCGCGAACGAGTTCTAAGACGCTGATGTCGCTCTCCTGGCCGCGTGCCTCGTCGTAGCTGTACTGGTATATCTTCCACCCACGAACCGCGAGAGGTTTGTTCACGCGAATCGTGTCATTGACCGTATTGCCACGCTTAGTATAGACGGTCACTGCAGACGAGAAGCTCTTCGGAGCGAGCGAAGACTCATGAAGCTCCATAGAGAAGTCATGAAGTTCGATGGCTATAGGGAGCTGATGGACACGGTGCTGAGCATCGACTGCCCGCCATTCCGTCTTGCCTTCCTGTACCACCATGCGCAAGTCTTGCATGTCTGCATTGCCAAGCGTGCCGGCGACGAGGGCGACGAAGAGTCCCAAGTGATTGAGCAGGAAAGGGATGCTGTGCCAAGACGGGCGCATAAGCCGAGTCATGCATACCATTCCGACGAGTACCGTAAGCCAGAGATACGAGAGGACAAACGGCCAGAATGTGAGCATGGAGGTAATGCCGAAGGGGTCCGCAGGCTGATGCGCGGACGGAACCTGCCTGGTGACGCCCATCAGGACGGTCAGCATGGCGCAAGCCACCATAGCCGGAATGCCTGCCTGCAACGTGGCCATCCAGCGGAAGAGGCGTACCTTCTTACGCGACAAATGCATCGAGATGATGCCGAGCAGCAGCAGGAAGAGCACGATGATGTTGACTGGCCAAGCCATCGCATCCCATCGAACCGGTCCGACCGTCAGCTGTAAAAGCATTCCGAAGGCAACCAAACCGCAGCAGGCAATGCTGCCTTCTGTCATTCCCCACACTTTCATATTGCCAATCAATCAAGTTCCAACGACACGGGACAATGGTCGCTTCCCATGATGTCGTCGTGTATCTCAGCCGATTTAAGGCGCGAAGCGAGGCGACTCGACACGAGGAAGTAGTCGATGCGCCAGCCTACGTTCTTCTCCCTGGCGTGGAACCGATAGCTCCACCAGCTGTAGCGTCCCACGGCGTCGGGGTTGAAGTGGCGGAACGTATCGATGAATCCGCTGCCAAGCAACGTGGTCATCTTGTCGCGCTCCTGGTCTGTGAAGCCTGCGTTTTGATGGTTCGTGGCTGGATTCTTCAGGTCGATTTCCTTGTGAGCCACGTTCATGTCACCACACACAACGACGGGCTTCTTCTGGTCTAACGCGAGAAGATAGTTGCGGAAGGCATCCTCCCACTCCATTCTGTAACTGAGGCGGCGCAAACCATCCTGGCTGTTCGGCGTATAGACGCACACCAAGTAATGGTCCGACATCTCGAGCGTGATGACGCGCCCCTCGTGGTCGTGCTCCTCGATGCCGAGTCCGTAGGTCACTGCTACTGGCGTCTGGCGCGTGAAGACTGCGGTGCCCGAGTAGCCTTTCTTCTCTGCATAGTTCCAATAGGACTGATACCCCGGGAAACTCAGCTCGAGTTGTCCGGCTTGCAACTTCGTTTCCTGAAGGCACACAAAGTCGGCATCGAGCTGTTCGAATGCTTCGCGAAAGTTCTTTCCTACTACAGCCCGGAGGCCATTGACGTTCCAACTGACGTATTTCATGCTGTTTAATTTGTCCTTTCGCTGCAAAGATACGACAATTCTTTTGTATTACAAAAAGAAATTAGTAACTTTGCATGCAATAAAACGGAATACTGACAATGGCAAGCCTCAAATCCTTGGCCAAGGATACGGCCATATACGGACTCTCGAGCATCGTGGGCCGTTTCCTCAACTACCTGCTCGTGCCGCTCTACACGCACTACATGCCGAAGGCTTCCGGCGACTATGGCGTGAGCACGAACATGTATGCCTACACGGCTTTGATATTCGTCATCCTGACTTTCGGCATGGAGACGACGCTCTTCCGCTTTGCCAACGATGAGCGCGAAACACCCGACACCGTCTTCTCCACCTGCTTTGCCGTGGTGGGGAGCCTTACTGCGGTGTTTCTCCTGCTGCTCTTCGGCTTCATCGGACCTATTTCGGGTTACCTGGGATACGCTGAGCATCCGGACTACCTAATGATGATGGCGACGGTGGTTGCCCTGGATGCCTTGCAGGCTCTGCCCTTTAGCTTCCTTCGTTTTCAGCACCGCCCCATACGCTTCATGTCGCTGAAGCTGGGCTTCATCTTCCTTAACATTGCGCTCAACCTCGTATACTTCGTCCTGCTCGGCAAGACGAGTGTGTTCTACGTCTTCTTTATCAACCTGCTTTGCACAGGCTTCATCACCTTCTTCTTCGTGCCGGACCTGCTCAGGATCCGTTGGAAGTTCGACGGCCAGCTGCTCCGCAGGATGCTCTCCTACTCGTGGCCTATACTCGTTCTGGGCGTTATGGGCATCCTGAACCAAGTGGCAGACAAGATTCTCTTCCCTAAGGTTTACCCCGACCAGGCGCATGCCAACATCGAGCTGGGCGTATATGGCAGCTGCGTAAAGATAGCGATGATCATGGCGATGATTACCCAAGCCTTCCGATATGCCTATGAGCCCATCGTCTTCTCAAAGGCTAAAGATGCCGACAAGAACGAGTATTACGCCCTTGGCATGAAGTATTTCATCATCTTCACACTGCTCGCGTTCCTCTGCGTGATGGGTTGGTTGCCCTTGCTTCGCTACATGATTGGCTCGGACTACTGGGAGGGTCTGCGCGTCATTCCTATCGTGATGGCTGCGGAAATCATGATGGGCATCTACTTCAACCTGTCCTTCTGGTACAAGCTGATAGACAAGACGTACTTCGGCGCCCTGTTCTCCCTGGCAGGCTGCCTCGCTCTTCTGGCCGTCAACATCTGGGGCATTCCCCATTACAGCTACATGGCTTGCGCCTGGGGAGGCGTTGCAGGATACGGCACAGCGATGCTGCTGAGCTATTTCATTGGGCAGAAGTACTACCCCATCCCCTATCCTATCCGTTCCATACTGGCCTACACCGTCCTCGCCGCCGTGCTCTATTGGGTGATGACGATTATTCCGGAGGCATGGCCAGAATGGCAATACGTCGGCCTCAGCACGCTGCTCATCCTCGTCTATACGGCCATCATCTGCAAGAAGGAAGGCTTCGTCCGACGATAATCCACAGGGAAGATTCCAACGAACCATAGGTCGTGGCCAGTACTACCATAGGAAAACTCCAGTACTACCATAGGAAAACTCCAGTACCACCGTGGTAGTACTGGAGTTTTACTATACTGAAATTATTAACGGACTGCAGTCCTCCTGTTCTTCCGACAAAGGAGGACTGGCCAAGAGACGCTCTTACTCCTTCAGGATAACCATCCGGAGCGCGGCCATCAACTGGTCGGCCAGGCCGATGTTGTAGCCCTGACGATACCAGACGACGCGGTTGAACGTGTCGCAAAGCAGCAGCAGCGGCAGTTCCTTGTTGCCGTGGGTGAGCTCCTCGATGTGCATCGCCTCGATTGTCTTTGGGTCTGCGACGCCGAAGAGCACGTTGCTTGGCAGGTCGTCGAACTCCTTGCGGTCGAAGTTAGCGTAGTCTTCCTGGCTCTCGAAAAGCATGAGGTAGCAGCCGGACCACTGCGAGATGTGTATGTTGGCTGCTTCCATGTCGTGCAGGAGATGCGTGCTCGGCTCGTGACCGCTGCGGATAAGGGCTATCATGTAGAAGCCTCGGCCGGTCGTCTCAAGTATCTTCTTGTGCACGCCCTTTGCGTTGGTGAAGTAGTTCTCGCAGTCGAAGTTGCCGATGACACGCAGGTGCTCGTCGTCCGCACGCAGTCGAAGGGGCTCAGCCTGTTGCTGTCCTGCAGCAACATTAAAGATGTTGAGATTGGCCCAGACACTGCCGTTCGCCATACGCATGCCGCTGAGGAGCATGTAATGGCCTGCCTCGACGTTCACTCCATCGGCGAAAGTCGACTTCCACGTCGCTTCCTCCGGGAACTCGAGCAACTGAGGCTGGCCGTCCTTAATCTGCGACAAGGTGAAATGCGTGTAGTAGAAAGGGTCGTCCTTCACATCCTGGTCACTGAATGTGAGGCGCAGGAGTCCCTGGGGAGCTGTTTGTTCCTGAGCAGAGGAGAACAGAACATTGTGCCATTCGCCGGTCTTGATGTCAGCCCATTGCACCTTGCCCGTCACCTCGTCTATGCGGGCTGGGATACCAGCACTACGGGCCGCAGCCACGAAGAATATGTCGCGGCTGTGAGCGTCGCACGTCCGGTGGCGCAGCACACTGAGCGGCGACATGCAGAGATGCTGCGGATTGCGTGTGTCGTCCACCGTTATGCTGTCCATCACCCACTGCTGAAGCTGCTCAGCCATCATGCCGCGGAAGTGCTCCTGGAGTGCTCCCCGGCATGGCGTCAAGCGTTCGTTGCTGACACGCGGACTGAGGACATACTGCCTCATCCCTTCCTCTCCCGTTGGGGAGGTGTGTTGTGCCACATCCATCAGCACGTCGAGCGTGACGTCGCGATAGTCTTTCCGGGAAAGCGTAGCGAGGATGTCGTCTGCCAGCTTCGTGTCGGAACAATTCTTCCGGAAGGCTTCGATGGTTCGCCAATTAGCGCGCGCCAGTGCCTCAGGGCTGCCCTGTGCGGCATCCTGACGGAATGCCTGGTTCATGTAGGCAATGCGGATGCTGTCTTCCTCAGCAAGACGCTTGCGATTGGCGCGTACGGCTTCGGTGCTGACATCAGGCTTGTTGTCCTTACCATACGGCGGCACGAGGTCGAACTCGAGCGATGCGGTGTACGTGCTGTCCTTGTCCATGACAATGGTCACCAGTGCTTCCTTGCCGACGCTCACTTTCTTGAAGCCGAACTTGCCGTCCTTGCTTGCCCAGACAATCAGGTCGCCCTTGCCGCAGGACAGCGACGACTTGCCGTTCGCATCACTCTGCTTCGACACGATCGGGTAGAACTCTGCGTAGTTGTAAAGGCGATAGTCGACCGTTGCATCCTCGGCGGGAAGGCTGTCCTGGCCAAGTACGGTGACGATGATGGTAGAGACGTCGCAGTAGTTCTTAGTGACGTTTATCTCGGTGTAGCACGCTGTCTTGTTCACCACTTCCTCCGGCCCCTTGTAATCCCCAAAGACTTTCGTGTGCATGAGCATGCCTCGGCTGGCCGATTCATTAAACCATCCGAGGTTCAGCACCGGCTCGGGTTCGCAAGCGCCCAAGAAAAACCATTTGCCATCAACCCAGGCCTCGACCCAGGCATGGTTGTCGTCTGTGTGGGCCCAGCGTGGAGTATAGACCTGGCGGGCAGGGATGCCGATGGTACGCAGGGCAGTGACCGTGAAGGTGCTCTCTTCTCCGCAACGTCCGATAGCAGAGCGGAGGGTGTTCATCGGCGAAGAAGTCCGACTGTCGCTGGGTTGATAGCTGACGTGTTCATGGCACCAATGGTTCACCTCCAGCACGGCCTGGTACATCGACTTGCCTTCAACTCGCGCCTTCAACTCGTCATAGTAAGCGACACGGAACGAGTCGAGGTCCTCGTTGTTGACGCGCAAAGGCAGTACGAAATGCCGCCACTCTCGTCCGGGCACCTTCTCGCCCCAGGGCATCTCATGGCGTGCCTTGACTGCCACCCTCACATTGGCTTCCCAGAACTCGCGTGGGTAGTCGACACTGTCAGGCAGCGGCATCCCCGCATAAAGGAAGTCGAGCGCTTCCTGCACCTCAGCCTCATCCCCGCTCGTACAAGCCGAGAAGAGGGCGGCCACAAAAGTAAAGAGCCCTACAATGAGGGCTCCTTTTGATAATGTTCTGCTTTTACTCTGCATACATGTCTACGATAAGTTCGCCGAAGATTGTGTTGGCCCATGCGAACCAACTGCGTGTGAAGTCCGAGGCATCGTCCTTGTTGAAGGATTCATGCATAAAGCCCTTGCCGCCGTCGGTCTTCAGGATTTGCTGTACACACCATTCCTTCTCGGCACGGTCGTTAGTGGTAAAGCCCTTCATCACAAGCGACATGGGCCAAGGCTTGTCGAGTCCGCAGTGAGGACCGCCAATGCCTTCGCCGGCCTTCCCCTTGAAGAAGTAAGGATTATCCTCGCTCCAGACGAACTTTCTCGTGTTCTGATAGATAGGATCGTCAATGGCGACGTCGGTCAGATAAGGCAGGCAGAGGAGGCTCGGCGCGTTGCTGTCGTCCATGAGGAGTGCACTTCCGTAGCCGTCAACCTCAAAGGCATAGATGGAGCCATACTTGGGATGCTCCACGACAGCATACTGCTTCAGGGCATTCTCCACTTGGCTTGCCATCTGCTCGCACTCGCCGGCCAGCACTGTCTCCTTGTTCACTTGGCGGAGAATAGTGGCTGCCTTGCGAAGAACGCTTACTGCGAAGAAGTTCGAGGGCACGAGGTACGGGAAGATTGTGCTGTCGTCGCTGGGACGGAAGGCGCTTGCGATGAGTCCGCAAGGCTTGCCCGGATGACCGTAACCAGAATTGCTTCGGGTGTCGTGGAGTGCTTTAGTCTCACGGCGGAAGTGGTAGTTCGTCTTATAACCGTTCCAGTTCTGCTGGTCGCGGAACACATCGAGGGTGGCACGAACCACTTTGAGCCAGTTCTCGTCGAATATGCTGGCGTCGCCTGTCTTCTGCCAATATGCATAGGCAAGGCGCAGGGGATAGCAAAGGGAGTCTATCTCGTACTTGCGTTCATGCAGCATCTTGTTCATCTTTGTCTCGTCGCTTTGCCAATCGCCGTCTTTGGGGCTGATGTTGAAAGCATTGGCATACGGGTCGATCAGTATGCAGGCGAACTGCCTGCGGATGACGCCGCGGATGAGATGACGCAGGGGCTCGTCCTCGTTCACATAGCGGAGGTAGGGCCAGACCTGTGCGGCACTGTCGCGCAACCACATGGCTTCGATGTCGCCAGTAATGACGAAGGTGTCGTCGTCGCCGCTCTCGTTGCTATACCAGACAGTGGTGTCGAGGGTGTTGGGGAAGCAGTTGACGAACATCCAATAGAGCTTGGGGTCGATGGCCGTCAGCTTCTGCTTGAGGTCGAGGATTTGCTTCTCGACGGCTTCACTGCGAAAGAGACGCTTCTCCGGCTCGGGGCGCAGGTCTTTGATGGTGCTTTGTACTGCCACTTGCTGCTTCTTTGCAGGCTCGGGGATTGCTAACTTCGGGGTGCTGAAGGCAGACATTGGTGCGCACATCAGCAGGGTAAACATTATTTTCTTCATAGTGCTGAAATGATTATTCTGATTGTTTCGATACTTCGACTACTTGCTTGTCATATAGACATCTAATGTGCCTCCGGCCATGATCTGCTCGTGGGTGATGGTTGTGCCCTTGAGCTGGTTGCCGTTCAGCACATACTTCTTGACGTAGATGGCTTTGTCGCTACCTCCGTGGGTACGGATGGTGAAGGTCTTGTCCTCGCCGACCGGGATGACGGCCTCTTCCACGATGGGCGAGCCAAGCTGATAGACGCCGCCACAGGGCTCCACTTGATAGAAGCCGAGGGCTGAGAGGATGTACCAGGCCGACATCTGTCCGACGTCTTCATTGCCGCAAAGGCCGGCGGGTTGGTCTGTATAGAGTTCGTCCATGACTTGGCGAATCCACTTCTGTGCTTTGCGGGGCTGACCGATGTAGTTATACATATATAATATGTGATGGCTGGGTTCGTTGCCGTGGGCATACTGTCCGATGAGTCCGGAGATGTCGGGGGCGTGGTTGTCACCCAGGTCGCTGCTGGCTGCCAGAAGGTCGTCGAGGCGTTTGTCGAGTGCCTTGTCGCCACCCATCAACTCGGCCAGGCCTTTCACGTCATGAGGTACGAGGAATGTGTACTGCCAGGGATTGCCTTCGGTATAGTCGCCTGTCTGCTGGTTGGGATTGAAGTCTGCGGGCAGAGGCCGGAACTCTCCCTTGCTGTCGAGGGCGCGCATGACGTTGACTCGGCGGTCGTACATCTTCTTATAGTTCATGCTTATCTCGTGGAAGCGGACACTGTCTTCCTTATGGCCGAGCTTTCCGGCGAGCTGTGCGGCTGCCCATGATGCTATGAAATACTCCATGCTCTTGCCCACTACTTCGCCTTCACGACCATCATAGGGCAGGTATCCGAGCTCTGCCAGATAGTCTTTGCCACGTAGGGGGACGCGGCGCATCTTGGCATAGACGGTGGGGAGCATGCTGGCGCATACGGCTTCGTAGGCTTCCTCCACGTCGATGTCGCCAGCTTCGCCCTTCAGGATGATGTCTGCCAGGACAGGCACGGCGGGCTCTCCTACCATGCAATAGGTGTCGTTGCTCACGAGATGCCACACGGGAAGCTCGCCCCATTCGCGGTAGATGGCGAGCATCGTCTTGGCATAGTCGCGCATGCGGTCGGGCATGATGATGGTTGCCAGGGGATGTGCGGCACGGTATGTGTCCCACAGGCTCCAGGTGGTGAGCGTATTGTAGTCGGCGCCTCGATGCACCCTCAGGTCTGCGCCCATATAGTCGCCCGTGATGTCGTTCCAGAGTTGCGGCGCAACCATGTAGTGATACATGGCTGTATAGAAGATGGTACGCTCGCGCTCGGTGCGGAATGTTGCCTTGATGCGGGAAAGCTGCTTGTCCCAGGCAGCACTGGCGGCATTGGCTATGGCATCGAAATCAAAGCCGCCCGGCTGCTCCTCGTTCAGGTTGAGCATTGCATTAACCTCGCTCGTGGGCGAGAGCGCCACTTTGACCATCACCTGGTCGCCAGGGTCGACCATGAACGTGGCCTCGCCGTACTTGGCATTCAGGCCTTCGCTCACCCAGTTGTGGATGGGCCTGTTGAACTTCATGCAGAAGTAGACGACCTGATTATTTGCCCAGCCGTGACTGCGGCGGAAGCCCACCAGCGTATAGTCGTCCAAGGGAACGACACGGGTTTCCGTGGCACGCGCATCGACGGCATTCTCCAGGTCGATGATGATACGGGCATTGTTGCTGCCCCTCGGGAAGGTAAAGCGGTAGAGAGCCGTGCGCTCCGTAGCCGTCACCTCAGCCATGATGCTGAAACGGTCAAGGCGGACCCTGTAGTAGCCGGGTACTGCCACCTCCGATTCGTGACTGTACTCGCTGGCAAGACCCTCGCGCGTAAGCTCCACATCGCCGTATGCCGGCATCAGCCCAATGTCGCCCAAGTCGCCGCAACCAGTGCCGCTCAAGTGCATCTGGGCAAAGCCGATAATCTTCTTGCCCGACTCATGATAGCCGGAGCACCAGTCCCAACCCGTCTCCAGCTGAGTGGGGCCGGCATTCACCATGCCGAAAGGCACATTGGCACCCATGAAGACATGACCGTGATCGCCAGTGCCTATACGCGGATCGACGTACTGCGTGAAGTTCTCAGCACTGACCGAAACAGCCAGCATAAGGCCGAGAAGGAGGAATTTTCCTTTCATCATAACATAGATTAAAGCCGAATTTTGCAAAATACGGTGCAAATATAAGGAAAAAAGGCGAAATGTCCAAGACATAGCCTGTTTTTCTTCACATTATCCAACATCCCGACACACAAGACCGGCTCAGCCACATGACCATGAAAAGCAGGAAGAATCTTTACAAAAATCAGCGCGGATGATACCCCTCATCACGCCGCGTGGACCCATCCTCTATGCCAAGATGACCAACGCAATATATTGGAATTGCAAATTCAATATATTGCGTTGGCTCACGCACTACGTTGTGTCTGTAGAGAAAATAGCCCGAATTTTGTACTATAGCACCACAAAACTGTTCACTTTCAGAACTGCCCGACAAAACATCGAATTCCAAGTCACTGAAACCAAGCGCATTACAAAGAAATCGATTTTAAGCGTTTCGGGGGTATCAGGAGTACCCCACGACGATTTCATGCCGTCAGAAACGCCCCCAAAAGGAAAAATCTTGACAAAACTCCTCTTCTGCACGAAACATTCCTCCGTGCCGAAACTGAATCAGCCAATTATTGCCGTCCGCCGAAACCTAAGGTATGCCCCCTAAAGGGATGGTAAGCAGGCAGGCAGGCGAATCACCAACACAAAGTACCTCCTAAAGCACTCGCGTACGAGAGGACTTAGCAGAAAGCACAACAGACAATAATCTGCCTTAATAAAGGTTGGCTATGCTCAGAGGCCTCTGTACTTCATGTCCGGACACAGAAAAAGCCGCTCCATCCTTCACGGACGAAGCGGCTTCATTATTGCAATTAGTTCCGCGGAAAGAATCGCGGCTTGATGCTAAAGCATCTTAGAATTATTCTTGAGCTTCTTCAGCAGGAGCTGCACTCTCTGCGGCTTCTGTTGCAGGTGCCTCGGCTTCTGCTACCGGAGCGGCCTCCTCGGCTGCAGGAGCAGTTGTAGCCTTCTTTGAAGAACGACGCGTACGCTTTGCCTTCTTGGCAGTCTTAGCCATGTTCTCATCGAAGTCGACGAGCTCGATGAAGCACATGGGAGCAGCGTCGCCGGCACGGAAGCCCGTCTTGATGATACGAGTGTAACCACCGGGACGGTCGGCAACCTTCTGAGAGATTACCGTGAACAACTCCGTAATGGCGTGCTTGTCCTGCAAGTAGCTGAACACAACGCGACGTGAATTGGTAGTATCCTCCTTCGACTTAGTGATCAGAGGCTCTACATACTTCTTCAAGGCCTTTGCCTTGGCGAGGGTCGTAGTGATTCTTTTGTGCATGATCAGAGACACGGCCATGTTACTCAACATAGCTGCCCTGTGGGATGCAGTACGACCCAGATGATTGAATTTCTTATTATGTCTCATGACTTTCTTATTCTTTATCTAATTTATACTTGGAAATATCAGTTCCAAACGACAGATTCAGACCCTCGAGCAAATCATCAAGCTCCGTGAGCGATTTCTTGCCGAAGTTCCTGAACTTAAGCAGGTCGGTCTTGTTGTACTGTACCAAATCGCCCAGGGTATCCACATCGGCAGCCTTGAGGCAATTCAGTGCGCGTACTGACAAGTCCATATCAACCAGCTTAGTCTTCAGGAGTTGACGCATGTGGAGAACCTCCTCGTCGAACTCCTCATTCACATCCATCTCGCTGTTCTCGAGCGTAATCTTCTCATCGGAGAAGAGCATGAAGTGGTGAATGAGGATACGGGCAGCTTCCTTGAGCGCATCCTTCGGGTGAATGGAACCATCAGTGGTGATCTCAAGCACAAGCTTCTCGTAGTCGGTCTTCTGCTCTACGCGGAAGTTCTCTACGGCGTACTTGACATTCCTGATTGGAGTGTAAATTGAATCTATAGGGATAACATTCACATCGGTGCAGAAGGGACGATTCTCGTCCGCAGGGACATAACCCCTACCCTTATTGATGTTGATTTCCATACGCAAGGACGCCTTCGGGTCCAGATGGCAAATCACCAGTTCAGGGTTCAGCACTTCGAAGCCAACAAGATACTTGTTGAAGTCACCAGCCTTGAACTCAGTAACGTTCTCGACCGTGATGGCAACTTTCTCCGTCTCGAAGTCTTCTACGACCTGCTTGAATCTTACCTGCTTCAGGTTCAAAATAATGTTGGTGACATCTTCCTTGACTCCAGGCACAGTAGCGAACTCGTGCTCGACACCAGAGATAGATACCGTGTTGATAGCAAAGCCATCAAGAGAGGAGAGAAGGATGCGGCGCAAAGCATTACCAATGGTAGTACCAAAACCACCTTCCAAGGGGCGGAATTCGAACTTGCCATACTTGTCGTCCGCCTCCAACATTATAACCTTATCGGGTTTTTGAAATGCTAATATCGCCATTCTTATATTTTATTTAGAGTACAACTCAACGATCAATTGTTCCTTAATAGTCTCGGGAATGTCGGCACGGTCGGGCTTGTGAAGATACTTGCCGGCCTTCTGGCTCTCGTCCCACTCAATCCAAGGATACTTGGAATGGTTGAAGCCTGCCAGAGCATTCTCTACAACCTCAAGACTCTTGCTGCGCTCGCGAACACCTACAACCTGACCGGGCTTGACGCTATAAGAAGGGATACCTACCACTTGTCCGTCAACAACAATGTGCTTGTGGTTAACCAACTGACGGGCAGCACGACGGGTAGGAGCAATGCCCAGACGGTATACGATGTTATCAAGACGGCTCTCGAGGTTCTGAAGGAGAATCTCACCGGTAATGCCACTGGTGCGAGCTGCCTTCTCGAACATATTGCGGAACTGCTTCTCCAGAACGCCATAGGTGTACTTTGCCTTCTGCTTCTCTGCAAGCATGATGCCATACTCGGAAGTCTTGCGACGACGATTGTTGCCATGCTGTCCAGGAGGGAAGTTACGCTTAGCCTGTACTTTGGGATTTCCCAGGATAGCCTCGCCGAAGCGACGGTCAATCCTTGACTTAGGTCCTGTATATCTTGCCATTTTATCTAACTATTTATGTTTGACCTAAAATATCAATTAAACTCTTCTTCTCTTTGGAGGACGACAGCCGTTGTGAGGAAGTGGAGTTACGTCGATAATCTCAACCACCTCAATACCAGCTCCGTGAACGGTGCGGATTGCTGACTCACGACCATTGCCGGGACCCTTGACATATGCCTTTACCTTGCGCAGACCCAAGTCGTATGCAGTCTTTGCACAGTCTTGAGCAGCCATCTGGGCAGCATAAGGAGTATTCTTCTTAGAGCCACGGAATCCCATTTTTCCGGCAGAAGACCATGAAATGACCTGACCTTCGCTATTGGCCAAAGAGACAATGATATTGTTGAACGAGCTGTGCACGTGGAGCTGACCCATAGCGTCAACCTTCACTACTCTCTTCTTTGTAGCAACTGCTTTCTTTGCCATATTACCTATTATTTAGTAGCCTTTTTCTTGTTTGCAACAGTCTTCTTCTTACCCTTACGTGTGCGAGCATTGTTCTTAGTGCTCTGACCACGGACGGGAAGACCGTTACGATGACGAACTCCACGATAGCAGCCGATATCCATCAGGCGCTTGATATTCATTGTAATCTCTGAACGGAGGTCACCCTCAACCTTATACTCAGCACCGATAATCTCACGAATCTTACCGGCCTCGTCGTCAGTCCAGTCAGTAACCTTCTTGTCCTTGTCTACGCCTGCCTTTTCCAGGATCTTGGCGGAGCTACTGCGACCTATACCGAATATATAGGTCAAAGCGATTTCACCTCGCTTGTTCTGAGGCAAATCTACACCAACAATTCTAATTGCCATATACTATACTTTTCTAATTTGCAATAATGACTAACCCTGACGCATCTTGTACTTGGGGTTTTTCTTGTTAATAACATACAAACGACCCTTGCGACGTACGATCTTGCAATCCGGGGTGCGTTTTTTCAAAGAAGCTCTTGTTTTCATATTCTTGTTTTTATTTGTATCTGAATACAATACGTCCCTTTGTCAGGTCATACGGACTCATCTCCACTTTGACCTTATCGCCAGGAAGTATCTTGATGTAATGCATCCTCATCTTTCCGGAGATGTTGCAGATAATCTTCTGACCTATCTCGAGTTCAACTCGGAACATCGCATTCGAGAGCGATTCCACAATTACACCGTCTTGTTCTATAACAGCTTGTTTTGCCATATTATATTTATTTTCCCTTTTCTATATCTTCGAAGGAAGACAGAATCTCAACATTTCCCTTGTGCACCGCTATCGTGTGTTCGAAGTGGGCCGATGGTTTTCCGTCGCGGGTCTTGATGGTCCAGTTGTCCTCACACATATATATCTTCGGACTCCCCATCGTTATCATAGGTTCAATCGCAATGCACAGACCGCTCTTTATCATCGGTCCATTACCCTTTCTCCCGTAATTGGGAACCTGTGGGTCTTCATGCATCTTGTGTCCTATGCCGTGACCTACGAACTCGCGGACAACTCCGTAGCCATGAGACTCGCAAAGTGTCTGCACTGCAAACCCGACATCACCTATTCGCTTGCCTTGCTGGGCACTCGCGATTCCCTCATAGAGGGCTCTCTTTGTGACATCAAGTAACTGAGCAACTTCCTCCGACACTTCGCCGACACAGAACGTGTAGCAAGAATCGCCATTGAAGTCATTCAGAAGTACTCCGCAGTCCACCGACACGATATCTCCGTTCGCTAACGGCGTGTCGTTTGGTACGCCATGCACCACCACATCGTTGACCGAGGTGCAAATCGACGCAGGAAACGGTGTGCCCCCACAAGGGTTGGGGAAATTCTTGAAGGTTGGCACCGCGCCATTGTCGCGTATGAATTCTTCTGCTACCTTGTCCAACTCTTTTGTCGTGACACCTGGCCTGATATGTTTCCCCACTTCGGCCAGTGTCTTGGCAACAAGCTGGTTGGCAGCTCGCATCAATTCTATCTCGTCTTCTGTCTTAAGAAATATCATCCGCTGGTGACTATTCCTTAACGTGAAGATATACCTGAGCGGCCACGTATGCGACCAGAGCTCAACAAACCATCATAGTGCCTCATGAGGAGATGACTCTCAATCTGCTGCAGCGTATCGAGAACCACGCCGACGAGGATGAGCAAGGATGTGCCGCCGAAGAACTGAGCGAACTCAGGCTTCACGTTGAGCAATCCTGCAAATGCGGGCATACATGCAATCACAGCCAGGAACAGAGAACCTGGCAGGGTGATGAGGTCCATTATCTTGTCGATGTAGTCAGCAGTTTCCTTACCAGGACGGATGCCAGGAATGAAACCGTTCATATCCTCTGCCATCTGAACAGGGTTCAAGGTAATGGCAGTATAGAAATATGTAAAGGCGATGATCAAGAGAGCGAAGATAATGTTGTAAGCCCAACTTGTATGGTCAGAGAGTGCCATGAGTACAGGCGAAGCAGCCTGTCCATTGGAAACGAGACTCAGCAGAGTGATGGGAATGAACATGATGGCTTGTGCGAAGATGATGGGCATCACATTAGCAGCAAACACCTTGAGGGGGATATACTGACGGACGCCACCAACTTGCTGTCCTGCAACCATTCTCTTGGCATACTGTACGGGCACTTTGCGGACACCTTGAACGAGCATGATAGCCGCAAGGATGACGACAAAGAGAAGCACGAGTTCCAAGATAAACATCACGAGGCCACCACCGCCCAGGTTGTTCAGGCGAGATACTACTTCCTGACCGAAGGCTTGGGGGAGACGAGCTATGATACCAAGCATAATGATGAGTGACACGCCATTACCGATACCCTTATCGGTGATACGCTCACCTATCCACAGAATGAACATACTGCCTGCAGCAAGGATAACGGTGCTTGCGATGTAGAACAATGTCTGATCTATGTTGGGATTTATGGCTCCCTGGGCTTGGATCTTCAGATTAACCAGATACGACGGTGCCTGAAAAAGCAGAATAGCTATGGTCAGCCATCGTGTGTACTGATTCATCTTACGACGTCCGCTCTCGCCTTCGCGCTGCATCTTCTGGAAGTAAGGTACAACGAAAGCAAAGAGCTGGATGACGATTGATGCTGTGATGTAAGGCATGATTCCCAGTGCAAAGATAGATGCGTTGGAGAATGCACCACCTGAAAACATATTCAGCAGAGACATGAGGCCTGTGTTGGTCTGTTCTCTCAAAGCAGTCAAAGCCTCAGGATTGATGCCGGGGAGAACAATGAATGAGCCGAAACGGTACATTGCAGCGAAGGCCAACGTGATGAGGATTCTGGTGCGCAGATCCTCAATGTGCCAGATGTTCTTTAATGTTTCAATAAACTTCTTCATCAGAATTAAAGTTTAGTAGCAGTACCACCTACGTTTTGGATTGCTTCTTCTGCTTTCTTAGAGAAGGCGTTGGCTTCGACTTCAACCTTAGCGGTCAGTGTGCCGTTGCCAAGAACCTTAACCAGTCCCTTAGCAGAAACCAATCCGGCAGCAACCATGTCTGCAATAGAAATTTTCTCAAGATTCTTCTTCTCGACGAGTTTCTGAATTGTAGAGAGGTTTACTACCTGATATTCTACACGGTTGATGTTCTTGAAGCCGAACTTAGGCAGGCGACGCTGCAAAGGCATCTGACCGCCCTCGAAACCAATCTTTTTCTTGTAACCGGAACGTGCCTTGGCACCTTTATGGCCGCGGGTAGACGTACCACCTAAGCCAGAACCAGGACCGCGACCAAGTCTTCTACGACTGTGAGTTGAACCGGCAGCAGGTTTCAAATTATTCAATTTCATATTTTAATCGACATTAATTGTTCATAAAACTATCAGTCAATCACCTTTACGAGATGATGAACTGCTTTAATCAAGCCACGGTTAGAGGCATTGTCTTCAATCTCGACAATCTGATTCATCTTTCTCAGACCCAGTGTGTCCAAAGTGGCCTTCTGAGTGTGAGGAGCATGGATGCGGCTTCTTACTTGCTGTACTTTGATTGTTGCCATAACTTTACCTCCTTATCCTCTAAATACTTTTTCTACACTGATACCACGGTTGGCGGCTACGGTCTTGGGGTCGCGCATCTGAGAGAGTGCTGCGATGGTTGCCTTTACCAGATTGTGGGGGTTGGAAGAGCCCTTTGACTTTGCCAGACAGTCTGTGATGCCGACGCTGTCGAGGACAGCACGCATGGCACCGCCTGCAACGACACCTGTACCATGAGATGCAGGCATGATGAGCACGTCTGCACCGCCGAACTTGGCTGCTGCCTCGTGGGGCACTGTGCCATTATAGACGGGGACCTGTACCAGGTTCTTCTTGGCAGACTCTACGCCTTTGGCGATAGCTGCGGTGACTTCACCTGCCTTGCCGAGGCCCCAACCGATAATACCATTCTCGTTACCAACAACTACAATAGCGGCGAAGGTGAACGTGCGACCACCCTTGGTAACCTTGGTTACGCGGTTGATTGCCACGAGTCTGTCCTTCAACTCCATTTCGCTGTTTATCTTAACTTTATTTGCCATAATCCATTAGAATTTAAGTCCACCGTTACGTGCTGCGTCAGCAACTTCCTTCACTCTGCCATGATAGAGATAGCCATTACGGTCGAATACGACTGTAGTAATGCCAGCTTCGAGAGCCTTCTTGGCAGCCAGTTCGCCGACCTTGGCAGCCTGTTCCTTCTTGGGACATGTCTCCATGCCAAGTGAAGATGCGCTGACCAAAGTGGTGCCATTCATATCATTTATTATCTGTACATATATCTGCTTGTTGCTTCTGAAGACAGACATACGGGGACGCTCTGCAGTACCAGAAATCTTGTTGCGAACTCTGTACTTAATCTTGATTCGTCTTTCTAATTTTGTTGCCATAATCTTACAGTTTTAGAGGTTACTTAGCACCAGCTGACTTACCGGACTTTCTGCGGATCTGCTCGCCTACGAACAGGACACCCTTGCCTTTATAAGGCTCTGGCTTACGGAAAGAACGAATCTTAGCACATACCTGACCGAGGAGTTGCTTGTCGCAGGACTCGAGGATGATCAGGGGGTTCTGGTTTCTCTCGGACTTTGTTTCCACCTTGATTTCAGAGGGAAGCTGAATGAGGATGGGGTGAGTGTAGCCAAGTGCGAACTCCAGGAGGTTGCCCTGGTTGGACACACGATAGCCGACACCTACCAGTTCAAGCTCTTTCTTGTAACCCTCGGACACGCCAACAACCATGTTGTGTATGAGAGAGCGATAGAGGCCGTGGAAAGCCTGCTTCTGCTTTGTCTCGACAGTGTCGTTTTCTTCAACGATTTCGAAAGTCATCTCGCCTTCAGAGATGTTAACCTTGATAGAGGGGTCGACAACCTGAGACAACTCACCCTTCGGGCCTTTTACTGTAACCTTGTTGTCATCACTGACATTGATAGTCACTCCGGCAGGAATGCTTATGGGCAATTTACCTATTCTTGACATAATGTATTCCTCCTTAATTAGTAGACGTAGCAAAGAACCTCGCCGCCAATCTTGAGGTCGGCAGCCTCCTTGTTAGTCATTACACCCTTAGATGTGGACAGGATAGCGATACCCAGTCCGTTGATAACTCTCGGCATATCCTTGTAACCGGTGTACTTACGCATACCGGGCGTGGATATTCTGATTAGCTTCTTGATAGCATTCACCTTGTTGACGGCGTCATACTTCAGAGCAATCTTGATTGTACCTTGAGGGCCGTCTTCCACGAACTTATAGTTCAGGATGTAGCCCTTCTCGAAGAGGATCTTCGTGATCTCCTTCTTAAGATTTGACGCAGGCACTTCCACTACGCGGTGTTTGGCCTGAATTGCGTTGCGCAATCTTGTCAAATAGTCTGCAATTGGATCTGTCATATAATTTAAAGTTTAATTGATCGGGACTCTCCCGACAATATTAAAAATGTGTGTTTTCACTGTCTCGCTTCCGTAGGCCTCCTTAGGTGTCTGCAAACACGACGTGTCGCGTTGGCAGATGGGACGTGTCGTGTTGGCAAATGGGACGTGTCGCGTTGGCTATTGCGACATGTCGCGTTTTTCCATCATGCCAGAGGCATTCCCGACTCACACTTCAGAAGCCCGCCGGAGGCACAACGTTTACCAGCTCGCTTTCTTCACGCCGGGGATGAGACCGCTTGAAGCCATTTCACGGAACTGAATACGTGAAAGGCCGAACAGACGGATGTAGCCCTTTGGACGACCGGTGAGCTTGCAACGGTTGTGAAGACGGATGGGATTGGCGTTACGAGGGATAGCCTGCAGCTTCTGAGCTGCCTCGTATGCCTCGACAGGGTCGCCGTTTTTCACAATCTTCTTCAACGCTGCACGCTTCTCAGCATACTTAGCCACGAGTTTAGCTCTCTTGACCTCGCGGGCCTTCATTGATTCTTTTGCCATATTGATTAGTCGTTTTTAGCGTTCTTAAAGGGAAGGCCGAACTCCTTGAGCAGAGCATAACCCTCTTCATCGGTCTTGGCAGTGGTGACAAACGTGATGTTCATACCCAGGATGCGATCGATGGTATCGATATTGATTTCGGGGAAGATAATCTGCTCCTGGATGCCGAGGGTATAGTTGCCGCGGCCGTCCAACTTGCTCTCGATACCCTTGAAGTCACGGATACGGGGAAGAGCGACGCGCACGAGTTTCTCGAGGAACTCATACATTCTCTCGCGACGCAGTGTTACCATGACACCGATAGGCATCTTCTTACGCAGTTTGAAGTTAGCGACGTCCTTCTTGGAAACAGTAGCGACAGCCTTCTGGCCAGTGATGGCAGAAAGCTCGTTGATTGCAACATCGATAATCTTCTTGTCAGCTGTTGCCATTCCCAGACCCTGATTGATGACAATCTTCTTCAAAACGGGAATCTGCATGGCTGAAGAGTAGTTGAACTGCTTCTTCAGCGCAGGAGCAATACGCTCGGCATATTCTTTCTTAAGGCTTGCAGTATTTGCCATTATTAACATCTCCTATTATTTAACAGTTACATTCATAGCCTTACCGTTGGAGCGAACAGCCTTGCCGTCCACAACAGGATTGAGCTTTGAAACTTGAATGGGAGCTTCCTGCTTAACAATACCTCCCTGAGGGAACTTGGCGCTGGGCTTCTGGCTCTTGCTGACCATATTGACTCCCTCCACGATGGCGCGCTGCTCCTTCACGAGCACCTGTAACACTTTACCGGTCTGTTGCCAGAGTTGACGTAAACTGTATCGCCTTTCTTAATGTGTAACTTACTCATTACTGAAATCATTAATTGATTAAAGAACTTCGGGTGCCAGCGAGACCACCTTCATGTTGGCAGCACGCAACTCACGAGCAACAGGACCGAAAATACGACTACCACGCAACTCGCCTGCATTGTTCAGGAGAACGCAAGCGTTATCATCAAAACGAATGTAGGAGCCGTCAGCACGACGAACTTCCTTCTTAGTACGTACAATCAAGGCCTTTGATACTGCACCCTTCTTAACTTCACTGGTGGGGATTGCACTCTTCACAGATACAACAATCACATCACCCACAGATGCATAGCGACGACGAGTACCGCCAAGCACACGAATGCACATAGCTTCCTTTGCACCGCTATTGTCTGCAACTACTAATCTAGATTCTGCTTGTATCATAATTACTTAGCTCTTTCTACGATTTCTACTACTCTCCATCTCTTGGTCTTGCTCAAGGGACGGGTCTCCATAATCAGGACGGTGTCACCCTTATGGCAGTCATTCTTCTCATCATGAGCATGATACTTCTTCGTCTTCGAAACGAACTTGCCATAGATGGGGTGCTTCTCCTTAAACTTCGCAGCTACAACAATGGTCTTATCCATCTTGTCGCTTACGACAACACCTGTTCTCGTCTTTCTTAAATTTCTTGCTTCCATGTGTTTAAGACCATTTTGTTATTTATTCAACTCTCTTTGGCGAAGCACGGTCTTGAGGCGTGCAATGTCACGACGCGCAGCCTTAATCTGTGCACTGTTTGCCAGGGGTGATACTGCATGGTTCAGTTAGCCTGCTCCGTCTGTATGCGCTCTGCCAAATCGGCAGTAGTCATCTCCTTAATTTCTGCAATCTTCATAATTATGCGTTTTTGTCGTAATCACGTCTAACAATGAACTTCGTCGTAACAGGCAGCTTCTGAGATGCCAGACGAAGCGCTTCCTTGGCGATCTCATAAGAAACGCCTTCAATCTCGAAAATGATGCGACCGGGAGTAATGGGGAACACATAACCGACGGGATCACCCTTACCTTTACCCATACGTACATCAGCGGGCTTCTTTGTGATGGGCTTATCGGGGAAGATGCGAATCCAGCTCTGTCCCTCACGCTGCATGTAACGCGTCATAGCTACACGGGCAGCCTCAATCTGGCGGGCGGTAATCCAATGCGTCTCGAGAGACTTGATGCCAAAGGATCCGAAAGCCAACTGGTTGCCACGCATGGCATTACCCTTGCAACGACCTTTTTGCGGTCTGCGATATTTGGTTCTTTTTGGTTGTAACATGATAATCTAAGTTTTAGCGATTGTTGTTCTTCTTACGGCGGAAGTTCTTTCTGTCACCACCACCGAAACCGCGACCATTGTCCTTCTGCTGAGTGAAGTTGGGAGCAAGATCCTTCTTGCCATAAACCTCACCACGGCAAATCCACACCTTGATGCCAAGCAGACCAACCTTTGTCAGAGCCTCTGACTTGCAGTAGTCAATGTCAGCACGGAGCGTATGCAGAGGAGTACGGCCTTCCTTGAACATCTCAGAACGTGCAATTTCTGCACCGTTGAGACGACCGGAAATCAACACCTTGATGCCTTCTGCGCCGGCACGCATGGTGTTCTGGATAGCCATCTTGATAGCACGACGGTAAGCGATTTTACCTTCTACCTGACGAGCGATGTTGTTCGCAACGATAACTGCATCGAGTTCAGGTTTCTTAACCTCGAAGATGTTAATCTGAACATCCTTCTGAGTGAGCTTCTTCAGCTCCTCCTTGAGGGTATCAACCTTCTCTCCACCCTTACCAATGATAAGACCCGGACGAGCAGTACAAACAGTGATAGTCACCATCTTGAGAGTACGTTCGATGACAATGCGCGAGATGCTTGCATCACCGAGGCGTGCGCCGAGGTACTTGCGGATCTTGCTATCTTCGAGGATAGACTCACCGAACTCCTTACCTCCGTACCAATTGGAATCCCAACCACGGACAATACCGAGGCGGTTGCTTATTGGATTAACTTTCTGTCCCATACTTTTCCTTAATCTTTATTCTTGGTGTCAACGAACAACGTGATATGGTTAGAACGCTTACGGATTCTGTAACCACGACCCTGAGGAGCGGGTCTCATACGCTTGAGGGTAGCGCCCTCGTCTACGAAGATCTTACTAATATAGAGCTCACCTTCTTCGGCTTTGCGCTCATTCTTCTGTTCCCAATTGGCAATGGCTGAGCGAAGCACCTTCTCGACGTCTTCACTTGCTGCCTTAACGCAGAACTTCAGAGTGCCCAACGCTCTGTTTACCTCCATACCGCGAACCAAATCAACCACGTATCTCATCTTGCGGGGAGAAGAAGGCACATTCCTC
>CAJOLC010000006.1 GCA_905235305.1 uncultured Bacteroidaceae bacterium | reverse complement strand
ATTTATAGAATCGCTGCTTAAGAATGTGCTATTACAATGGAAGAGGATGTGTTAAGACAAAAGAGAGGTCGTGTCTGGTACTTTTGACACGACCTCTTTCTTTTGGGCATGCGGAGATGTTCGCAAAAGCGACACGTCCCTATCGACAGAGGGACACGTCCCTTTGGGCAGAGCGACGCGTCCCTTTGGCAAGAAGGACACGTCCCTTTGGCAAGAAGGACACGTCCCTTTGGGCAGGGCGACTATGGGATTGAGAAGACGTCACCTGTGAAGCGTTAGCTCGACGCCAGTCAAGCTGGTCGATTTGGCTGCAGCCAATGCAGATTCTTGCCGGACTCCCATCATTTACTTTGCTGTCCAGAGCAGGGTTCCGTCGGCTGCCTGACCTTCTGCCTCGACGCTTAGGATGGTGGGGCGAGAGCCAAAAAGAAGGTGACGCTGGCCTCTCCTCTCCCTCCCAACTGCAGATTCGGATTCCAGTAAAGCGTGCGCCGATAGTCGGTCGGCTCTGGTGGCGTCTGCCGCGAATAGTCGGGATGATAGAACTCTGCCGGCGCAGAGAAGCCTGGCAAGAGGTAGTAGCGGTCGCGATAGACTGTGCGACGGGTTCCGTCGTAGAAAGGATATACGGCTATTCTCGTCTCCGGCCTGTTCGAGCCCTTGTAGCGGTTACTTCCTTCAAGGCGAGGCTGGTAGTCTGTATAGACGACATATCTGTCCAGCCGCGAGCGTGGGTCTTCGTATATGCTTTCGTCGCCGAGGTATTCCCTGCGTTCGCCTGGCGAGATGTCGGAGGTGTCCAGAGCAAGCATGGTCAAGTATTTGGGATGATAGATCGAGTCTGTCGGGATGCTGGCATACTTAGGCAGGGAGCGTCTGGTGGGAGTCAAGCCGGGATATTCGCGGATGCGCGTATCGAGGCGTCCGTCATCTCCTCTCACTCCCTCTTCATTTACCCCGTATTCATTCATGTAGACACGTACCAACGGCTTGCCTAACCCGCCGAAGGCAAACAAGGGTATTCCGGCGTCTTCTATCGCGTTCCAAGCCTCGTAGGCATCCAACATAAAGGCAGGATAGCTGCTGTCGAAGCCTTTGAGTCGGCTCCTGCGACGGGCTCCCACGCGTACCTCGCGAAGCACCCTGGCAGTATCAGCGAGAAGTTCGAACGGCACGTCGTAGTCAGAGACCTGGGGCATCGGTGGCAGATGCGTCTGATAGAAGCTATAGGGCAAGACGAAACGTGGATAGGGCCAAGAGATATAGGCCCTGAAGTCGGCTTCTCCAACAAAGAGTTTCCTCTGGATGCGCAGGGGGAGGTTTTCGCCATAATCCACCGACTGAATCCACGGGTACTTCTTCCTTGTCTTCTTCGTCCATTTTGTCGTGTCAGCCACGGAGAGGAAGAACATCTTGTTACCATAGTACTTGGGGCAAACTATCGTGAAGTTATCGCCGCCATAAGCTACTTCGCTCGTCCCCCATTCCAGGCTGTCGAGAGACGCTATCTCTGCATGAAGGCGCAAGCCCGGAGTGACCCTCTTCCTTGCTAACTCTAAGATATGCGTGTAGTCGCGACTTCTGTCTAACGAGAGTTCGAGATATACAGGAGGTGCAGATATGCGATTCGGGTTGAACGACACTTTTCCGATCAAGATGGGAGTTTTCTCGTTGGGTTGCGTCAGGTCCCATTCTCCCTTTACTGCCATGTCTCGCCAGACGAAGCGCCGCCAGCCTTGAGTCATCATCAGGAGGTCGAGGGCCTCGCGATGCTCCTCGTCATCCTTCTCGAAATACCATTCCGGACTTGGTATGAAGCCCTTTATCTCTGAGGATAGCAGCATCTCCGTCATGATGTTTCCGCTGTCGAAGAGCGGGTCGGCCTGATAGCCGTCACGAATGGAAAGGGAGACAGGGACGTTTTTTTTCCCTCCTTTCACCTTTAGCTCTACCTTCTCGTAAGGGCCGTACTCGTCTTTCATTCCTGACACGACAAGCGTCGGCTCTTCTCTTTCAGCTTTTCTCACGAAGAAGAGGCGGTCGGCAAAGACTCTTCCATGGACATCGAAAACCGTCGCCTGATGAATGCCTACGTTTAATTGCGACTTATGAATCGTTATCCGCGAACTGAGCTCACGGAACTCCTCAACCTTTCCTTCGTGCATGATGGTGAGTGCCAAGCTGTCGGCATCGAGACCTGCAAGGCTTGTCTCGATGATGATGCTGTCACCTTCCCCGAGTACCTTAATGGCAACTCCTTCCGTTTCTGCCTTTGGCAGCTTGGCAGAGACCTTTTCACCGTTCGATGCGACAAAGGTCACTTCTCTCTCCATGCCCTTTTGTGGGACGATGGAGAACACGCCGCGCCCCCGATGGACCTGCTTCGCTGTGTCGTTTCCTATCGTCAGGATGCCATCGACTTGCTCTCCGTCGGACATTGCAGCCTCGAAGGCCACTCGATTCTCACAGCCTGCCACGAGGTTGCCGCCTTCAGGGAAGAGCGAGAGCCTGAGCGAGCGTTTGTCAGGGTCGTTCCTGAATTCGCGTCGCAGGACACGGAGCGTCATGTCGCGCCTGTAGTCGCCCGGGGCGAGAGGCTTGTCATAGACGGGGAAGACGCGGCTGTAGAGCTTGTCGTAGTCGCGGAAGAATTCCCGCTCGCTTGCCTTATCCCTGTACATGAGGCCAAAGTAACTGGGGTGCTCGTGTTCATGCTCTCCCCAGTTCAGTTGCCATCGCGTATAGGCCCGGAGCTCGTAGAAGCCGCTGTACTGTATCATCTTGTTGAGGGCAAAGAAACCTGAGCCCCGTCCTTCCTTCATCTCGATCAGCTTGCGCTCTACCAAATAGCCGTCATTGTTGAGGAGTTCCACATAAAGCACGCTGCTGACGTTCGATGGCCCCCCTGTGTTCGTCTGCCTGGTGTAGGCAGTGAACCAAATGGTATCGCCCTGGAAGTAGCTGGTGTTGTCCATGTGAACATAGACCTTCTCCTGCGGGATTGACTTGCTGAAGGCTAAGAGGCGATCCATGAGAGGGGCGAAAGGTGCTGTGTAGTGAATCTCTTTCTCTGTCTCTTCCTCTGGTGTCTCCTCCTCGATTTCCTCTTCTTCCTCTGCCTCATCCGAGGGAGGCAGCATTGTCTCGCCAAAGGCGACAAGCTCTTCCTCCTTGGTTCGCTTGACGATGTCGTACCTTTCCCAAAGCGTCGAGTCATACTTGGCGTAGGTCAGGTTGTCGATGATATTGCGTCCCACGATTCCACCCGATGCGGCGGCAAGGTCGTCGGCATGAGCGTCGAAAAGGAGGTACTTGTACCTCATCGCATCATTTCCGCCCTGGACGGCAATGTTGCTCACTGCCGCATAACCTTTGGTATAGTCATAGCTTATGTGGAACTTGATGGATGTGGGCTGGCGGCTGGAGTTAACCGTTTGAAAGGCGTTCCCCACCTCGCCCTCGAAGCGGAGCAGGCGCATCGTCCCCCCATCCACGTAGGCATCGCCCGTTATGTGACGTCTTTGCTCCAGGTAGCTTAACTTTAAGCCTTTCCATCGGAATGAGAGACGATAGAGCTTTTCGCCCTCCTCGCCTGTCAACGTCTCCACCGTTATGTCGTAGTACTTCTTTGCCATCGAGAGGCTGTAGAGAGGCTTAATAGCTTTCTCCCAATAGGCACTCTGGAAGGCGCTCGGACTTATCTCAGACATCCGGGAGATGTTTGTCGTGTTGAGTCCCATGATGCTCGCTTCTCCCCCAGCGTTGACACCGTAGATGCCACTGAAGGTCTCGTCGTCGCGAAGGTTCACTGCCGACCTCCAGCCCATGAGGCTTTCTATGAGGTAGCTGTCTTTGCTGTTCTTCAGCAGGGCTCGCATGTAGTAGGCTTTCCTGTCCTTTTTATGCCTGGCTAAGTCGCGCTTCAGGTTCTTGATGACCTCAGACACGACGTTCAGCTTATCCACGGGTCGCACCTCGACCTCCCTGAGAGCCTGTTCGTAGGGTTTTAGCCTGACCGTAGGCGGCACCTCCCAAGCCTGCATGCTCATCTTCTCGAAGCCGACGAAGCTGAAAGTCAAGATGTCCTGCAGGGAAGCAGTCAGATGGAAGTCACCCTCGATATTGGTCAGCGTTCCCGTACCGTTCTGCTTGTAGACAGCAGCATACGGCAACGGCTCCCCCGTGGCTGCATCGACCACGCGGCCCGTTACGGTCAGCATCTCGCCTTGGCAGAAAGCCTGAGCCGACCAGAGTAGGAGTAGGAAAAAGATCAGGCGTCGCACGACGCAAAGTTAGCACATTTTGGCATTCGTTCCAAGTGTTTTGGAAAAAAATCCTCTTAAACGCATGAGATTCCCCCCTGCATCAAGTCTTGATACTCCCCTTCGGGAGGATGTAGTCCTTATCACTGGTGTCCGAGGGACAGGTTTCATCCGCGTTCATCACCCGTGCGTCTATAGATGCCGGACTGGTAATCAGTTTGCGGAGCGACACGTCCCTATCGGCAGAGGGACACGTCCCTGTGACAAGAAGGACGCGTCCCTATGGGCGGAGGGACGTGTCCCTCCCAGCCATGCGACTATAGGATTAAAAAAACGTCACCTATACGACCCTGTTACTCTTGCCTGAGCTCGATGATGTGGCTGGCGAGGTCGTCCGGCGAAGTCACCTTGATGCCGACCTTCATGAGGTAATCACCGGTATAGACCTTGTCGTGGCAAGGCAGGTGGCTTTGCCCTCCAGGCATCAGACATATCTCTTTCACGCGGTACTTCGCGGCTGGGTCGAGCCCCATCAGACGCGTGCACGGGAGGTTCTCTCCGTAGCGCGGATGGATGTCGTAGGCAAAGACGATGCTGTGAGATTTGCTGTCGTCGACTCGCTGGACGACGCAGTGCTGGCCTTCATACGGCGAGACGAGGCGGTAGAGATTGGGCGACCAGATGACGTCCTTCAGGCGCTTGTACTCCTTGATTGCCTCGCGGCAGTATTGCCTATCGCTCGTCGAGAGGTCTTTCAAGCCGATGTCGAAGCCCAGCTTTCCCTGGAAGGCGACATCGACACGGAACTTGATGCTGGCCCGCCTGTTCCATTCCGTGACGTGGGCACACATGGCTTTGGCTGGCATGAACTGTGAGTAGCCCCACTGGATGAAGAGCCGCTCGATGGGGTCTGTGTTGTCGCTGCACCAGAACTCGGTGAAGTAGCGCAGTCCCGTGACGTCCGACCTGCCGCCTCCTCCCGAGCACATCATCATGTAGAGGTCAGGATACTTCTCCTGCACGCGGTCGAGGACTCGGTAGAGACCACGCACGTAATCGACATACAGGTTGCCCTGCTTCTCCCCCAAATAGGGGGAATAGATGTTGGTGATGGGTGAGTTGCAGTCCCACTTCATGAAGCGTATCTCGGGATTTTCCTTCATGAGGCCGTCCACGACGCCAAACACGAAGTCCTGCACCTTAGGGTTGCAGAGGTCGAGCACCTGTTGGTTTCGGAAGTAATACGTGTCGCGCGAGGGCAGTTGTATCAGCCAGTCGGGGTGCTTCTCGGCAAGCTCGCTCTTCGGATTCACCATCTCCGGCTCAATCCAAATGCCGAAGGCGACACCGTTCTCCTTAGCTTTCCGCACAAGGTAAGGGATTCCCTGCGGCAGTTTATCCTTCGTCACCTGCCAGTCGCCCAGTCCTGCGCGGTCGTCCCTCCGCGGGTACTTGTTGCCGAACCAGCCGTCGTCGAGCAGGAAGAGGTCAACCCCGAGGTCCTTCGCCTCGCCGAGGAGCGCCACGAGCTTCTCTTCGTTGAAGTCGAAGTAAGTGTTCTCCCAGTTGTTGAGAAGCGTCATGCGGTCGTCCTTGGCCTTTCGGAGCTGGTGGTTCATCATCCATCGCTGGAAGCGGCGACTGCCTTCGCCTGTTCCTTTGGCAAGTGTGAAGAAGAAATCTGCCGTGCGGAAGACGTCGCCCTTCCCGAGGAGATAGGTGGAGGCATCGTGGTTGATGCCGCTCACGACACGAAGGACGTGCTGATTGTCCACTTCGAAGGTGAAGCGGAAATTGCCCGTCCAGCCCAACGTGCCCATAAGGACGGTGCCTTCCTCCTCGCGGACCGGACCGCCCAGACCTATCTCGAAGAACGGTTGAGCCATAAGGTTGGCACGAGTTCCCAAGCGGCTGTCGACAACTTTCTTGCCGAACTGAAGCTCCCCAGACTGCATCTGCATCTCCTTTGCCCAGTCGCTCGCGAACTCGGTCAGGTAATAGTTGGGCGCTTCGAAGTAGAGCATCGACGAAGCATACCTGCCGAGATAGACTTTTCCTTTCTCCTCGTGACGTATCTCTGCCCATTGCTGAATCACATCCTCCTGCGGAAAGGTCTTATAGTAAAGCGTCACCTCGACCGGATAGACCTCGTCGCGAAGGCTGATGGAGGTGAGGTTGTCTTGCTGGGAATGCTGCTGATACTTCAGGACGCTTGTAGGATTGCCGTCGGCATGACGTATCTCGAAGGCCGGCTCGTAGTAGTCCTCGGTGCCCATCACTGGGTAGGCTTCGAGGCCGCGAATGGTGGAGCTGCTCAATCCGGCTTGCGGCATGCTCAGCTGCGACAGGTCGGTCTGCTCGGAGAGACGTTCTCCGAGGTACGTCTGGCAAAGCCGCTTCTGCGAATTCACCTGCAAGACGAGCTGCACGTGGTCGGTCGTGATGCTTATCGTCTGAGCCGAGAGGGAGAATAAGAAAATGAGAAAATAGGAAAATAAGAGGGTTCGTTTGGTCATGATATCGTGTTTTGTCTGGTTTCTTCGGCAAAGATAATAAATAATTACAAACATCGAACCATGAACCGCAAACTATTTTCCTTACCCTTGACATACGTCGAAAGTACTTCCGCCCTACATTGAAAAGAAAAAAAAAGCGCTTTCCCCTTTGCCATGTGCCTGCTTATTCGTACCTTTGCAGCAGATAAAGATTGTTCATATGAAGAAGTTTCTCTTTGCTTTTGCAGCACTCCTGCTGACAACGATAAGTGCGGAAGCACAGCAGTTGACCGTACTGGACAGCGACGGCAACGGCATCCATCTGGTGACGGTACTGACCGAAGAAGGCAACATCATAGGTGTCACCAACCTGTACGGCATGACGCCCGATGTGAAAGGGGCTGCGAAAGTTCTCCTCACACACGTGGCCTACAAGTCGAAGCTTGTGGATGTCCGGTCCTTGCAGGATGGCAAAGTCACGCTGGAAGACCTTGACTACAACCTCGCCGAGATTGTCGTGAAGCCCAAGCCATACATCTATGTCGAGACGTTCTACAGGGTTTATGCCTTCGCCAACGACTCTCTGCGTTACTACTTGGCAGGCATCATGCCCAATGCATACGATGCGGAGAAGACGAAGAACAAGCATGGGAGCTACATGGAATGCTACGGCGAATTCAGCCCGAGCATGGGTATCGCCATCACCTGGGGTGCAAGGGCACAGGAGTTTAAAGCCGGCAGGATACACGAGAGCGGGGCTATCAATCTGATGAAGGGCGGCAAATTAAAAGACGCTTACTTCGCAACCGTGACCGATGAAGGTAAGGGAAGGCAAAGAGTCAGCAATCCGGAAGGCACCATGGGCTTCATCGAGACCGAAAGGGGCAGGTTGCACATGACGCTCGATGCTGGCAGGATGCAGATGTACCGCAACAAAAGGCTCGGACAAAAAAGGATGCTCGAGGGCCGCGAAAAGGTGAACTACGCATACGAATTCAATGAAATCTTCAACATCGACGAGGATGGGGAAGCAACGATAGCAGACTATGTGTTGTCTTCGGACCATTGGGAATGGGACGGAAACAAGGGAAGGATGAAACTCATCATCGAGACATACGCCGTCGAGCATGCCTATATCGACGCAAAAGACTTTAAGGTGAAGAAGAAGGTACTGAAGAAGAAGTATGAGGCACCGATGAAACTCGACGCTCTCGAAGCGTATGCCACCTCGCATGGCATTCCTGCCTTGACGCCTCAGATGCGTCGCGCCATCGAAGGACTCAAGAAGAAAAAGTAACGCCCCCTCATCCCTCCCCTATGGGAGAGTGCCTTGAAGGACAAAGACGAATGGTGAACTATGGATTATAAGACAGGGAGAATCCGCGAGCTCGACTTTCTGAAGGGCGTCCTGATACTGTTCGTCGTCAGTTTCCACTTGGTATGGTTCGAACAGCTGCACCCTGACATCAAGCAGGTGGTGTACTGCTTCCACATGCCCGGCTTCCTGTTCGTATCGGGCTATCTGATGAATATCAGCAAGGAACCTCGCCGCTTCTGGCAGACAATGCTGTGGCTGGCGGTGCCGTACGTCGTCATGGAGAACGGATACATATACATGGCGTCGATTCTTCCCATAAATGAGCACATCGAGCAGCTCACTCCCTGGGTCTACCTCAAACACCTTTTCCTGCATCCCATCGGCCCGTACTGGTACCTGCACACCATGATCCTGTGCGGTGCCCTGTACTATTATATATATAATAATGTGGAGCGAGGGACGACGACGCGTTTTCTGCTGACCGGCATAGCGTATTATGTCCTGGCTCATGGCCTGGGGATTCTGTCGTTCTCCTCTGCCATGTACTTCCTGGCAGGCGCCATGCTTCGGCAGAGCGGCACGAACTTCGTGGCGTTCTTCATGCCTTCGCGACTCAGCATCATAGCCTTCGCCCTGCTGGCCTGCTTCTCGGATAAGCCAACTCAGGGCAGTCTGAACGGCGTCCTGATTGCCTACTTCGCCATTTCCTCCCTGCTGTCGCTCTACAATCACTTGCCCGAAAGACTGCATGAAGCGTTCCACTTTTGTGGTCGCAACAGCCTTCCCCTCTACGTCTTCTCGCCCATCTTCACCGTCCTCTGCAAGCACCTCGTCCCATTTCTCAGCTTCGACCCGACGGGGCTGCTCTTTCTGACGGTCTCCCTGACGTTCTGCGTGGCAGGGAGCCTCCTGATTGCCTGGCTGATGGACCTCGTCGGCATCTCCCGCTTCTTCTTCGGCAGGAGGGCTCTCGGCTGACATTCTGTCCGCGTTTGTCGCGGTTTGTCCACAAAGTTGCCACTCTTTCCGCTGGCACGCAACTTGTTCCCTATGTTAGTGAACGCTGAAGCGAAAGCCGAGGCGACATAGAAGAAAACAAAATTATTAACTTTAAAACTAAAATAGGAGGACATGATTATGTTACCAGTAATGTTTAGAAACAGTTGGATGCCAACATTGTTCGAGGACTTCATGAACGGCGAGCTTATGCCCAGAACAGGCAGCACGGCTCCCGCAGTCAATGTGAAAGAGAGCGAGACCGACTATACGATGGAGCTCGCAGCACCCGGCATCAGGAAGGAATTCTGCCGTGTCAACATCAACGAGGACGGCAACCTGGCCATCGCAATAGAGAACAAGGCAGAACACAAGCACGAGGACATGAACCATCACTACCTCAGGCGCGAATTCTCGTACAGCAACTACGAGCAGACCTACACGCTGCCCGACGACGTGGAGCGCGACAAGATCTCTGCCAAGGTAGAGGACGGCATCCTGACCGTCACCATGCCGAAGATGGTGAAGGAAGAGAAGAAACTCAGCAAAGCCATCGAAGTCTTCTGACAAAACACACCATCCCACTCAAAGGAGCAGCGTCCGCCGGGCGTTGCTCCTTTTTTTGTGACCCTACCCATCATAGTGCGTTGTTTGAACATACATGTATGTGCAATTGAATGTACATGTATGTTCAATTGAATATACATGTATGTTCAAACAACCCGGCTGGGAGCCTTGCGCACCTCATGCAGCCAGATAATGTCAGGAAGCATGAAAAAATTCCTCATTCTTCACACTTAATTCTTCATTTTTCCGTATCTTTGCGACATGAACAACACGAAGCTGGGCATCAGAAGGACCATTGCGCTCGAGGCCTCACGGATGTTGACGAGGAGTCTCAGGCAGGAACATCCGCTCAGGCAGCTGTTCTGGGAGAGCACCGTGCGCTGCAACATCCGTTGCCGCCACTGCGGAAGCGACTGCCGGCAGACTGCCACGGTGCCCGACATGCCCCGCGAGGACTTCTTCCGAGTGCTGGATGGCATTGCCAGGAAGCGCAATCCGGGCGACGTCTTCGTCATCCTCGGCGGCGGAGAACCGCTGGTGAGGGAGGACGTGGTGGAGTGTGCCCGGGGCATCGCAGAACGCGGCTTCCCCTGGGGAATGGTGACGAACGGGCTCCTGCTCACGCCCGAGATGTTCCGCAACCTCAAGGACGCCGGCCTACGCTCCGTGACCGTCAGCCTCGACGGGCTGGAAGAACAGCACACATGGTTGCGTCGCCATCCCGACTGCTTCCGCATGGCAAGCCAGGCCATCGACATGATAGTGGCCGACGGAACACTCGCCTACGACGTGATGACCTGCGTGCATCAGCACAACTACGACACTCTGCCGCAGCTGGAGGCGTTCCTCATCGACAAAGGCGTCACGGAATGGCGGCTCGCCACCATCTTTCCCGTAGGTCGCGCAGCACAGGACAGCGACCTGCAACTCACGGGAGAACAGCTCCACGGACTGCTCCGCTTCATCCGCGAGACACGCCAGGAAGGGCAGATCCGTGCGTCGTATGGCTGCGAAGGATTCCTTGGCCCCTACGAAGGAGACGTGCGCGACTGGATGTTCCGCTGCGTGGCCGGCATCACGGCGGCTTCTGTCCTGGTCGACGGAGGCATCAGCGCCTGCACGAGCATCAGGTCGAACTACCGTCAGGGCAACATTTACGAAGACGACTTCATGGAGGTCTGGGAGCATCGCTTCCAGCCGCATCGCGACCGTCAGTGGATGAAGACCGACGACTGCAAAGGGTGCCGCTACTGGCGCTACTGCGAGGGCGGCGGCATGCACCTCAGGGACAACGACGGCAAACTGCTGTTCTGCCACATGAAAAGAATGCAAGAACTGGGGGTTAGAGGTTAGTGGTTAGTGGTCAGAGGATAGTTTGGGGCGCTGATTGCGATGCCTGAGGTATCCTCTGCCCCCTAATCTCTAACCCCTAACCACCGCAAAAAGACGATAAGATGTCACATAAAATCCGTTCACTCTGGCGGCTGCTGCTGGGCTCGCTCATCACCATATTGGGCTTCACAGCATGCAAGACGAGCCAAAAAGCACAGAAAGAAACGCCCCCGAAAGCGCAGAAAGAAAACGATGTAAAGTTGCTCTACGGGCCGCGACCAACTTTCGACGACACGTCCTTCACTATCGTCCGAGAGCGCCTTCTCTACGGGCCGCCACCCGTCAAGGTAGTTCAGCAGCAGGAACAGAAGGAAGTCCAGAAGTAGCCATCACGCCAGGCCGACCGACGCACTATTCGTCCTTCACCCGGATAACAGTGAGCCCGTCGCGCAGCGGCAGGATGACTTTCTCCACGCGGCTGTCTCGGGCAACCAACTCATTGAAGGCCTGGACGCCCTTCGTCTGCATGTCGCTGTCCCTTGCAGCCTCGAGGACATGCCCATACCACAGCGTGTTGTCGGCCACGATAAAGCCTCCCGGGTTCATCCTGGGCAGCAGCATCTCGTAGTACGCCACATATTCCCGCTTGTCGGCATCAATAAAAGCGAAGTCCCAACGCTCCTGCATCTCGGGAACAAGCTGCAAGGCATCGCCGATGTGGAGGTGAATGCGGTCTCGGTAGGCACTCCCCTCGAACCATTTCCGCAGGAAGTCCTCGTTCTCGTCGAACACTTCGAAGGTGTGAATTTCAGCCCCTTCCTGCAGACCCTCAGCCATACATAAAGTAGCATAGCCGCTGAAAGTGCCCAGCTCAAGCACCTTCAGCGGCTTTGCCATCCGGACGAGCATCTTCAGGACACGTCCCTGAAGATGCCCGCTTGCCATTTGCCCGTACGAGAGACGCAGTTGCGTGTCGCGCCAGAGGGCATGGAGATAATCTCCCTCAGCGTCAATGTGCTGAAGGATATACGCGTCGAGCGACCTGTCCTCCCCTTTCGGGGATGGTTCATTCGGCTTTTTCCCGACCTGCATTATCTATTAAAGCCTCGATTGCAAGGCGGTAGCTGTCGAGACCAAAGCCGCCAACGAAGCCTACGCAACCTGGGCTGATGATGCTGCGACGGCGAAACTCTTCGCGCTGATAGACGTTGCTGATGTGCACCTCCACTGTAGGCGTGCTCACGCTCTTCAGTGCATCGAGGATGGCAATACTGGTGTGCGTGTATGCTCCAGCATTGAGGACGATGCCGTCACGGTCAAAGCCTACCTCATGAATCTTGTTGATGAGTTCACCTTCAAGGTTACTCTGGAAGTAGTCGATGCGTACTTTGGGGAAGCGAGCACGCAGTTCCTTCAGGTAGTCTTCCCATGCGCGCTTGCCGTAAATCTCGGGTTCGCGGGTGCCCAAAAGGTTAAGATTTGGGCCGTTAATAATTTGGATTCTCATAATAAAACTGTATCTTTGTGGTCGAAAACCGTTAGTTTCTGCTACAAAGATAATAAAATAATGAAGAATGAGGCATGAAGAATGAAGTTTTTTTTCCTTTTATGACGAAAAATGTCGAATTGAGAATGTCTCGTGGACTTGTGCTGCAGTAGCACATTCTTCATTCTTCACTCTTCATTCTTCATTACATATATGAGCCATGCATTACGAACTGACAAACACCAACGTCGTGGGCAACGCCATCCTTCGCCGCTATTTCCAGTACTTGCGGCTGGAAAGGTCGTACACTTCAAACACGCTCGACGCCTATCTGAAAGACCTTCAGAAGCTGCTGAACTACTATGCCGACGAGGGCATTGACTTCCGCAACGTGACGCTCGAGCAGCTGGACAAGTTCGCGAAGGCCTTGCAGGAACTCGGCGTAAGCCCCCGCTCGGTGGCGCGCATACTGAGTGGCGTGCGTTCGTTCTACCGTTTCCTTGCCATCGAGAAGGAGGTGGAGACCGACCCCACCGAGTTGCTCGAGAGCCCGAAGATAGGGAAACACCTGCCCGAAGTGCTGAGCCTGCCGGAGATCGACGCGATAGAGGAGGCCATCGACATGAGTAAGCCGGAGGGCGTTCGCGACCTCGCCATCATCGAAGTGCTGTTCAGCTGCGGCCTGCGCATCAGTGAGTTGGTGAACATGAAGCTGAGCGAGCTGTACCTCGAAGAGGGTTACATCCGCGTCCTCGGCAAAGGAAGGAAAGAGAGACTGGTGCCCATCGGCGAGAGCGCCATAAAGAAGCTGCGCGACTGGTTCGTTGTGCGGCAGAACGTCAAGGTGAAGCCCGGCGAAGACGACTATGTGTTCATCTCCATCCGCCGTGGCAAACGCCTCAGCCGAATATCCCTCTTCGTCTATATCAAGGAGTATGCCGAGAAGGCGGGCATCAGGAAAAACATCAGTCCACACACCTTCCGCCACAGCTTCGCCACGCAGCTCCTGGAGGGAGGGGCTAATCTGCGAGCCATCCAAGCCATGCTCGGACACGAAGACATAGGCACTACCGAGATATACATGCACATCGACAAGAGCCACCTCAGGCAGGAAATCCTCCAGCATCACCCGCGGAACATCAGGGACTGAGGCAAGGGGAGTTCCTCACGCATACTATTACCTTGGCTCACGCATGCTATTGCATTGGCTCATGAATACTATTGCATTGGCTCATGAATACTATTACCTTGAGCGAGGCACTGTGCCGACTCCCCACAAGCATCATGGCACATTACGCTCTGCAATGTACCGTTTCGCCCGACTCATTCGGCTTCAAGATTGCTTTTTGAAAGAAAAGCACGCCTCTAAACGCTTTTTCCTCACTTTTTTCATTGCACTTTGAAAGAAATTCACTACTTTTGCTATCATTTTAATAATAACCAACAAACACAACTATGCTAAAGGTAGATGAATTAGACAAACAGATTCTTGAACTGATTTCCTGCAATGCCCGCCTGCCATTCAAAGAGGTGGCAGAGGTTTGCGGCGTAAGTCGGGCAGCCGTTCACCAGCGCGTACAGCACCTCGTCGATGCCGGCGTCATCATAGGCAGCGGCTTCCATGTGGACCCCACATGCCTCGGATACAACACCTGCACGTACGTGGGCATCACTCTCGAAAAGGGCTCCATGTACAAAAGTGTCGTGGCAGAATTCGAGAAAATACCCGAAATCGTGGAATGCCACTTTACTACCGGCCCCTACACCATGCTCATCAAGCTCTACGCAAAAGACAATGCCCACCTCATGACACTGCTGAACGACCGCCTGCAGGAGATTAATGGAGTGGTCTCCACAGAGACCCTCATCTCGCTCAAACAGAGCATCAAGAAGGAAGTGCCCATCGGTGCACAACACGCCGAAACCAAACCCACCGCTCTCGAAGAATCATGACGCGACCTCATCCACTCATCGGCATCACAGGCAACTTCGGGGAGAAGGGCTGCGAACTGGCTGAGGGATACTACCTCTCAGTCGTCAGAGCCGGAGGAACACCAGTAGCTATACCGCCGCACAACGACAAGGAAGCTCTCGTCACACTGCTCGAGACCCTCGACGGCATCATATTCTCCGGCGGCGGCGACATCAATCCGCTGCTCCTCGGAGAAGAACCCTTGCCACAACTCCACAGCGTCTGCCCCAAGAGAGACGAGGCAGAACTCTTCCTCGTCCAGGAAGCCTTCCACCGCCAAATACCCATGCTGGGCATCTGCCGAGGCATTCAAGTGATGGCAGCAGCACTCGGCGGCAAGGTCTGGCAGGACATTTATACCCAAGGCGAGGGTGCAAAGATCAAGCACTCCCAGGATATGCCCCGGCACAATGCCTCGCATACCGTCAGCCTCAAAGAAGGAAGTCTCCTCCAAAACACCTTTGGAGGCAAACAGACACTGGCAGTCAACTCCTTCCACCATCAGGCAGTAAGCAATCCGGGACCGCATCTGCAAGTCTCCGCCCTGAGTCCCGACGGCATCATCGAAGCCGTAGAGTCCAACGAACACAAAGCCCTGCTCGGCGTACAATGGCATCCCGAATGCTTCATCCTAAACAACGACGAAAGCATGATGGCCGTATTCCGCTGGCTCATCAACGAGGCAAGGACATTCTCGCAGGCGAAATACATCCACGACACATCTATAATATTAGACAGCCACTGCGATACTCCCATGTTCTTCACAGACAATAGCAAGGAGAACATACAGATGTTCGGCAGCCGCTCCAATAAAGTCCTCGTCGACCTGCACAAGATGAAGGAAGGGCGCCTTGATGCTTCCATTATGGCCTGCTATCTGCCTCAGGGCGAACGCACAGAGGAAGCTTTCAAGGCCGCCACAGAAAAGGCCAACCGCCTGCTTACGCAAATGGACGAGATAGTGCAGGCCAATAACGACCGCGTAGGCTTTGCCGAGACGTCCGAGGATATCCTTCGCCTCAAGGCACAAGGCAAGAAAGCCATCCTCCGCGCTATAGAGAACGGCTATGCCATTGGTAAAGACCTCGGCCTCTTAGAGGAATTTAAGCATCGCGGCATTGTCTATATGACGCTCTGCCATAATGGCGACAACGACATCTGCGACTCGGCTCGTGGCAACGCTGAACATGGAGGCCTGAGCCCCTTTGGGCGTGAGGTCGTACAGGAGATGAACCGTCTCGGCATCCTCGTAGACATGAGCCACGCCTCAGAAAAGAGCTTCTATGATGCGCTGGAGGTGAGCAAAGTTCCCATTGTATGCAGCCACAGCTCTGCGCGTGCCTTATGCGACCATCCACGCAACCTTACCGACGACCAGATGCATGCGCTTGCCAAGGCCGGCGGAGTAGCACAGACAACAGTCTATAGCGGCTTCCTCCGCAAAGATGGTGAGGCTACCATCATCGACGCAATAGAACATCTCTGCCATGCAATCAAGATTATGGGCGTCGAGCATGTCGGACTCGGGACCGACTTTGATGGAGACGGCGGAGTACCCGGCCTGGCAGATGCCTCCGAGATAATCAACTTCACGCGCCACCTTCTTCGCAGACAATTCTCTGAGGAAGACATACGCCTCATTATGGGAGGTAACTTCCTGAGGCTTATTGACCAGTATCACACGGGGCTTTCAATATAGAGCAGCACACATGAAAAGACTATTCTTTTGCCTGCTGGCAGCTACTGCCCTCATGCTTGCATCATGCGGCGAACGGACCAAGAGGAGTGCTTCCAAGGCAGATACCATCGCCCTGACTACTTGCCCACGCTTCAATGCAGGCAATGCCATGCAGTTCATCAAGGAGCAATGTGAGTTCGGGCCACGTGTTACAGGCAGCGAGGCTTCACGCCTTTGCGGCGACTATCTCGTAGAGCGCTTCAAGTCGTACGGTGCAGAAGTTGAGGAACAAACTGCCTCCGTCACTACATGGGAAGGCAAGCAACTCCCTGCCCGCAACATTATTGCACACGTCAACCCTGCCAGCACGGACCGCATCCTGCTATGTTCCCATTGGGACAGCCGCCCTTGGGCAGACAACGACCCTGATGAAACCAACTGGCACACGCCTGTCCTTGCGGCCAATGATGGCGCAAGCGGTGTGGCTGTCATGCTCGAGATATGCCGACTCCTGCAGGAAAAACCTGCCCAGGTTGGCATTGACATGATATGCTTCGACGCTGAGGATCTGGGTACGCCCAGGTGGGAAGAGGACCGCATAGGCTCGTCCGACACATGGTGCCTTGGTTCCAAGTTCTGGGCAGAACGTGCCATGATGAACGGATACAAAGCCCGTTACGGCATATTGCTCGACATGGTGGGAGGCTTCGGAGCTACCTTCTCCCGCGAAGGCACCAGCCGACAACTGGCGCAGCCCATCGTCAATCTGGTCTGGCAACTCGCCGGGCAGCTGGGCTACAGGCAGTTCTTTCCGCTCACGGACGGCGGCTACATCACCGACGACCACATCAACGTGAACGATGCCGGCGTGCCGTGCATCGACATCATCCCGTATTTCGAGGACGGCCCGAGCAGCTTCGGACCCACATGGCACACGCTGAAGGACACGCCAGACAACATTGACCCGAACGTCCTTGAGGCAGTCGGGCAAACCTTAACACAACTGATCTACAATGAGCATTAACGAGATACAAGACGAGATTATCGCCGAGTTCAGCGACTTCGACGACTGGATGGACCGATACCAGCTGCTTATCGACATGGGCAGCGAGCAAGCGCCGCTCGACGAACGGTACAAGACGGAGCAGAACCTCATAGATGGTTGCCAGAGCCGAGTGTGGTTGCAGGCCGATTTAATCGATGGAATGGTGCATTTCAGTGCAGAGAGTGACGCGCTGATCGTCAAAGGAATCGTCGCCTTACTGGTGAGGGTTCTCTCGGACCACACGCCTCAGGAGATCCTGGATGCCGACCTCTACTTCATCGAAAGCATCGGCCTGAGGGAGCACCTCTCGCCTACCCGAAGCAACGGACTGGGGGCGATGCTCAAGCAAATGAAGATGTACGCCCTGGCATTCCAGTCAATTCATAATTCATAAATATATAATCCATAATTGTGCCCCTCTCTTCGGCGAAAGAGGGGGGAGGAAATCTGCATGAAGATAGGCAACATCGACCTGGGGAACTGCCCTGTGCTGTTGGCTCCGATGGAGGATGTGACGGACATCGGCTTCCGTTTGCTTTGCCGACAGATGGGGGCGGCGATGGTCTATTCGGAGTTTGTGTCGAGCGACGCCCTTGTCCGCATGGTGAACAAAAGCCTGCTGAAGCTGCAGATTTGCCCCGAGGAGCGACCCGTCGCAATACAGATCTACGGCAAGGACGTCGAGGCGATGCGCGAGGCGGCCCGTATTGTCGTGGACCAGGCACACCCCGACGTGCTCGACATCAACTTCGGTTGTCCCGTCAAGAAGGTCGCCGGAAAAGGTGCCGGAGCAGGCATGTTGCAGAACGTCGCTGGCATCCTCGACATCACGAGGGCCGTCGTGGAGGCTGTCCCAGGCACTCCCGTCACGGTGAAGACGCGCCTCGCCTGGGACGAGAAGCACCTCACGCTGCCCGACGGAACGCCCTTCATCGTCGACCTTGCCGAGCGGCTTCAGGACTGCGGCATCATGGCGCTGACCATCCACGGCAGGACCAGAGCCCAGATGTACACGGGGGTGGCGGACTGGACGAATATCGGACTGGTCAAGGCCAACCCTCGGATGACGATTCCCATCATAGGCAACGGCGACATCACCTCGGCAGAAGAGGCTCAGCAGGCGTTCGAGCGGTACGGCGTAGACGCGGTGATGATAGGCAGAGCCACCTTCGGACGGCCCTGGATATTCCATGAGATCAGCCATCCCGAGCAGCCTCTCACGCTCGACGAGAAGGTTGACATCCTCAAGCAGCAAGTCCTCATCAGCATAGACCGCGCGGCGGAAGACCCCATCAAGGCTAAGTTCGGCAAGGACCCGGAACTGTGCGGCATCCGCCACGTCCGCCGGCATCTGGCTGCCACCCCGCTTTTCAAGGGCATCCCAAACTATCGCGACACACGCATCGCCATGCTCCGTGCCGAAAAGAAGGAGGAAGTCTTTGCCCTCATAGAGCAAAGCAGGGAGATGCTGAAAGCGCATCTGGAATCCATGAACTTGTAGTTATAAAGGGGCTCATTGTCATGGGCCGACAGGCGCACCTGCATGCCTGAGCCGAAGCAATGGCATGCCCCGGATGGCGCACTGCAGTACGTCAGCCCACTGCCATAGGGGTGGTTTGTGGCTGAGGATAATTCCGTACGATTCTTTAACCTTTCATCTCACCCTTTTCACCCTATTTTTTACACCCCTCCAGCCTGCCGCGTCAGCAGACGTGGCATAGTGTGTTGTTTGAACATACATGTATATTCAATTGAATGTACATGTATGTTCAATTGAATATACATGTATGTTCAAACAAGGCATAGTAGTGGGGGGCAGGGAGAAAGGGGCAAGAAGCAAGGGAGAAAGGGGCAAGGAGCGGGTGACGAAACAGCACTCAATGACCGACTCAGGATAATGTGACGGTCCGCGACTCGTCGTCGTTTACCTCGATACTTACCCTGACCGTGTCGTCGGGGAGCAGTTCCTCGATGAGCTCGGGCCATTCAATAAAGCAGGGGAAGCCGCTGTAGAAGTAGTCTTCGCAGCCGATGTCGCAGGCCTCTTGAAGATTCTTGATGCGATAGAAGTCGAAGTGATAGATGGGCTCGCCTGCTGCATCGGCATACTCATTGACGATGGCGAAGGTGGGCGATGCCACGGCGTCCTTCACGCCCAAGCATTCGCAGATTGCTTTAATGAAGGTCGTCTTGCCAGCCCCCATCTTACCATAGAAGGCGAAGACGCAATTTTCGCCCATTTCATCGGCAAATTTCTGTGCTGCCGACTGGATATCTCCGAGTTTCTCTATCTGTATTTCCATCTCTTTTTCCTTATCTTTTCTTCCCCCTCAGCGTAATCAGAGGGATGAGCATTTCTTCCATGCTGATGCCGCCATGCTGGAACGTGTCCTTGTAATACTGGACGTAGTAGTTGTAGTTATTGGGATAGGCGAAGAAGTTATCCTGCTGCGCGAAGATGTAAGTCGTGCTGATGTTGGGGCTGGGCAAGCCTGCACGAAGCGGTTCCTTAATCTCGAAGACCTCCTTCGGGTTGTATGAAAGGTTCTTCCCAAGCTTGTAGCGCAGGTTGGTATTCGTATTGCGGTCGCCGATGACCTTTATTGGGTTGTAGCAACGGATGCTGCCATGATCGGTGGTCAACACTACCACGCAGTCCTGTGCAGCCAGGGCCCGGAAGAGGTCCGCCACGGCGGAATGGCGCAGCCAGCTCTGTGTGATGCTTCGGTAAGCCGCCTCGTTGCTGGCAAGTTCCCGTACCATAAGGCTTTCCGTACGGGCATGACTGAGCATGTCGATGAAGTTGATGACCACGACATTCAAGTCGTTCCTCTGCAACTGAGGCACCTGCTGCACGAACTTCTCCGCGGCACTCGAGTGGTTTATCTTGTGATAAGAGAACGTGTTCCTACGGCGATAGCGTTCGAGCTGCGTCCTGATCAAGGGCTCTTCGTTGAGGTTCTTGCCCTCCTCACTGTCCTCGTCCACCCAAAGCTCAGGGAACATCTTGGCGATGCTGTTGGGCATGAGGCCGCTGAAAATAGCATTGCGGGCATATTGCGTCGCAGTGGGCAGGATGCTCAGGTAGAGGTTCTCGTCCACCGAGAAAGCATCGCCGATCTCGCTGAGCAGGACGCGCCACTGGTCGTAGCGGAAGTTGTCGATGACGATAAGGAAGACCTTCTCGCCCCTGTCCAGCAAGGGGAAGACGGTGCTCTTGAATATGTCGGGGCTCATAACAGGACGCTCGTCCGGTCTCTCCATCCAACGCATGTAGCTGTGGCGTATGAACTTTGCGAACTCAGAGTTGGCCTCGCGCCGCTGCATGGCAAGCATCTCCTGCATTCCGCTCTCTGCCTCGCTCAACTGAAGCTCCCAATACGTCAGCTTCTTGTAGACATCTTTCCACTCCTCGAGGTTTGAAGCGTCGCATATCTGCATCCCCAGGCGCGCGAAGTCCTGCTGATAGCCCGACTGGGTCTGCTCTGTGACTATTTCCTTTTGCTGGATGTTCTTCTTGAGCGTCAGCAGGATTTGTGTCGGGTTCACGGGTTTGATGAGGTAGTCGGCAATCTTCGCCCCGATGGCCTGCTCCATGATGTGCTCCTCCTCGCTCTTCGTGACCATCACCACAGGCGTGGCCGGCAACAGTTCCTTTACGCGGGTCAGCGTCTCGAGGCCGCTCAGTCCGGGCATATTCTCGTCGAGGAGGATGAGGTCGAATGCTTCTTCGGCACAACGGTCCAGTGCGTCGTAGCCGTTCGTAACAGTCTCCACCTGGTAACCCTTCTTTTCGAGGAAGAGGATGTGGGCTTTCAGGAGCTCAATCTCATCGTCCACCCAAAGCAGTTTATATGTAGTCATAGGTCTTAGCTGATGCTATCGGAATAATCGGGATATGCAGAGGGACAGGTGCTACCAGCCGAATGGGAAGTCGTCATCATCGTCGGTCGCCTCCTGCTGCTTCTCTTCTTCCTCCTTCTTGTCCAACTCGTCCGGATCAAGAATCTCAAGGTCTGCCGGCGTATCAATGCGCAGGTCCTCGGGCACGTCGAGCGGTGCGAAGTGCTCGTCATAGAACTCCTTGTACTCGTCGAAGCTGAATTCCTTGCCAATCATCTTGAGGTTGTCGTCGGAGATAAGCAGCGTCCTGATGCCCTCCAGCCTTGTCCGCATGTGGTCGTCGGCATATAGCTTCTGTGCATAAGCGTGCACCTCGTCGTAGGAAAGGAAGCCTTTGATGACCATCATGGTCAGTCCGGCATCCGCCTGAATCTCAATGTCGAAGTTACGCGCCATAAAGTTCGTGAAGTTATAGTGCGCCATCTCGTAGATGAGGATGTTCTCGTCGAGACCTCCCGTCGGATAGGCAAGGACGAAGTTGAAGTCTGCGTATCGGTTATCCTTAAGCTGCGGAGCCGCTGCCGTGCTGTCGTTCGACTCGGCGCGGGAGCGTCTGCTCCATATGCTGCTTGCATCGTAGCGGTCGTCCATCAGCAGTCGGCCCTCGTCAAGCCCCTTTACGATGGCCGACGCAATCTCCGATACCTCGTCCCTCGGGAACTTCTGCACGACATCGCGAAGCGTCACCATGAACGTATCACGCTGTCCGTCGTAGAGGGCACTCATGGCACGGATGAACATCATGCGTGCTCGGTGCGTTCCCTCAGGGAAGTTGTCGGTACTGAACTGGTAGTTCTCCTCAACCTTGTTATACTGTTCGCCTTGATATGCAGCATAGGCTTCGGCATAAATACTGTCTTCGACATGCTTGCCGTCGCGTGCTATCATCTCGTAGTTAGGGTTGCCCAACAGGGCAGCAAGCTTAGCTTCGGGGAAGTCCTCGAGCAGGTATCCCTTATATTCTTCCGCGCCCTCCAGGTCCTGAAGGCGGCCATAAAGCAAGAAGAGGTGATAGAAGATGTTGTCCGTACCGTCGTGCTCGGGGAAGTCATTCAGGAAGCGAATCATCGTCTTCTCTGCCAGAGGGAAGTTCTCAAGCTGTTCCTGTTCCTGAATACCTGCATTGTAAAGGGCATCGCCAAGCAGACGATTCGACTCAGCCATCTGCTCTTCCGTGAAAGGAATCTGCTTGAGGTAGTATTCACGCTCATGAGGATCGTTCCCCAAAGAGTCCTTTCGTGCCTTCTCGGCAGCGGCAACACTATCGGCAGCAGCAGTGCTTGTGGCAGCTCCGAATAGGCTGTCGGCAGCAGCCTCGTCATATTTGTAATCGGCAAACTCAGGATTATTCCTCAGCAGAGACTGCTTGTTGCTGATGCGCCAATAGTCTTCATTCGCACGCATTCCCCAACGCCTCTGGAACTCCTGCACGCCGTTCCGCACCGTCATGGGGTTGTAGAAGTACCAATCACCCTGCTGCTGGCCGCCCATCATGCCCATCGTCTGGTTCATGTCGGATTGCTTTCCCATGCCCGCAGCATTATTCATCGCGCCATTGTTCATGGCGTTTGGATTCAAGGTACCTGCGGCGGCGGCCTTCTTTGCCTCCTCCTTCTCCTTCTTTCGCAGTGCTGCTATGACGCGGTCTATGGCTGCAAGATAGACTTCCTCCGGGCTTTCGGCCAGCACCTGCAGGCTGTCTTGCAGCTTGATGGTGCTTAGGTGAGGCTCCAAGTCGGAGAGTATCTTGCTGCGGCGCTCTGTTTCCTTGTACTCGTTGTGTTCTTTGTCGAGCGCACCGACACAGAGTTTGTATGTACGAGCCGCTTCGATGTAGTTCTCCTGCTCCCAATAAAGCTGGCTCAGATGCAGCAGGAGCGTTGCCTTATCCGGGCCATTCTTCTTGCTTTCCTCTAAACCTTTCTCCCAAGCATAGATGCAATGCGTGGTATCTTCGTTGCTGAGATAGATGTTGCCCATGGCATAGTAGACCTTGTCAAGGTAGTCCTTGTTCTTGTCACTCTTGGCCATTCTCTTCAAGCGGGCAATCATTTGGCGGAACTTTCCCTTGTGCATGACCTCAGTCTGCATGATGCGCGCGTTGAAGGACACTTCGTAAGGCGGATTGGCGCGTATTACCTTGGAGAGCGTTTTGTAGGCCATCGTGTCGCGCCCTGTTTCATGATAGAGCTGGGCCAGTAGGAAGTTGAGCCGAGCTTTAGGGAGCTTGCCATGGGTATGCTTGACGGTGTTCTTCAGGTAGGGAATGGCTTCCTGGTACTGATGCGTGAGGATGTAGTAACCCGCCTTGGTGTTGTCCACCTCCTTTTGCCCTTTCCGTGTGATGCTGTCACGCTTCATCTTGCCCAGAAGGTCTTCGGCATCGTAAGGCCAGTTCAGTGCAACATAGCATCGAGCCAGTTTTGCTTTGGCAACAGACACGATGTCTGGCTGAGTGCTATATAATCGTATGATGTAATTATAAGTGGCGGCTGCTTCGAAGAACTCGCCTTTCTGGAACTGGGCATCTGCCATCATGAGCCAGGCATGGTACATGTATGGATTGAATTCCTTTCTGGCAAGGAACTCCTTCTCCTTTTCCGTGCGTTTCTTGTTGCCCTTGATGATGGGACGCTTCTTGATGCTATGCACCTTGATTGCCTTTTCGCTCTTCGTGATGGCTGTCTCGAAGTTGCTCTTTCCCATATTAGCTGTCAACTTGTTGGTGCATATGTACATGGGAAGTACCTCGTTGAAGTTGTCCTTGTGGCCTTTGTATTGGGCTTCGGAGCCTTCGAGGAAGGCCTGCTGACCATTAAAGAGCGTGTTGTAGTGGGCAGTCAGTGCATGGTAGGCTCGCGTGCCTGACGTGTTCTTCTTGGTGGAGCAAGACACGAGCAGCAGGAGTCCGGCTACGACAAACATCGGGACACAATGTCCCGCACTAAGCCACTTCTTATGACATCCTTGCCTGCTCATACCATTATATATAACGTACGCGCGAAGGGTTTTATTGTCTTAGCTCGCCGACAATGAGCAAAACTTCGTCCTTCAGCTCGTCGGGAAGGTTGACCTCGCGCAGTTCGAGGCTGCGCAACCAGCCCGTCACTTCGTCTGTCCTCATAGTATAGAGGACTTCGCGGAACTCTTCGACCTCCTCTTCGCTGTAGGTCGTCCTGCCCCGGAAGCGGTCGAGTTCCTCGTCTTCGTAGTATTCTATGTCTTCCCTTATGGCTCGCAGGCTGTCTTTCTCGCAGACTTCATGCATCCCGCAACACCCTGAATCTACTGTTCCCCGCATATTATGAAGCCGGCTTTGCTAAGGTCATCCCAGAAGGAAGGGTACGATTTGCTCACCACCTCTGGGTTGTTTATCTGTATTTCTCCTGCCGTACGAAGGCAAACAGGGGCTAATGCCATTGCCATTCGATGGTCGTCGTAGGTGTCGAACTCGCATGTCTTGCAGGCTGGCATATCGAGGCTTTCTATGTCATGGAGGCCTTCCCAAAGCAATTCGTCGCCTTTTTCTTCCAGGCGCACAATCTTACCCAGTTCATTCTGCAGGGCTGCGATGCGGTCGGTCTCCTTTATCCGGAGGCTTTGGAGACCATAGAGACGGAAGGGGACACCGAGCATCGAGCAGGTGACTGCAAACGTCTGTGCGAGGTCAGGCTGATGTGTGAAGTCGTAGGAGAAGTGGCGTGTGATGCTGCCACCTTTTCTGAGCCGTACCACTTCCTTGCCTTCAGCATCCGCAATGTATCTGGTCTGGACTCCCAACTCTTCAAACAATTTCCACACCTTACTATCGCCTTGCAGGCTCTCGCGATGCAGTCCGACGAGTTCCACCTCGGCATCTGCGTCGTCGGTAAGTGCTGTCATCTCATACCAATAGCTGGCTGCGCTCCAGTCGCTTTCGATATGGTAAGGGCGTTGGAGGTAGCTTCCTGGCTGCACGTCTATGACGTTGTCGCCCGTCCACTCCACCTTTGCTCCGAAATCGCGCATCATGCTGATAGTCATATTCAGGTATGGCCTGCTGGCGATGTCTCCCTTCAGCGTGAGACGCAGCCCTTTCTTCAATGTGGGGGCAATCATTAGGAGGGCAGAGACGTATTGGGAGCTGACATCGCCCGGGACGGTGAGGGCGCCGCCGTCGAGGCCTTTGTGCCCTACGATGTGCAGAGGCGGAAAGCCCTCCTCGCCTTTGTAGGTGATGGTGGCTCCCAGTTGGCGGAGCGCATCAACGAGTATGCCGATGGGGCGGTGCTTCATTCGTTCCGTTCCGGTGATAGTATGTTCTCCGGGCACTACGCTAAGGTACGCAGTCAGGAACCGCATTGCCGTTCCAGCGGCGCCTATGTCGATGACCTCCGGCATATCTTGGAGGGCACGAATCATCACGCGTGTATCGTCGCAGTCCGACAGGTTGTCGGGCAGCTGTGCGCTCTGGCTCAGTGCGTTAAGGATTAATGCGCGATTGCTGATGCTCTTGCTTGCGGGCAATGCGATACGCCCTCTGAGCCTGCTTCCTGACTTTACCTTAATCATATCCCTTGCTTACATTTTCCGCTAAATTTGGCACAAAGTTACAAAAAAGTTTGGAAGGTACAAAAAAAAGTTATACCTTTGCACCCAGAAAATTAGGGAACGGGATGTAGCGCAGTTGGTAGCGCACACGTCTGGGGGGCGCGAGGTCGCAAGTTCGAGTCTTGTCATCCCGACCTGAGAAAGAGCCAATCACTTAGATTAAGTGGTTGGCTCTTGTCGTTTATCCAGCCTCCGCATGTGCCCCCCGCAGCCTTCCCGGCATGGGGAAGGTAGTATGCTTTGCTCAAGGAAGTAGCCTTCTTGAGCCAGGGAGGTTGTATTCCTGCAATAAGGTATTGTGGCTTGTCTGGCGGACTAAAGTTTTTCTGCTGCCGCTTGAATGTCGTCTATCCAGCTGGAACCTGAGGCGGCAATGCGGCCGTCGGGTGTAACGAGGAGGATGTAAGGCAGCTCCCTGATGCCCCACTTCTGTGCGAGCGGACTGGCAAAGCACTGGAAGTCGCAATAGCTGGGCCAGTCTATCGTGTCATTCTCTTCAATTCTGGAAAGCGCCCGCTCGTCTGTGTTGAGAGAATAACTGATGAGCTCGATGTCCTTCCCCTTTGCTTTCATCTCGCGCCGGAAGCGTCGGGCACGATAGATAGCACTCTTGCTGCCGCCTTTCCAACTTGCCCAGAAGATGATGAGCAAGTGTTTCCCCTTGTAGTCAGAGTTCTTGATGACGCGCTCCTCCTGCCCGTTCCCGCCATGACCAGGCTTCAGGGTGAGGGAAAAGTCCGGCAAGGGATTGCCGACGTTCAGCAGGCCGAAGGCCCTGACATTGGAGGAAAGCCTCGAGATGGCCAGGTTGTCGGGGCAGGCATGGCTGAGGCTGTCGTACAGCTCAGTCACTTCCTTCCGTGAAACACTTGCCCCGCCTGAAAGGAAATAGGTAACAAACAGGTAACGGCTCATCGCAAGCGTCGGGTACTCCAGAATGTAGTCGCGGGCGATGCTCCTCGTCTCCTCGGGCGATTTGCCGTTTGCCCCCAGACGGAACTCCGTATAGACCTCGTTGTCCTCATCGCCTGAGACCTCCACTTCGCTGAGGTTCTGCGCATCGCCCTCTATAGTGATGTCTGCCCCGGGACTGCCAAAGACGACCAACTCAGACTGGTTCGGATAGAGGATATGCAGGGTGGCAGTCTCGAGGGTGGGCAGCCTGTAGGAGAACTCACCGTCCTGAATGTGCAGGGTATCGAGTCTTTCCAGGCCCTCGTCGCTGCTATAAATAAAGAATTCTCCCTGCTCCAGGTGCGCGAACTCCCCTTCGAGTCTTACCTCGTTAGGGTGTCCCATACAGGAGAATAAAAGAAACCATGAAGAATGAAGAATGAAGAATGAAGAATTTGCTACCGCTTTAGAAACCATGCTTACAAGCATCGAGCAGGCTTTACGGGCGTTAGCAAATTCTTCATTCTTCATTCTTCGTTCTTCATTAAAGTACCTATTTGAGCAAGCTCTTTACTGCGCTTGCATACTTCACGAACTCATAGTCGTTGGCAGCACGGTCGGCGAGAGAGGGGTCCTGACGTATGGCACTTGCCAAAGCGCTGGTAACCGTGCTGGCATCGCCAGTGCGTGCAGCGAGGATGGCTTGCAGGTAACTTGTGGTAGCGTCAGCATTCTTGATGCTCGACAAGGTGTTCTTTGCGCTCGTATAATCCTTTGCGAGAATCTGGGCAAGGGCGGCGCTGTTGCTTGCCACGCCAGCCAAGTCGCTGGCAGCCTGTGCATAGTTGCCCTTTGCAACATTGAGGTTGCCCATCACTTCCTTGAAGGTGTTGGAGCCGCTACCCTTTGCGAGATAGCCTTCAGCCGTGGCGATGTCGCCATTCTTCAGGGCGAGGAGGGCCAGGTTCGTGTTTACCTCGGGTGCATTCTTGTTGATGCTTGCAGCACGCTTCAGGTAGGTCTCTGCCATCTCTGGCTGTCCGTTTGCAATAGCTTGCTGTGCCAGGTTGTTGAGGGGGCGATAGTCGCTGGGATAGTACTGAGCCACGGTTTCGTTCCATTGCTGGCGGGTCTTCTCGTCCTTCACGAGCTTGTTGGCACCGTAGACGAGTTCTTCCACGCTGAGCTTGCTGGGGTCTTCGCCGAACTGGGCAATGATCTGGTCGTCGCTTCTGCCTATGATTTCATAGTTGACGATGAGGCGGGCACGGCGCAGCTCGGGCAGGATGCTCTCCTTTATGTCTGTAAAGACGGCACTCATGTTGCGGATCTGCTGTTCCCTCTCTTCGGGATCCTTGTACATGGAGAGTACGCGGATGATGACTTCCTTGTCCTGGAGGTTGCTCTTGCTGATGAGTTCCTGGAATCCGTCCCAGTCTTCGGCTGTGAACTTAGTGTCGACGTCGGCATTCATCTTAATCTTCTTGAGCTCGCCCTTGAGGTAGTTGGCACTTACATCCTGCCTCTTCTCTGCAAGCTTCTCGTTGAAAGAGAGCTTGCCATCGGGGCTTGCGTAGGCGCTCACCTCGATGTTCTGCAGGGCGCGTGTCTCTTCGTTGTCGTTTATCTCACGAAGGATCTTGCCGAGGTCCTTGATGCTGACGGTGTTCAGCTCGCTGGCACGGAGGTTGGCCTGGTTAATGAGGAACTTGATGTTAGCCTCCTGTTTCTGCTCGATGATGCGTTGGAAGGCGTCGGGGGCAGTCGAGGCGGTCATGCTGCAACGGTTCAGGAGCTGACTTGTTGCTATGACGCCATAGCCTATCTTAACCTCCGGGATGCTCACCACCTTATTGCCGAGCTTGGCATCGAAGCGTGCATAGAGGTCGCTATTGAGCATGGCGTCCTCGTAAGTGAAGTTGGCTTTCATGGTGTAGACGCCTCCGGCCTTGTACCTGATGGTAGTTCCGTTGCCTTCCACCTTTTCGCCCTGGAAGGTTGAGCTCTGTCCGATGACTTCGCCTCCATTATACTTGAGGACAGGCGTTACGGTGACTTCGGCCTTCTTCTTCATGTATTTGACGGGGAAAGTGCCGTTGATGGTGGCTGGCACCTCGCCGCCTACGACTTCGAGGGGTGTGGGGATTACAGTAAAGTTCTCGTCCGTGAGCTTTCCCAGCTTGCTGCAGGAGCTCAGGGCGATGGCAGAGATAGCTGCCACGAAGATGTACTTTGTACGTTTCATTGTAGGTGTTATGATTATGTGTTCTATAAATTCGGGCGCAAAGGTACGAAAAAAAACGCAGATTGCCGAATGAAGATTGAGGATTTTTTCTATTATTTTCATCATTCCCCCCGCTTATCCGTCTCCCTCCCTCGGGGAGGAGGCTGGGAAGGGGCTGTCCTAAACGAGTCGGAGAATGTCCTGCGGCTCTTCGGCAAACACGGTGGCTCCATGTGCCTTCAGGAAGTTACGGCTCCGGAAACCCCACAGGACGGAGATGCAAGGCAGGCCGGCATTGGCGGCAGTCTGCAGGTCGACGTCCGAATCGCCCACATAGATAGCCTCGGACGGCTCTGTGTGCAGCTCCTTCAGGGCAGCCATGACCATGTCCGGAGCCGGTTTTATGGGGATTCCGGGGCGCTCGCCTATGGCCACGTCTATTACTCCGCCGAAGAACATATCGGCCAGTTCGTCCACGCCCGCCTGCATCTTGTTGCTCACGACTGCCATCTTGTAGCCCTTTGCATGCAGCGCCGTCAGCAGGAAGGCTATGCCCGGGTAGAGCCTGGTATGGTCCTGCTGGTGAAGGATATAATGCGAGCGGAAGGCATCGAAGCACTTCTCTATTACCGTGGGATAGGTGTTCTCGGGCACACTCCGCTCCACAAGTTTCCTGATGCCATTGCCTACGAAGTGCCGCACCTCATCGAGGGTTCGCTCGGGAAGGCCGCAATAGCGCAACGCATAATTGATGCTCAGGAAGAGGTCCTCGAGCGTATCCGTCAGGGTTCCATCGAGGTCGAATATGATTGCTTTGTACTTCATCATCGTCTTTGGCGCGGCAAAGGTACAACTTCTTTTTTATTTATCCGTCACAGGAGGCAAGAAAATTACACTTTTCCGAAGGTTACATTTTGTAAACCATAACGCCGTTCCTGCTTACTCCCTGCATTTTCCCGACCCGCCGAGAATCGTTTGGAATCGCTCGCCCCCACCCCCACCCCACGATTCGAAAACGAACGCCGGTTTTCGTAACATTCTGACTCAGAAGCACATATAGTCTCCACGAAGTGACGAAAAGCGGGAAAACATGCATTTTAGGGTAGAAAAACGCATATTCCGGCATATTTCACCGCCCAGGGAACTACGCCGGAAGGGTCAACGCATGCTATTGCGTCGGTCAACGAAGGCTATTGCGTCGGTCAATCCACCTGCATGCGTCGCAAAAGGCAACCTGCCGAAGCGCTTTTTAACCTATTTTAAGATTATTTTGACGCCACGTAACTATTCAGCGATTAATTTATCCTGCCCATAAATATCATTCCTCACCTCGCTAACAGATTATAATCTCGTATAGAGGTACGAGCATTCTCATTCGT